>JANNPJ010000047.1:0-40582 GCA_031400005.1 Kineosporiaceae bacterium | reverse complement strand
GTTTGACCCAGGCGAGGCGAGGGGTCAAACCACGCGACCACTTCGTGCCATCGGCGCCAGCCTGTCGCGGTGGGTTGGGGCCCTATCTTCCCTGGTTGGCTACGGCGGCTACGGCCTCGGCGGCGGCCTTGGGGTCCAGGTACTCGCCGCCGGGGATGGTCGGCTTCAGGTCGTCGTCCAGGATGTAGACCAGCGGGATCCCGGTCGGGATGTTCAGCCCGGCGATGTCGGCGTCACTAATCCCGTCCAGGTGCTTCACCAGCGCCCGAATCGAGTTCCCGTGCGCGGCCAGCATGACGGTCTTACCGCTGCGCAGGTCCGGGATCACGTCGCTCTCCCAGTACGGCAGCATCCGCGCGACGACGTCCTTCAGGCACTCCGTCTCGGGTAGGTCCGCGCCGAGATCGGCGTAACGGGGGTCTGCGGCCTGTGAGAACTCGTCGTCCGGGTCGATCGCCGGCGGTGGGACGTCGTACGAGCGACGCCAGAGCATGAACTGTTCCTCGCCGAACTCGGCGAGGGTCTGCTTCTTGTCCTTACCCTGGAGCGCACCGTAGTGCCGCTCGTTGAGCCGCCAGGATCGGCGGACCGGGATCCAGTGCCGCTCGGCGGCATCCAGGGCGAGGTGCGCAGTGGTGATCGCCCGGCGCAGCAGCGAGGTGTGCACCACGTCCGGCAGCACCCCGGCCTCGACCAGGAGGTGGCCTCCGGCGGTAGCTTCTTGGCGGCCCTTGTCGGAGAGCGGGACGTCGACCCAACCCGTAAACAGGTTTTTGGCGTTCCATTCGCTCTCACCGTGGCGGAGCAGGATGAGGGTATACGGCATACCCGCAGGTTAGTGCAGCCCCTCATGGTCGGTGGTGAGCAGGTGCCGGAAGGCGTCCAGGTTGCGGGTGGGTTCGCCCCGGTCGATCCGCCAGGCCCACTCCCGTCGCATCGAGCTGAGGAAACCGAGCGCCAGCAGGTCGTTGAACGAGCCGTCCGACGCGGTCAGGATCGCGCCCAGCAGTTCGTCAAGGGTGTCTACCGTGACACCGACCAACGGCACCCGGCCCACCAGGTAGACGTCACCGAGCGGGTCGAGGGCAAAAGCGACACCAGGCAGCCGCGTGTTGCGCGTCAGCATCCAGCGATAGAAATCGGCATGGTTCTCGTCCGGCCGGCGCATCACGAACGCCGACGCGCTCAGCGCCCGGTCGCCGATCAGCAACGAGACGGCGGTCCGTAGCTTCGCCTCACCAGGCAGTTCCACCACGTACTCCCCCGGCCGGGAGCCGGGCACCGCCTCGATCTGGGATTCGCTCGCCCATTGCTTGAAGGCCGCTTCCGCTGCGGCTCGCCCGGTCACCGGCGATCACGCTCCGATCGATGCGAGCTGACCGCTGGATGCCAGCTGACTGCGGGGGACGCCGGCGCAGGCCGCCGAGTACACCTCGAGGGTGCTCTGCACTGTCTGGTCCCAGCTGAACCGGTGGGCGTGCCGCACCGCAGCCACCGACATCGCCGCCCGCCGATTCACGTCGTCCAGCAGGTTGCCCAGGCTCCGCCCCCAGGTGATCGGGTCGTGCCCGGCGACCAGCAGCCCAGTGACGCCGTCGCGAACCGCGGTCGCCAGCCCACCGACCCGGGCCGCGATCACCGGCGTCCCACACGCCTGTGCCTCGACCGCAACCAGACCGAATGACTCACTGTAGGAGGGGACCGCGACCAGGTCAGCGGCCCGATACCAGTCCGCGAGCACCGGCCGGCCGACCGGTTGGTGGAACGTGACCAGATCACCGATGCCGAGCTCGACGGCAAGCTTCTGCAAGCCTTCCGGCCGATCCATCCCGGTGCCGCTGGGCCCGCCGAGGACCGCAACCACCAGGCGTTCACGCCGTTCCGGGTGGGCGGCGACCATCCGCTCGATCCCCCGCAGAAGCACGTCCGGGGCCTTCAGCGGCTGGATCCGGCCGACGAAGAGCAGGACCTCGGCGTCCACCGGAAGCCCGAGCCGTTTGCGGGCCCGGTTTCGGCCATCAGGCCCGTCAGGCCGGAAGACATCCAAGTCGACCCCCGGTGGGACCACCGCCACCCGCTCCGGCTCGGCACCATAGAGGTCGATCAGCTCCCGGGCTTCGAGTTCGGTGTTCGCGATCAGCCGGTCCGCGGCCGCCACCACCTGTTCCTCACCGATCACTCGACCGGCCGGCTCGGGGACATCGCCGTCGGCCAGGCACGCGTTCTTCACCTTGGCCATCGTGTGCATCGAATGCAGCAGCGGAACGCTCCACCGGTCGGCGGCCAGCCATCCGACCTGGCCAGACAGCCAGTAGTGGGAATGCACCAGGTCGTACCAGCCGGCGGTCAGTCGCGCCTCGGTCCGCAGCAGACCGGCGCTGAACGCACACAGCTGACCGGGTAGATCGTTCTTGGACAGGCCCTCGAACGGACCGGCAACGACGTTGCGGACTATGACACCCGGAACGAGTTCGGTCGACGTGGGAGCCTCGCTGGAGGTGGCTCGGGTGAAGATTTCCACCTCGGTGCCCCGGCTGGCCAGGCGCTTGGCCGTCTCCACCACGTAGACATTCAGTCCACCTGCGTCACCGGTGCCTGGCTGTTCCAACGGCGAGGTGTGGACGGAGACCATCGCCACCCGGCCCGGCGTGCCGTCCGGAAGCAACGCCATCCCATCCTCCTCAACCCTGGTTTTGCGGAAATAGCCGCGCAAATTCGCGAAGCCACCGATGGAAGCTAACCCACGACCGGGGAACTTGCTTCCCTATCCCGGCTCGAACCCCCTCAAGGCGGCGTGACATTCACCGCTAACGTCCCTCTGGTGACCCGCCGCGAGCACCGGACTACTGGATCGGCTCCTGGATCCGCTCCGCAGGGCATGATCACCCGCGGGACGACGAACCCCAACCGGTTGCGCCGGGTGGACCGCTGGCTGGCCGGGCCACAGGCGGTTCGACTGCGCCGGGCGGCTGATCCGATCGTCATTGACCTCGGCTACGGCGCCACGCCGGTCACCGCCGTCGAGTTGCACTCCCGGCTGCTGCGGGTCCGCCCGGACGTCGAAGTAGTCGGCATCGAGATCGATGCCGAGCGGGTGCGGGCCGCGCTCGCCCTTCAACGACCCGGGTTGAGCTTCGTCACGGGTGGCTTCGAGCTTCCGTTGCCGGACGATCGGCGACCGGTGCTGGTCCGGGCCTTCAACGTGCTGCGGCAGTACCCGGAGGCAGAGGTCGCCCCGGCCTGGGAGCTGCTGCGCAGCCGACTGGCGCCGGGTGGGCTGCTGGTGGACGGAACCTGCGATGAGCTGGGACGGCGGGCCGCCTGGATCGCGGTGACGAAGGAGGACGGCGCGGTCTCACTGACCCTGTCGCTACGGCTGGCCGGGCTGGTCCGACCCGGTGACGTCGCCGAGCGGCTACCCAAGGCGCTGATCCACCGGAACGTGCCGGGCGAACGGGTGCATCGCTACCTGAACGCTCTCGACGCAGCCTGGGAACGAACCGTCGCGCTGGCCCCCTTCGGCGTCCGTCAGCGCTGGCTGGCGATGGTCCAGGCGCTGGCTGCCGACGGCTGGCCGGTGCTTGGTACCCGTGCCCGCTGGCGGCTGGGCGAGCTGACCGTGCCCTGGTCCGCTGTCGCCCCCACCCGGTGATCAGGCCCGAACAACACCTGCTCAGGCCTCGAGGAGGAGCGTCACCGGACCGTCATTGACCAGTTCAACGGCCATGTCGGCGCCGAATCGGCCGGTAGCGACGGTGAGACCGTACGCCCGCAGGGCCTCGGCGGTCGCCGTCACCAAGGGCTCGGCCACCGGGCCTGGGGCGGCGCCGTTCCACGACGGTCGTCGTCCCTTGGCGGTGTCCGCATACAGGGTGAACTGGCTGATCAGCAGGATTGCGGCGGCGCAGTCAAGCGCGCTGCGCTCCTCTCGCATGATCCGCAGGTTCGCGATCTTCCGAGCGATCGTCGCGACCTGGTCGAGGCCATCGGTGTGGGTGACGCCGAGCAGAACCACCAAGCCAGGCCCATCCAGACGGCCGACCTCGTCGCCGTCCACCGTCACCCTGGCGGACGTCGCCCGCTGCACCACTGCTCGCACGGCGGAGAGTCTTGCAGACTGGAGCCCTCGATCAGGCCTCCCCGATCAGGCGTCCCGATCAGGTCTGGTCGGCCAGGCTCAGCGGATCGAGATTGTCCAGCTGATAGCGCCGCGCAATCTCGCCGGTGAGGGCGTCGACCACCTGCTGCACGCTCCGCCGGGATCGGCTGACCCGGGTCTCGATCTTGACGAGGTCGGTGATCGCGTCGTCCAGCTGGAGGTCGTCGAGGGCATTGAGATCGGACCCGCCAACATCGGCGACCGCCCGCTCGGCCTCGCGGCGGTGCTCCCCGACCCGGCTCGGGTGAGTGGTCAGGTGCCGACCCAATCCGTGATCGCTGCGGCGCTCGTCGCCGAGGATGCGCTTCAGCGCCTCGACGATCGCCTCGTCGGTACGGGTGCCAAGCACCGGCGCCGGCAGCCCTCCGAGCCGTCGCTGCTGTTCGGCCTTGAGAATGTCGATCCGGCCCTGCAGCAGCCGGCGAGCATAGGAGAGGTCGACTTCTTCCTGGTCCGCCTCTGCGCGCCGGATCCGGACCTCCTCGAGATCGAGCAGGTCGATCCCGTCCAGGTAGCCCGGCGCCAGCACCCGGTCTATCCGACGTCGTCCACCGGCCACGAACTCGGTCATGGACCCTCCTCAGACCTCACCGGGCCGGAGCGGAACGTCAGGCCTCGACCCGAAGACTACCGCGCACTTCGTTCCTCTGTGTGAGTGCACGACCACACAAAGCGACTATTGTCGAGCGGCGGTGTCTCACCAGGGCCCGTAGGGACCGTTGTTCCCACCCCGACCGGTGATCGCTCGGACCGCCGGGCGCACATCGACCAGGTACACGGCGGCCGCGACGAACGCGATCAGATTGAAGACCGAGAACGGATTCAAGACGAAGATCACTCCGAACGCGACTGCTACCCCAAGGATGGTCAGCCAGAGTGGCTTGGTCAGCTTGCCGGCTGCGGTGAACGCGTCGGTCCGCTGGCGGAGCGCGTCCACCAGGGCAAAGCCCTGCACACCGAGCGCAAGCACACCGATGATCAGGACGAGGACACCCTGCAGACTTCCGAGCGTTTCCATGCGACCACCTTAAGGCTTCTGGGATAGCGCTTTGCAGACGCAAGCGGAGAATCCCGCAGACCGAAGCCTGCGGGATTCTCGCGTCGTCAGCACCTATTCTTCCAGGCGCAGCCTGAGAGCAGCCTTAGTCGCCAACCTTCTTCGCTGCGGCCTTCGCCGCCGCGGTGCCCTTGGTGGCGGTCTTGCCGGCGCTGGTTTCGACGCCCTTGACCGCGGACTTGGTGGCGGCGGCGCGCTTGCGGGCAGTCGTCGCCGTCTTCTGGGCGGCGGCCTCGGTGTTCTTCACCGCCGTGTCAGCGTGATCGACGGTCTCTTCGACGACGGCCTCAACCTCACGCCGACCGACGGTCAACGTGCCGAGGATCGCGGTCGCGGTGTCGTCGGCGGCCTTGCGGGCCACGGTGACGGCGGCCCGGCCCCGGCTCAGCGTGCTGCCGGCCTGGCTGACCAGGTCCTGGGTGCTGGCCTGCGAGCGAACCCGGTCGACCAGGAGCTTGCCGCGCTGGGCCAGGTCCTCGTAGACGGCCTCGGCCCGGCCGGCCACCTCAAAGGCACGGGCGGCCGCCTTGGTCGGGACCTCCTGCGCCTGGCTGCGCAGCGTCTTCGGGTCGAACGAGGTGACCCGCTTCTCGACGTCCGCCTGGACGGCCGAGACCTTGGCCTCGAACTGCGCCTGGACGGCGGAGGCGTTCGCCGCCGCGGCGCGGACTCGCTCCACCGCCAGGTCGGTGACGCCGACCACTGCGAACAACGGGGTACTGGTGGTAGCCATGTCTTCTCCTCCTGGAGAGTGCTGTTTCGGAAAGCCTGATGCGAAAGTTATGGAGTGGTGCGATCGCGAGCAGTCCGGCTGGTTCGTCCGGTCCGCTTCACCTTGCCGTTCGGGGCCTTGGTGGACTCCGGGGCCTTGGTGGGCTCCGCGGCCTGACCGTCAGCGATCGTGGGGGCGGCCTTGGTGACGCGACTGCGGGAAGTCCGTTTCGGCGTCACCTCGACACCGCCGTCGATACCGTCGTCGCCTGCCCCGTCGACATCGGCCGGGCCGGACTTGAATGAATGGACATCGGCACTGCCCCGGGCGTCGTCGTCAGCCCCCGTGACCCGGGCGTTCTCAGCCCGGAAAGTGGCATAGATGTCCAGTAGGACCCGCTTCTGCCGAGCAGTTAGATTGACGTCGCTCTGCAACGCGACCTCGACTTCGAGGCCGCCGGACTCCTCCAACAGGCCGGCCCGCATGAAGAGCGCCTCCGCCGAGATCTGCAGCCCTTTCGCAATCTGCTGCAACACCTCGGCCGACGGCTTGCGCAGTCCCCGCTCGATCTGACTGAGATAGGGATTGCTCACCCCTGCCACGCTGGCCAACTGGCGCAATGAGAGCCGGGCACTTTCGCGCTGCTCTTTGAGGTAGCCACCCAGATCGCCGACCTGGTGTGGCACTTTCAATGTCGCCATGCCCTCACTCTGCTTGCAATAGCTAGCAATTGCAAGCGCCACAGGCCGCACCACGGCGTGAGTCCAATCACGCTGCTCACTGGGGATCCGGCAGGCCCAGCAGGATTCGAGCTTCGGCACCGGTCATCGGCGGTCGCTGCAACTGCTCGGCCAAGTCCGCGGCGCGGGCCACCAGTTCGGCGTTTCCTGAGACCGGCCGACCGGACGCGAAGAACAGGTTGTCCTCCATTCCCACCCGCAGGTGACCGCCGAGCGCCAGCGCGGCCGCCATGATCGACAAGTGGCTCCGACCGATCCCGGTCGCGGACCACGAGGTCACCTCGGCGGGGAGCGCCTGTACCCCGGCGACCAGAGCAGGCACCGTGGCGGGCATCCCACCGGGGACACCGAGAACGAAGTCGACGTGCACCTTGCCACCCCACGGCAGACCGCATTCGCGCAGCAAGCGACCGAGCGCGTGCACCTGACCCAGATCAAACAACTCGAACTCGGGAACCACCTGCGCCCGCCGCGCATGCTCATACAGCTGGACCATGAACGGCCACGGATTGAGGAACACGTCGTCCCCGAAATTGACTGTGCCACACGTCAAAGAGCACGAATCCGGACCGGCGTCCAGAACCGCCAACCGGACTTCGAGCGGGTCGTGGACGCTGCCACCAGTGGACAACTGGACGATCAGCCCGGTTTCCGCGCGCAGCGCCTGCACGGTGTCTCGCAACCGAATCGGATCCAGCGTCGGGCGGTGCTCGTCGTCCCGAATGTGCACATGGATCATCGCCGCGCCGGCCGCCTCGCAGGCCTTCGCCTCCCGGACCAACTCACCCAGGCTGGTGGGTAGCTGCGGCCAGTCGGACTTGTCCACCTCGGCGCCCGTCGGGGCAACGGTGATCAGCGTCTTTGCCATCCGACCATGGTGGCAGAGGGGCCGTCCGCTGCCGGACCCGCACTACCGGGTGATTACCGACCAGCGCCGACGATCTCGTCCTGGGCGGCCGGGATGTCACCGGCCATCAACTCGGCCTCCACCGGGGTGGAGCGTTTGATCACCGCGAGCGCGATCGGACCGAGCTCATGGTGTCGGGCCGCCGTTGTCACCCGACCGATCTGGCGCTCACCCAGCAGCACCGGGGCACCCGCCACAGGCAGGGTGTGCTCCGAACCGTCGAGGTGCAGCAGAACCAGCCGACGCGGCGGCCGGCCAAGGTTGTGCACCCGGGCCACCGTCTCCTGTCCGCGGTAACAGCCCTTCTGCAGATGGACGGCGGTACGCAGCCAGTCCACCTCGTGCGGAATGGTGCGGTGATCGGTCTCGAAGCCGAGGCGCGGTCGCCAGGCAGCCACCCGCAGCGCATCCACCGCCCAGCTTCCGGCGGCGTCCTGGTCGAACTCACCGGCCAGCGCCCGGCGCTCGAACTCGGCCCGCGGGAGCAGTACCTCCCGCCAGGTCCAGCCCGGATGCCCGGCGGCTTCAACCTCGGCCGAGGTGTACAGGGCACCGCCGGCGACCGGCGCCGGCCACGGGTCCTTCCAGGCCAGCGGCTCACCGGGAGCGGACTCGCGGGCCACCGGCTCACCGATCACCGCCCAGTCCGCGCTCACGTCGACTACCTCGACCCGGAGCATGAACTGCATCCGCTTCAGCCAGGCCTCGACCGCACCGACGGTTCCCGGCTCGAGCGTGATCCAACTGGCCTCGCCGTCGTCCACCAGGTGCAGTGCGTGTTCCACGTGCCCATGTGGGCTGAGGATCAAGGTCTCGGTGGACGTGTACGGCGGCAGCCCGGTGAGGTGCTGAGTCGTCAGCGAATGCAGCCAGGAGAGCCGATCCGGTCCGGCGATCCGCAGTACCCCGCGGTGCGACAGATCGGTCATCCCGCTTCCGGACTCGAGTCGACGCTGCTCCCGAACGGGATCACCGTAATGCCACGCAATCGGAGCGTCCGACCCCTCGGCGGCAACCGCCCCGGGCCGGGAAAGCAACGGGCTGGCATAGCCCTTTGGGCCGATCTGGCCATCTGGGTTGATTTGGGCGGTTTCAGCCACCGTGGCGTCACTCATGAATGGTGTAGCGCCGAGTGGGCACCCGAACTTCCCGCTTCGTCGTCCTCTGATCGGCAGGTGCCACAAACACCGTGCAGCGAGAGGTGTGAGAGGTCGGTCCGGAAGCCGTGACCGGCCTGCACCGTGTCCGCCAGCGGACGGGCCAGGTCGAGGTCGGCTTCGGTAACCGAACCACAGCGCCGGCAGACCAGGTGCAGATGGTCTGCGTGATCGGCGACCTGGTAGGTCGGCGAACCGTGCTGCAGGTGGGTATGCGAAACGACGCCAAGCCCTTCGAGCAGTTCGAGCGCCCGGTAGACGGTGGACAGGTTCAGCGAAGCGGTTTCGCCCTGGACGAACTCACAGACCTGTTCCGGGGTGGCGTGGCCGAGTTCGGAGACAGCCCGCAGCACAAGCCTGCGTTGCGGCGTGGCCCGCAGCCCTCGCGCCCGCAGGACCTGATCGAGCCCTTCCTCAGTCACCGGCGACATCCCAGCAGCATAAGCGGGCGCGGACTTATCGACGACCTACATCCGCTTCAGGCGGGCCGAGGCGTGCGACTGCAGGGGCTGACCCATCGCCGCCATGTCCATGGCCCAGAGCAGGTCGGACTCCACCAGGCCGTACAGCCGGGAGGCCGCCGTGTACTCCTTGGCCGTGGCGGTCCGGGCCACCAGGTCCGTGGCCAGGTCGATCCGGGGGCCGTCCACCGTGCCGAGGTAGATCTCGACGAACCCGGTCGGGTGGGCAAGCAGAACCTCGAGTTCGGTCCCTCGCCGGGCGGCCGTGGCCGGAGTCTCGTCGTCTGCTTCTGCGGTGGCCTCGTCCGCGTGTCCGACCGTGGCCGCCACCGGACGCCAGAACCCGGTCTCGGTCGCCAGCGGGCGGGTCTGGTTGCCGTCGTCGTCCAAAAGCCAGGTCTGGGAGCGGTAGGACAGGAACGGTCGGCCGTCGTGGGAGAACTCGACCTCCTGACCGAACCGGAACTCCTCAATGGTCGGGTACCCGATCACTCCGGCACCAGCCCATTTCCCGATCAACCAGGCAAGCGGGATCAGCGGAGTGGGAAGGTCGGAACTCAATTCGATCGGCACGGAAGGAATCGTATCGGCGAGGAGTAACGTCGGCGCTCGTGACCGACCATCTCGTGATCAAAGTGACTGCCGGAACCGACGGCGCCGAGCGAAGTAACCAGGCCTTCACGGTGGCCGCCGCGGCCTGTGCCGCCGGGGTGCAGGTGGAGCTGTGGCTCACCGGTGAGGCGGCCTGGTTCGCGCTCCCCGGCCGGGCCGGCGACCTGGTGCTGGAGCATGCGACACCGCTGCCGGATCTGCTGGCGGTGATTCTGTCGGCCGGGACCGTGACCGTCTGTACCCAGTGCGCCGCCCGCCGCGGAATCCGCCCCGAAGACCTGCTTCCCGGTATCCGGATCGCCGGCGCCGCAAGCTTCGTCGAGTCCGTGATGCGTTCGGATACCAAGGCTTTGGTCTACTGAGGCGACTACTGTAAGGCAGCCCGAGGACCACGGATCCGGGCCAGCAGCAGGTAGAGATCGCAGCCGAGGCAGAGCCCGAACACCGCGTTGAGGAATGCGGCGAACAGCCCGAGACCGGCCGCAATCTCGACCGCCGGACCCGCCCCGGCGGCAGCGAAGACCAGTCCGGCGCCGGTCACCACCAGACCGACGGTTTGTGCGAACCGGGGCGGCGCCGGATCCTCGAGGTCGGACGGCGGCGCCAGCCGCGGCCGAACGAACCGCCGGAACAGCAGGCCGTAGGGCGAGCGCGGCACACCGAGCAGGCTGCCCAGGGCGAAGACCACAGCCTGCCCGGCAAGCACCCAAACATTGCCGGTGAGTAGGGCTACCGCGAGCACGACGGCGGTCACCCCGGCAGCGACGCGCGGCCCCCGCGGGTCGATCCCGCGGACGGCAACCCCCGGATCGCCGGTAGCGGGGGACACGGCCAAAGACTGATCGGGATCGGTCACTATCGGCTCCTGGTGGATTCGTTCCGGGTGGAGTCAGGGACGGCGGCACGCGCCTGTTCGGCCGTGATCAGGCCAGAAATCCGCTGGACGACGAGGCCTCTGGGGTTGAGCAGCAGCACCGTCGGGGTACGCAGGATGCCCAGCCGGCGGACCAGGTCCAGTCGTTCGGTGGCATCGATTTCCACGTGCGCCAGAGCCGGGTCGGCCGCGACCACCTCGGTCAGCACCCGGCGGACCGATCGGCATGGACTGCAGGTCGGGCTGGAGAACTGAACGAACGTCGCCCGCTCCCCCAGCGGCGCCGCCAGGTCACCGGCGTCCAGCAGTTCACCGTCAATGACCTCGCGAGCCCGGCCGGCCTGGCGGCGCAGCACGAGACCCACGGCGGTGGCGATCAGCAGGACGGCGATCAGCGCCACCATTCTGAGCAGGAAGGAGTGCACGTCAGGACGCAACACCGGAACCACCCATCGCATTCCTGATCGTTTGAGTGCAGTTAGCTCTTCTGGGCTGTCAACCGATGCCGAGGCGGATCACGGCGAAGGCGACCGTGCCGGCCGCGGCTACTGGGGCGGCCGCTCGGGCCAGCACGGAGAAGTCCGCCATCCGGCCCGGGGCCGGCTCGAAGAGTTGGTCGATCGCGATCCCGACCCCGGAGACCGCTAGCCCGACAACGACCGCGTTCAGCTGCGGAACGCCCGGTACGAAGTACGACGCCGCCAGGGCAGCCAGCACCCCGACGCCGGCCCCTACCCAGCTGATCGCCTTGATCGGTAACGGCAGTGGGAGGCTGCTGGCGAGCCGGGCACCCGCGACGGCGGCAGCAGCAACCACGATCGCCGAGGACCCCGGCCGGGTGTAGGCGAGCAAGACCCAGCCGGTCGCCAGAACGGCGATCACCTGACCGGTGACGGTCCCGGTCAGGGATTCAACGACGTCCCGACGTCCGTCCCGGCGCAGGAGTTCGTGCGCGAAGGCGGCAAGGACGGCGAGCGCGATCACCGAAGCGAGCACGGACAGCGGTGGCGGAAGGCGAGTTTGCGTCCCGCTGGCCAGCGTTCCGATCACCAGCCCAGCCACACCCAGCGCGCCGACCAGGACAGACGTGCCCGGTTTGTGCGGCAATCGGAGCAGATCCCCCCAGCCAACAGCGAGCCCCAGCACGCAGAGCCCGGCAGCGGCGGCGACCGGCCAGCCGCCCGCGAACCCGGCCACGGCAAGGACGACGGCGCTCAGAGCGGCCAAGCCGTTGGGTACGAGGGCGATCACGCTCGCATCCTAGGACGGCGCTTGCTGGGATCCGGCGTTAGCGAGCGTCTGCGCCGATGCTGGTAGGACGAACGTTGCGGATGGGACGTGCTTCACACCCGGGATACCGCGGAGAAATCTCCCCGTGGTCTGGTGTTTGCGGACAAATTGGCCAAAAGAGATGGCCTGTGGCCGTCCGACCTTGGAAATCACGTCTCAGGCCCTGTGACGACGAGGCCGCGTCACTTACTCTGAGCGAGTTACTCCCCGCAACGACGCGGCAACACGGGGGCTTATCAACTCTCATGGTCGGGAAGGCGCGGAGGTCTAACAGATGGCTCAACTCTTGCTTCTGACGAATGCCCTGGCACCGTCCGCAGAAGTACTACCCGCGCTGGGGCTTCTCCCGCATCACGTTCGCGTCCTGCCTGCAGAAGCCGCCGTTCTCGTCGATGCCCCGCCCGCAGACGCAGTGATCGTCGATGGTCGCCGTGATCTCGCTGGAGCCCGGTCGCTCTGCCGGCTGCTGCGCACCACCGGTCTCTCCTCGCCGCTCCTGCTGGTGCTCACCGAGGGCGGGATGGCGGCCGTGGTCGCGGACTGGGGTGCGGACGACGTCCTGCTCGACTCGGCCGGCCCAGCCGAGGTCGAGGCCCGGCTCCGGTTGGCGGCCGGCCGCAGCCGGCTGGCCGAGGCTCAGCAGGTGGACGACACCCCGGAGATCCGAGCCGGTGATCTGATCGTCGATGAGGTCACCTACAGCGCCCGGGTTCGAGGCCGCGCCCTCGACCTGACCTACAAGGAATTCGAGCTGCTCAAATTCCTCGCGCAGCATCCGGGCCGGGTCTTCACCCGGGCCCAGTTACTCCAGGAGGTCTGGGGTTACGACTACTTCGGCGGCACCCGGACGGTCGATGTCCACGTCCGTCGACTGCGGGCCAAGCTCGGGCCGGAGCACGACGCACTGATCGGCACGGTGCGTAACGTCGGCTACCGTTTCGTTCCGCCCGGCCGCGATCGAGTCAGTATCGACGACACCGTCGACGCCTGAATCGATGAGACCGTCGACGCCTGATCCGCCAGCCAGTAGCCTGCCAATCGCCAGCCTGTCGCCGTCGGTCGTAGCCTTCGCGGGTGACCATTGAGACCGTCGATCAGCCCGACGACCAACTCCGGGCCGCCGCCCGCGCTGTCCAGGAAGCCGCCCTGGCCGCCGACGGTACGGCTCCGTTCAGCGAACAGGTGGTGTTGAGCTGGGCTCCGGGTGCAATCGCTGCCGGTGAGCAGCACGTGCTGGCCCGTACGGCCGGGGGAATTCCGGCCGGTTACGGGTATCTGGACCAGACCGGCACCGCCGAGTTCGCCGTCGATCCGGCGCATCGCCGTCAAGGACACGGCCGAGCGCTGTTGGACCTGCTTCGCGTCGAGGTTGCCGAACGCGACGTGGTGACCGGGACGGCCGAGGCCGGGTCACCACTGCGGGTCTGGTCACACGGTGATCACCCGGCAGCCCGGGCGCTTGCCCGCTCCGCCGGATATCGGGTGATCCGCGAACTGCTGCAGTTGCGCCGCTCGCTGGATGAGCAGTTTCCCGGCAGGGCCGAGGAGATCGGGGCGGCACTTCCGGGCGAGATCACGCTCCGTGGTTTTCGGCCCGGAGTGGACGACGCAGCCTGGCTCCGGCTGAACGCCAAGGCCTTCGCTCATCACCCGGAACAGGGCCGCACCACACAGGCCGACCTGCAGGCCAGGATGGCCGAGCCGTGGTTCGACCCGGACGGATTCCTGATCGCCGAGCAGGACGGCGTGCTGGTGGGTTTCCACTGGACCAAGGTGCACCCGGAAGGACTCGGCGAGGTGTACGTACTCGGGGTCGACCCGGACCGGCATGGCGGCGGGCTGGGCCGGGCCCTGACCCTGGCCGGGCTGAAGTACCTCTACGACCAAGGGCTGCGGACGGTGCTGCTGTACGTCGAGTCGGACAACGTCCCCGCCCTTGCGGTCTATCGCCGGCTCGGATTCACCACCTGGAACACCGATGTGATGTACGCCTCGGGCCCGACGAGCGACATCTGAAATACTTTCCAGCGCTGGTGCTATTCACCACTCGGCCATTCCTGTCGACAGCAGGACAGTGAGAACATGGGAGACATGACCAGCCCGGCAGCGCGGCCGAACGATTTGCGGTCACCGGCAATCACCCGGCGGCCCGTTCGCAGATCCAGCGTCCCGTCCGTCATCGCATCTGGTGTCACTGCCAAGCTCAAACCGAAGGAGCGCGTCATCGCGGTTGTCCCGGATCCGGAAGTCCCCCCGGTTCGGCGTTTCCTGGACCGAGAACTGTCCTGGCTCGCCTTCAACGAACGGGTTCTCGAACTCGCCCAGGATCCGGATCTGCCGCTTCTGGAGCGCACCCGGTTTCTCGCGATCTTCGCCAGCAACCTGGACGAGTTCTTCATGGTCCGGGTGGCCGGGCTGAAGCGCCGGATCGCCGCCGGCCTGGCCGTGCGTGCGGCCAGCGGTCTGGAGCCGCGCGAGGTGCTCAGCCGGGTCCGCAGCCGGGCGCACGAACTTCAGTCCCTGCACGCCGAGGTCTTCGCCACCCAGATCGCCCCCGAGCTGGCCAAGCAGAACATCGTGATCGCTCGCTGGGATCAGCTGGAGCCGACCGAGCAGCAGGACCTGCACGGGTTTTTCCGCGACCAGGTGTTCCCGGTCCTCACCCCGCTTGCGGTCGACCCCGCGCACCCGTTCCCGTACATCTCCGGGCTGTCGCTGAACCTGGCCGTGGTCCTGCGCAACCCGGTCACCGACAAGGAACACTTCGCCCGGGTCAAGGTGCCGCCGCTGCTGCCGCGCTTCGTCAACGTCGATGCCGACGCCGAGGCGGAGAACGGGTCATCGACGAGCCGCGCCGGACAGGCCGATGAGGCGCCCCGAGCCCGCTTCGTTCCGCTCGAGGACATCATCGCCGTCCACCTGGACCAGCTCTTTCCCGGCATGGAGGTGCTGGAGCATCACACCTTCCGGGTCACTCGCCAGGAGGATCTCGAGGTCGAAGAGGACGACGTCGAGAATCTGCTGAAGGCCCTCGAAAAGGAGCTACTCCGGCGCCGATTCGGGCCACCGGTGCGGCTGGAGGTGGCCGAGGACATCGGCACCCACGTGCGTGAACTGCTAATCCGCGAGCTCGGCATTCGCGAATCCGAGGTGTACGCCCTACCCGAGCCCCTCGACCTGCGTGGCCTCAATCTGGTGGCCGACCTCGATCGGCCCGAGATGCATTACCCGAAGTTCGTTGCGGCTACCCACCGGCAGCTCGCCGAGGTGGAGAGCGCCAAGCCGAGCAACGTCTTCGAGGCGATAGCTCGGCGGGACATCCTGCTGCACCATCCGTACGACTCGTTCTCCACCAGCGTGCAGGCGTTCCTGGAGCAGGCCGCGGACGATCCCCAGGTCTTGGCCATCAAGCAGACTCTGTACCGGACATCCGGTGACTCACCGATCGTCGACGCGCTGATCGACGCCGCCGAGGCCGGCAAGCAGGTGCTCGCGGTGGTCGAGATCAAAGCCCGCTTCGACGAGCAGGCGAACATCAGCTGGGCCCGCAAGCTGGAGCAGGCCGGGGTACACGTGGTCTACGGCATCGTCGGGTTGAAGACGCACTGCAAGCTGAGCCTCGTCGTCCGTCAGGAATCCGATGGGCTGCATCGGTACTGCCACGTCGGAACCGGCAATTACAACCCGAAGACGGCCCGGCTGTACGAGGACCTCGGCCTGCTGACCTGCGACCCGCAGGTCGGTGAGGATCTCAGCAGGCTGTTCAATCAGCTCTCCGGCTACGCGCCCAAGACCGCCTACCGGCGGTTGCTGGTGGCGCCGCGCTCACTACGCAGTGGCCTGGTCGACCGGGTGGAACGGGAGATTGCCAACCATGAGGGGGGCCGACCCGCCGGAGTCCGGATCAAGGTCAACTCGATCGTGGACGAGGTCTTGATCGACGCCCTCTACCGTGCCTCGCAGGCCGGGGTGAAGGTCGACGTGATAGTTCGCGGGATTTGTGCGATCCGCCCCGGTGTGCCGGGATTGAGTGAGAACATCAGGGTTCGCAGCGTTCTCGGCCGATTCCTGGAACACTCCAGGATCTTCTGGTTCGCCGGGGCTGGGGAACCGGTTGTGTACATCGGCAGTGCGGACATGATGCACCGCAACCTTGACCGCCGGGTCGAGGCCATGGTCCGGCTGCGCGATCCCCGCGACATCGTCGAACTGGACGAACTGCTGACCCTGACGATGGATCCGGGCACCGCGTCTTGGCACCTCGACGGCGACGGCGGGTGGACCAGGCACCATCACGACGAGGAAGGCCGGCCGATCCGCGACCTGCAGGCCCACATGATTGCCAACCGTCCGGGGAAGCGCCCGGGCCGCCGCCGCTGACCCTGAGCTGGTCGATGATCGATCAGCCGATCATCGGCCAGCAGGCAGTTGCTCTAGGCCCGACGCGGGCGCGGTGTCTCATCTTCGGGAAAGCGGTCGCCGAGGATGGGGATGACGGTTCGCCGACCGTCGTCGGGCAGATCCGGCGGCGGCGGTGTCGCGAGCGGGTCGTAGTCGGCCGGGATCTTCACCTTGATCGCGCGTCTCGGGCAGACGTCCATCGCCGAGATCACTTCTTCCATCTGGCTCACCGGAACCACAGCCTGATATCCGAACCGGCCGTCGCTCTCCAGGTAGAAGACGGTGGGAGCCTCGTGCTCACAGAAACCGAACCGGGCGCACTTGTTGGGGTTGACCTCGACGGTCAGCATGTCGCGATGCTTGCTGACGCCGAACTTTCCACCCGCTTGGAAGCCGCTGCGGGCCGGCTTCTCGGACCGGCTGCGCAGGTCACCGCGAGACCGTTGAGCTGCCCGGCTCGACGGTTCACCCCGACTGCCCGGGTTGCGTGATCGGTCGGGTTTGCGCCCATAACCGAGGGCCAATGCCGCAACCAGGGCGACGATGATGAAGAACAGAGTGGTGAACCCGGCGGCGGCTACCGCTACCTGCATACTTCCGGCCGCGCTGCGCAACGACTAACTCCTCAGCGTAATAATGACTCGGAACCTGGATCGACGCCGACCCGACGCTCCGAAACCTCTGCCACATGGGCAAGTACTCATCGTAGGGAAATGCTCTCAATAGAACCCTAAGTGGCTGTCAGAACCTGGCTTTTACCCCGGCCACGGATCGTGATAACGGTCACGATCCGTTGATCAAATCGCTGACGCACGGTAGTCGCCTTCCGGCGAATCACCAGAAGTCGCCTGGCAGGATGGATCGTCATGACAGACAGCGACGGCAACGAGCACCCTCCTCGACTGGTGTCGAGCACGGGACCAGATCCGCTGCCCGTCCAGAGTAGGTCCGACGCAGACGACCCGGACGACCCGGACGACCCGGACGACGCGGATCTGGTGGACGGGAACCTGCTCGACCGGGACCTGCTCGACGGGGACGGCATGGACCTGCTCGATGGGGACGACGGGGACCTGCTCGACGACGTGATCGAGTTCGTCGTCGCTGACGAACCCCACGCTGATCTGGATTTCCTCCTGGTCCCCCTGCTGACCGAGGCCGAGCGGCAGATGCGCTCGATCCGACGTCCGCTCGATGCCGAGATGTGCGCCTCCGAGTTGCTGGGGATGCTGGAGCAGGGCGCCCCCGACGACAGCACCCTGGCCGAGCGCGAAGCGGACACCCTGAACCTCGCGACCCGGTTGGCTCAGCATGCGATGGATCAGGACTCGCCGTCCGGGCTGGCCATGTTGCGCACGCTCAGTGTGATCGGACCGCCGCAGTCGCGTGCGCTCGCCCAGGACGCGGCGGCCCGGATGGTCGAAGCCGGCTTCCGCGACCGGGCCTGGGCGCCGGCGCTAGGTCGGCCAGACCTCGGTCGGAGCTGGCGATTCCGTGATCCGGAGGGCACCCAGGAGTCGGTGACGGTGGTCTTTCGGTACGGCACGCGCGAACACACGCTGACCGCGCTGATCGATCACGAACTCGGCGGCGGCGTGAAGGACTGCTGGATCGGGGAGGATCCGGACGGCGTGCTGGCCGAAACCCGGCAGGTGCTGGCGGCCGAGGGCATCGAGGTCGAGTTCGTCCCGATAGAGCAGGCTCGAGCGACTCTCCGCAGTGCCCTGGCCCAACCGGAATGCCCGACGACGCCTGATGAGATCGAGGACGTCGCGATGTGTCGGGCCCTGCTTCGGTCCCGAGTCGCATTGCTGGTGAACGGCCCGACGGACGGTGGCGCGAGCACGCCAGGCACACTGGTGGGGTGACTGAACAGCCGACGTCCACCGATGTCCTCGTGGTCGGCGCCGGCCCTGCCGGGTCGGCCGCCGCGGCCTGGACCGCACAGTCCGGGCTGGACGTCGTCCTCACCGACAAAGCCAGTTTCCCCCGGGACAAGGCCTGCGGTGACGGGCTGACGCCGCGAGCGATCGCTGAACTCGATCGGCTGGGACTGACCGGCTGGCTGAGCGAGCACCCGACGAACCGCGGCCTGCGCGCTTGTGGCTTCGGTCAGGAGCTGTACCTGCCCTGGCCCGGCAGTTCGCTGCCGAACACCGGATCGGCCGTCCCGCGCACCGAACTGGACGCCCGAATCCGGGTTGAAGCCCTGGAACGCGGCGCAATCGGGGTGGACGACGCGCGGGCCGTCGACGTGGTTCGGGACGGCGACCGAATCACCGGAGTGGTCTTCACCCGCGGCTCGGGAACCGCCAAGCAGTCCTTCACCATCGGCTGTCGGCGCTTGATCGTGGCCGACGGCGCCCGTTCGCAGCTCGGGCGGGCGCTGGGGCGGCAATGGCACCAGAGCACCGCCTACGGGGTCGCGGCTCGCGCCTACATCAAGTCCGACCGCAGCGACGACGACTGGATCACCTCGCATCTGGAACTACGGGACGGCGGCAACCAGCTGCTCTCCGGCTATGGCTGGGTGTTCCCACTCGGCGACGGCGAGGTGAACATCGGTGTCGGCACCCTGGCCACTGACCGGCGCCCGGCCGACGTCAACCTGCAGAAGCTGATCGGCGTCTACACCGACCTGCGCCGGGATGACTGGGAGCTGCACGGCGAGGTCCGCGGCGTCCGCTCCGCCGTGCTGCCGATGGGCGGCGCGGTGAGCGGCGTGGCCGGTGCCAACTGGGCGCTGATCGGCGATGCGGCCGGTTGCGTCAACCCGCTGAACGGCGAGGGCATCGACTACGGCCTGGAGACCGGTCGACTGATAGCCGAGCTGTTCGCGGCCGGCGCTGGAACCGGCCGGGGTACCGGACGTAGCCGGGCGGACCTGGTCCAGGCCTGGCCGGCCACCCTGCGCGAGCACTATGGCCAGGCATTCTCCGTCGCCCGGCGGTTGGCCACCCTGCTCACCGTGCCGGGGCTGCTGCGCTACGCCGGGCCGGTGGGGATGCGTTCCACCGCGCTGATGACGGTGGCGCTACGGCTGATGGGCAACCTGGTGCTGGAGGAGGACCGCGACGTGGTGGCCCGGCTCTGGCGAGGCGCCGGCCGGCTGTCGCTGCGCGCCGACCCCCGCCCCCCTTTCACCTGACCGGCTTCAGCCGTTGGGGAATTCGCCGGACAGCGGCGAGACCTTGATCGGATGCAGCAGGCCAGGCAGTCGCTCTTCGGCCAGGGCCGCCATCCGGTCGGCGGCTCGCCGGTTCGGGTGGACGCCGTCCCTGGTCAGGCCACGCTTGAAGATGCCCGTCTTGGTGCCGAGCAAGCCGTAGAAGTCCAGCAGCGGAACGTCGGTCTTGGCGGCGTACTTGCGGATCGCGGTGTTCAAGGCAAGGACCTTCTTGCCGTAGCGGTTACGTGGCGGAATGGTGCACAGCACCGCCACCGCACCCGCCTCCGTGGCCTGGTCGATCATGGTGTCCAGTCGGCGAAGAGTCTTCTTGGTACTCATCCGGTGCTTCAGATCGTTGGTCCCGCCCATCAAGATCATGATCGCCGGCTGATGGGCCAGCACGTCGGAATCCATCCGAGCCAGCATCTGCGCGGTGGTGTTGCCCCGGATTCCGGCGTTCAAGCAGTTCTGCACCACCACTGCGCTGGCGCAGATCTGACGGAACCAGGAGCCGGATTGGATCGTGATCGAATCACCGAGACCGACGGTGACCGGCAACGTCGGGTCGAACACCGGCACCGCACCCGAAACGTCCGGCGCCCCGGCGGCGGGTTTCGGCGAGGCCGCGGTCTCGCCGGCATCCGGCGGCAAGGCTGTACCGGACGCACCTGAGGCACGGGCCGGACCGGCCGGACCGGCCGGACCGGCCGCCGGGAGGGCCATCGCCACCGACGCCGACTGGCCGGTGCCGTGGCCTGCCTGCACCTCCGGACCGATCATGACGCCAACCATCACACCCACGAGGAGGAGGCTTGCTCCCGAGTTGTACACGCGCACCCGGGCAAGAGTACGAGCAACCGGGCCCGGTGTTGCACCGGCACCTGTCAGCTTCCGAGCCGATCTGGAATAGTGCAGGCCTGTGAACCAGCCTCCGCCCGACCCAGGACAGCCCTCGAACGGCGATCCGATCCTCCGCGGGTCCGAGGGCTTGGCTGTCCAGACGGACGCCGCCACCGGACCCGTGCGCGAGGCCGGACCCGTGCGCGCCGCCGGTGCGATCTGCTGGCGGCAGGACGACGCCGGCGAGCTGGAAGTGTTGCTGGTCAACAGCGCCCGATGGGGTGACTGGTCGTGGCCGAAAGGCAAGCTGGATGCGGGTGAGACGCTGCCCGAATGCGCCGTCCGGGAAGTCTTCGAGGAGACCGGCGCTCGGGTCGAGCTGGGCGTTCCGCTGCCGATGGTCCGTTACGTCCTGCCCGATGGGCAGGACAAGACGGTCCGGTACTGGGCCGCCCGGGTCCGCGACAGTGGTCCGCGGACAGCGGCCGCGGACGAGATTGCGGACGTCGTGTGGCTGGGTGTGGCGGCGGCCCGGGAGCGGCTGAGCCGTCCGAGCGATTTCGCCCCGCTGGCGGAACTGCTCGCGCTGGCCGCCCGGGGCAGGCTCGACACCCACCCCGTGCTGGTGCTCCGGCACGCCAAGGCGCGCAATCGAGCGAAGTGGCCGGGTGAGGAGACCGATCGTCCGCTGACCGGCGCCGGTCGGCGCCAGGCCCAGGGCGTGGCTGGCCTGATCGCCTGCTGGGCGCCCGAGCGGATCCTCACCTCACCCTGGGCGCGCTGCCTAGAGACCCTGCAGCCCTACCTGGACCGGCAGGCAGGCCTCGAGCAGCAGCCGGAGGAGCGTGGATCTGGCGGAACAGAGGTCATCCCGGAGGTCGTGCCACTGCTGTCCGAGCAGGGCCTGCGGAACAATCCCGACCGAATCGGTGAGACCGTGGCCGAACTCCTGGCCAGCGGTCGCAGCGCCCTGGTATGCACCCACCGCCCGGTACTGGCCGTCGTGGTGGACGCGCTGACCGAAGCCACCGCACTCGCCGTCCGTGATCAACTACCCCGCCGCGACCCCTGGCTGTCACCTGCGGAGATCCTGGTGGTCCAGGTCAGCAGTCGCAAGCGGGGACACAGCGTGATGCACAGAATCCATAGCGTGGAACGCTACCGGGCCGAACCGGCCTAAAACGCTCACCATCGACACCTCAGGGCGAGCCCGAAACACCGTTCACCAATGCCGTTCATCTCCCGGTCGGTTTCACGTCATCTGGCCGTCCGGTGATTGCGGCCGCCTATTCATCGCTCGTTCACCGGCCCCGGCTGATCCCTTCATCTCGGCTGCCTAACGTCCGTGCAGGGGACACCGGACGGTGTCCCGAGGTGCCTCCGGCGCCATCACTTGGTACAGGTCGGGCGCCAAAGCCCGGCGCCACGAAAGGGAAAAGCCTTGAAGCTCCCCCGGCACGCAGCGCTGACCAGCGTCGTCCTCGCCGGCGCACTCGCGCTGACGGCATGCGGCTCTGACGACAACAGCGGCGGTACTGGCTCTGGTGACGCCACCGCGAGTGGCGACGCTGGTTCGAAGGTCACTGGCACCCTGAACGGCGAGGGCTCCTCGGCCCAGAAGAACGCGATCGAGCTGGCCAGTTCATCGTTCGGTGACGACAACCCGGGCGTGACGATCAACTACAACCCGACCGGTTCCGGTGCAGGGATCAAGCAGTTCATCGCCAAGCAGGTGGACTGGGCCGGATCCGACTCGGCGCTCAAGTCCGAGGAGAAGGACGGCGTTGTCGAGACCGACGCAGCCAAGGAGCGGTGTGGCGGCAACGAGGCCTGGAACCTGCCGATGGTGGCCGGTCCGATCTCGATCGCCTACAACCTGCCGGGCGTCGACAAGCTGATCCTCACCCCCGAGGTCGCGGCCAAGGCCTTCCTCGGCTCGATCAAGAAGTGGGACGACCCGGCCATCGCCAAGCTCAACCCGGGCGTGAAGCTGCCGTCGACGGCCATCTCGGTCTTCTTCCGCTCGGACGAGTCGGGCACCACCGAGAACTTCCAGAAGTACCTGGCCGGTTCCGCTGCGGACGCGTGGAAGGACGAGCCGTCCAAGGTGTGGCCGGGCAAGGTCGGCGAGGGCAAGCAGAAGTCCGACGGTGTCTCCGAGGGTGTCAAGAGCACCGAAGGCGGCCTCACCTATGTCGAGTGGTCCTACGCCGTGGACAACAAGCTCGGCGTCGCCCAGATCGACAACGGCAGCGGGGCCGTCGAGCTCACCGGCGAGTCGGCCGGTAAGGCCCTCGTCGCCGCCAAGGCGGCCGGCACCGGGAACGACCTGAAGCTGAAGCTCGACTACGCGACCAAGACCGCGGGCGTCTACCCGATCGTCCTGGTCTCGTACGAGATCGTCTGCTCCAAGGGCCTGGACGCCGCCAAGACGACCCTGCTGAAGGCCTACCTGAAGCACCTCGCCGCCCCGGAAACCCAGGCCGAGCTCGAAAAGATCGGTTACGCGCCGATCCCGGCCGAGATCCAGACCAAGGTTGTCGCCGCGGTCGAGGCGATCAGCTAAGCACTACCAGTTCAACTGCTCCACCAGTTCAACCGCTTCACCAGTTCAATCGTCGGCCGGCGGTGGCTCTGCCCAGCACGATCGGGTCCAGCGCCACCGCCATCCGATTGATCATTTGATCTGCTAACTCGGTCAAGCTCCGGCCCGATCGGCTCCGGCGAGGGCTACCCTGCCTCGCAACGCTCCCTATCCCGAGGATCCATCGATGTCCTCCATTACCGGACGATCTGAACTCGACGTAGAACCGTCAGGCGACGAGGCCTCGACCGGCCGTCTCGGGGATCGGATCTTCAGCGGTCTGGCCACCGGGTCCGGCGCGTTCGTCGTCATCCTGATTGTGCTAGTCGCCGCTTTTCTCCTGAGTCAGGCTATTCCGGCCCTGATGAAGAATCAGGCCAACTTCCTCACCGACCGGGTCTGGGAGGTCAACACCGGGACGCTCCGGTTCGGCATCCCCGACCTGCTCTACGTGACGGTCGCATCTTCGATCATGGCAATGTTGATCGCCGTCCCGATCGCCATCGCTGTGGCCCTGTTCCTGACTCAGTACGCCCCGAAACGGCTGGCCACCCCCTTCGGTTACATCATCGATCTACTTGCCGCTGTGCCGTCCATCATTTTCGGACTGTGGGGGGCGAGGGTTCTCGCGCCGCACGTGAAGCCAGTGCAGTCCTTCATCGGTGACTATTTCGGCTGGATCCCGTTCTTCGATCCGCCGGTCGGTGGCGGCACGGTCTTCCTCGCCTCGGTTGTCCTGGCGATCATGATCCTGCCGATCGTCACCGCACTCAGCCGCGAGGTGTTCGACCAGACCCCGCTGACGCACAAAGAGGGCGCCCTCGCGCTTGGTGCCACCAAGTGGGAGATGATCCGCACCGCCGTGCTGCCGTTCGGCACCGGAGGTGTCGTCTCAGCCGCCATGCTCGGACTGGGACGGGCGCTCGGCGAGACCATCGCGGTGACCATCATCGTCAGCACCAACCCGGGCTTGTTCCGGCTTTCACTGTTCTCCGGCGGTGAGACCTTCGCCTCCAAGATCGCTAACAACGCCGCCGAGTTCGACACGCCGACCAAGGCCGGTGCCTTTATCGCGGCCGGGCTGGTGCTGTTCATCCTGACGTTCGTGGTCAACGCCGCTGCCCGGATCATCATTGAGCGCAGGAAGGCCTTCATAGAGTGAGCACCGTGACGCAGGACGTGCGACCGGATACACCCCCCGCCGCGTCGCCGATGGATCGGCCGGCCCGTGGTCGTGAGCTCAAGAACAGCATTGCGACCGTGGTCATGTGGTTTGCGTTCTTGATCGCCTTGATCCCGCTGATCTGGATCCTCTGGACCGTTTTCGCCAAGGGCGGCAGCCTGCTCCTCGATTCGAACTGGTGGCTGAACTCGCAGCGTGGCATCACCAACCGAGAAGTCGGCGGTGGGGCCTACCACGCGATCGTCGGCACGCTCTTGCAGGCCGTGATCTGCGCGGTGATCGCCGTCCCGATCGCTGTCTTCACCGCGATCTACCTGGTGGAATACGGCCGCGGCCGGTTTGCCCGGCTGGTCAGCTTCATGGTCGACATCCTCACCGGAATCCCGTCAATCGTGGCCGCGCTGTTCATCTTCGCGGTCTGGGTCACCACGCTGGGACAGGATCGGATCGGCTTCGCGGTCTCGCTCTCCCTGGTGCTGCTGATGATCCCGGTGGTCGTCCGCTCCACCGAGGAGATGCTGAAATTGGTGCCGAATGAACTGCGGGAGGCCTCGTACGCACTCGGGGTGCCGAAGTACAAGACGATCAGCCGGATCGTCCTGCCCACCGCCTTCAGCGGCATCATCACCGGCATCCTGCTCGGTCTGGCCCGGGTCATGGGCGAGACGGCACCGCTGCTGGTGCTCGGCCCCTACTCGAAGTCGATCAACACCGACCTCTTCGACGGTTTCATGGCCGCCCTGCCGACGATGATCAACCAGGATCGCAGCGAGAACCTCGATCCGGCGATCGACCGGGTCTGGGCAGCTGCACTCACTCTGATCATCCTGGTGATGCTGTTGAACATCGCGGGTCGCCTGATCGCCCGAATGAGCAAGGTCTCCAAGTAAGGCTTCCGCTCTATCCCGGATTTCGAAAGACCCAGAAAAGAAAGAGGGAACACCCGATGGCCCAGCGTATCGACGTCAAGGATCTGAACGTTTACTACGGCTCGTTCAAGGCTGTCGAGGACGTCACCCTGTCGGTGGAGCCGCGCACCGTCACCGCGTTCATCGGCCCGTCCGGATGCGGTAAGTCGACCTTCCTGCGGACGCTGAACCGGATGCACGAGGTGATCGCCGGCGGCCGGGTCGAGGGCAGTGTTGCGCTGAACGGGCGCGATCTCTATGCCAAGGACGTCGACCCGGTGGCCGTGCGTCGGACCGTCGGCATGGTCTTCCAGCGGCCGAACCCGTTCCCGACGATGACCATCTTCGACAACGTCGCGGCCGGGTTGCGACTGAACGGCGAGCGGAACAAGAAGGTCCTGACCGAGCGGGTGGAGCAGTCGCTGCGCGGCGCCAACCTGTGGAACGAGGTCAAGGACCGGCTGAACAAGCCGGGCGCCGGCCTGTCCGGCGGTCAGCAGCAGCGGCTCTGCATCGCCCGGGCGATCGCCGTCCAACCGCAGGTGCTGTTGATGGACGAACCGTGCTCGGCCCTTGACCCGATCTCCACGATGGCGATTGAGGATCTGATCAACGAGCTCAAGGCCGAGTTCACCATCGTGATCGTCACGCACAACATGCAGCAGGCCGCCCGGGTCAGCGACCGCACGGCGTTCTTCAACCTAGCCGCCACTGGCAAGCCCGGCCGCCTGGTCGAGCTGAACGACACCACGAAGATCTTCAGCAACCCGACCGAAAAGGCCACCGAGGACTACATCTCCGGCCGCTTCGGCTGATCCCACCCTCCCGTGATCATGCAAGAAATGACACTTCCCGCGGCCAGGATTGTCATCATGTGCATGATCACGGCACAGGATTCACTGGGTGGGGATACCGCTGGCCGGGGCCTCGATGGGGGTGCCGGTGTACGGGGTGACCGGGCCGGTGCCGCCATCGGTGATCGACGGCGGGCCGTCGGCCACCGGAACGCCCTTGGTGATCTTCCTAATCTGAACGCCCGTCACACCCCCGTGCGAGTCAGCGCTGTAGCCGAACGGCGTCGTCGTCGGACCGCTGAGGCCACCTGCCTCGAGCGCCGTCATCAGGTTCTCCCGGGTCGGGTTCTTCCCGGCCCGCTGCAGAACCTGGACGAACGTATAGGCCTGTGCCATCCCGTACTCGGTGTTTCCGTCGAAAACCGTGTCCGGCAAATACTTGGCGTGCACCCTCTTGAAAAGTGCCACCCAACTGTTGGATTCCGCCTCCGGGCCGAGATAGGTCGGCAGGTAGGCGTCGGAGATGATGCCTTCGATCAGCTGGCTCCCCTTCACCTTCGTACCACCCTGCTTGGCATACGCCTCCAGCAAACCGGCGAGCGTCACCGGATCGGCCCCGACGTTCGAGATCACCAACTGCGGTGCGATCCCGAGCTTGAGCGTCCCGAGCTTCAGCAAGGCCGAGTAGGCCGGGATCGTGAACGACACCACCACATCGGCCTTTGCCTGTGCGATCGCTGTCAACTGCGGCCCGATATCGGTGTTGCCGGGCTGATAGTTCTGCCGGGTGACCACTTGGTCCTTGGGGATGAACCGATCCAGGCCCTTGACGCCGTCCTGGCCGAAGTCGTCATTCTGAAAGAAGTAGGCGACCTTCTTTCCGGCGAATTTCTCCGCGACGTACTTTCCGAGGATCTTCCCCTCGCGATAGTAATCAGGCTGCCAACCGTACGTGTACGGGTGTTTTTCGGGTTCATCCCAGCACAGGCAACCGGAAGCGACGAAAAGATCCGGCACCTTTGACTGGTTGAGGAAGTCGACGACCTTCGTGTGGGTCGGCGTGCCCAATCCACCAACGATCGCGAAAACCTTGTCCTGGAGCACCAGTTGCCGCACTACCTGGACGGTCTGCGCCGGGTTGTAGGCGTCATCCTTATAAATGAAGTCGATCTTCCGACCATTCACCCCGCCATTGTCGTTGACGTAGTCGAAGAACGCCTTGGCGGCCGGTCCGATCTTGCTGTAGCCGGGAGCCGCCCGGCCGGTCAGCGGATAGTGACTACCAATCTTTACCGAGGTGGCGGTAACCCCGGTGGTGTCACCGGCCGACGAGCCGTCCGACTCGTCCTCCGACCCACCACAGCCGGCCGCGGTCAGTACCGCTGCCACGGCCAGGACTGCCACTGCTCTTCTTCGGAATCGGCGCTCTGCCATCATAGCTAGCCTCCTGAGTCTCGAATTCTGTTGCCTTAGCGCACTTTGCGAACCAACCGACTGATCCCACCCTGCAAACCGGACGGAAAGACCAACATCACCAGCACCAGAACAGCCCCGTAGACGGCGAGCGGGACATTGGCGTAGACATCCCGGGACAGGTCCAGTCGGGTGGCCAGGCTCACCGTCCAGGTGGGCAGGAAGACCAGCAAGAACGAGCCGTAGACCGCTCCCGGGATGGTCCCCAGCCCGCCCAGGACCACGGCCGCGAGCAGTTGCAGGGACAAGGACAACGGAAAGGCACCCGGGGCGGCGAGCCCGTTTACCAAGGCCAGCAAGGCTCCACCTAGGCCGGCGCAGGCGGCGCTCACGACGAAGGCGATGATCTGCAGCCGGGCCACCGGAAGGCCGGCCAACTGCGCGGCCACCTCGTCGTCGCGCACCGCCCGCCAGGATCGACCCACCCTGCTGTGCACCAGGTTCGCCAGCAACACCAGGGTGATCACTGTCGCGATCGTCGCGACGGCGAGCTGCCATCGATCGAACGACAGCCCGGCCAATCCTTCCGGCGGCCCGGGCGAGAGCACCACCAGCCCGTTCTGCCCGCCGAGGATGGAGGCCAGACCGCGGTAGTCGGCCAGCGCCGGCAACCCGATCGCAAACGCAAGGGTGGCGCCGGCCAGGTACGGGCCGCGCAACCGAGCGGCCGCGAAGCCCACCAGCAAACCGACAAGCGCGGTCCCGAGCACGGAGATCACCAGCACCACCGGCAGCATCATCGCCCCGCCGCCGTCGGCCAGCAGGAGGGCGGTCAGATAGGCGCCGACCGCCATCAGCGCCCCCTGACCGAGGGAGATCTGCCCGGACAAGCCGGTGAGCAGGCTCAGCCCGGCCGCCGCGCAGACCAGGTAGGCCACATTGGTCAGCTGCAGGTTGCGGTACGGCCCCAGCATCGTGCTCAGCAGCAGCACCCCGGCCACCGCGACCAGGCCGAAGAGCACGTGCCGCAGCAACGTCGAGGACCGCCACTTCGGCGTCATACCTGCCTCCCCGAGGCCCGGGCGAACAGGCCGTTCGGCCGGATCAGCAGGACGGCGACCAGGATGGCCAGCGCACCAAGCGTGACGATGTCCGAACCCGCGTATCCGGCCAGGTAGGAGAGCAGGAGCCCGAGAATGAGCCCCCCGACGACGGCGCCCAGCGGCGAGTCCAGGCCGCCCAGTACCGCTGCGGTGAAGCCGAACACCAGGATCTCGTCGAACGCGTTCGGCGAGACGAAACTGGACGGCGCAACCAGGACTCCGGCCAGCGCTCCGACGAGTGCGGCGAGCGCCCAACCGAGGGTCAGGGTGCGCCCGACCCGGACACCTAACACCCGAGCCATCTCCGGCGCGAATGCCGCGGCGCGCATTTGCAGACCGATCGACGTGCGCTGAAAGAACAAGCCCAGGATGATCATTACTGCCAGGACGGCGAGCACGGCGAACAGATCGGAGGGGCTGAACAGCAACCTGGTGTCCCCGATCCGGAACCCAACGATTCCGAAGGCCGGTGGAAAGGACCGCGGTTCGCCACCCCAGACAATGCCGGCTACGGCTTGCAGGAAGACCAGCAGCCCGAGGGTGACGATCACCGCGTTCAACGGTGGCGCGTTCTCCACCGGTCGGACCACCAGCCGTTCCACCACTGCGCCGAGGATCAGCCCGGCGAGCAAGGCCGCGACCAGCCCGAGCCAGAACGACCCGGTCCGGCCGATCACCGACCAGGCGACGAAGGTGGAGATCATCATCATCCCGCCCTGGGCGAAGTTGACGATGCGGGTCGAGCGCCAGATCAGCACCAGAGCCAGCGCCACTGCGGCGTAGACGACACCGGTGCCGATGCCCCCGAGGGTCAGGTTGAGAAATCGGAGCACGGCCGCAACTCCTTCAGAAGCCGAGGTAGGTGTGTCGGAGGGTGTCATCGGCCGCGAGTACGGCGGCGGTCTCGTCGGCGACGACCCGGCCGACATTCAGCACCACGGCCCGGTCGGCGATGGACAGCGCGCTACTCGTGTTCTGTTCCACCAGCAGGACCGTCATTCCCCATTCGGCTCGCAGTCGGCGGACCACCGCCATCAGTTCGATGGTGATCCGAGATGCCAGGCCGAGAGAGGGTTCATCGAGCATCAGCAGCCTGGGCCGGCTGACCAGCGCCCGCCCGAGCGCCAGCATCTGTCGTTCCCCGCCGGACAGGGTGCCCGCCGGCCGGTCCCGGCGCGGACCCAGCGGCTCGAACAGCTCGTACACCTCGCGCATCGCGACCCGCAGATCGCTTGGGTCACGGCGCCACAACCCGCCGAGGCGAAGGTTCTCCGCCACGGTGAGTTCGGTGATCACGCCGCGTCCCTCGGGAACGTGTGCCACCCCTTGCCGGACGACATCCTCCACCGCCAGCGTGGAGATCTCTCGACCGGCCAGCCGAACGGATCCGGACCTCGGCCGCAACAGTCCATTGATCGTCCGGAGCAAGGTGGTCTTACCTGCCCCGTTCGCCCCCAGGACGGCGGTGATCGCACCCTCGGCGAGTTCGATGTCCACTCCGGCGAGTGCCCGGACCGGACCGTACCCAACGGTCAGGTCGCGGATACTGAGCATGCTCATCGCTGCCCCGCCGGGTCGGACGAGCTGGACACCGGGCGGCCGAGATAGGCGTCGAGAACCGCCGGATCGGCGCGGATCTCGGCCGGTGTTCCGGTGGCGATGACCCGACCGAAATCCAGGACGACGATCCGGTCGCAAACCCCCATCACCAGTTCCATGTGGTGTTCCACCAGCATGACGGCCATCTGGCCGCGCAGGTGCCGGATCAGTTCTGCGAGGTCGACCAGTTCCGACTCGGACAACCCCGCGGCGGGCTCGTCCAACATCAGCAGTACTGGTTCCGCGGCCAGGGCCCGAGCCATGGCGACGCGTTTCTGCACCGGATAGGGCAGCGTCCCAGGCCTGGAGTCGGCGACGTCCTCGATCTTGAGATCGGCCAGGATGCCGCGTGCACGATCACGCAGCTTTCGTTCGTCCCGGTCGGATCGCGGCAGCCCGAAAACCGCTGAAGCGAAACCGGCGACCGCGTGCCGGTCGGCACCGACGATCACGTTCTCCAGCACGGTGAGATGCTCGAACAACCCCAGACCCTGTACGGTACGGGCGATTCCGAGCCTAGTCAGCTGCTGTGGCCGAATCCTGGCCAGATCTCGACCCTTCCAGTGGACGGTGCCTGCGTCGGGTCGGACGAATCCGCAGACAACGTTGAACAGCGTAGTTTTTCCCGCGCCGTTCGGCCCGATCAGACCAAGTACCTCCCCCGAACGGACGTCGAGCCGCACGTCCTCCAGGGCCTGCAACCCACCAAACCTGACACTGAGGTCTCGGACTGCAAGCATGCACGCTCCCTTCAGCATCAGCGTCGGTGGGGAGAGGATCGAAGTCTGCGCACCGGTGGACGGTTAGCGCGTCGGCAGAATCGCCAGTTCCGATGGATCCACTGGTTACCTGCCCTTCCCAATCTGGCTACCCGGCGGTAACACTGTGGGGATGGTCGATGACGACGCACACGGGACCGGTGACCCCACACTGCCCCGGCTGGTCGGTCGGGATCGTGAACTGGCCGCAGTGACTGCGGCGATCCGCTCGGCCCTCGCCGGTCGCGGCGGCGGCCTGGTACTGCGTGGCAGTCACGGCAGCGGACGAACCCGGCTGCTGGACGCCGGATTGGAAGAGATCGGCCCGGCGGTTCGCTTGATCCGGATCGGCGGGGTGCCCGCCGAGACCGCGCTCCCCGGCGCCGGGCTCCACCGACTGACTCGGGAACTGCACGCCACGCTGACGACGTCGACCGCCGCCACACCGGCGACTTCCGACACCCGATCGGCTTCTGAAACCCAGGCACCGTTGCCATTACCCACCACTACCCCGCCGTCACCGGTTTACCCGCCGTCGGCGTCCGCATCCCCCTCGTCAACGTCCCGTCAACCGTTCGATCGGGGCCTCGACGTCCTCGAGTTGCTGGTTCGGTCGGCCGCCGGAGCTGCGCTGATCTGCGTGATCGACGACGCCGACGAACTGGATCCGTTCTCGGTCGAGCTCTTCGGCTTCGTCGCCCGGCGGCTGGGCCGGGAGCCGGTCCTGATGCTGATCACCACAGCCGCCCCCCTGACCATCGATGATCCGCTGGCTGGGCTGACGGAGATCACGTTGGCGCCGCTGAACGAGACCGCCAGCACAGAACTGCTGGCCGGGCTGCTCGCGGATCGGGACGCGGCCGAGGTTTCGGACGACGTGCTGCCGGTGCTCAGCGAACAGGCCCAAGGCAACCCGTTGGCGCTGCGAGAACTGGCTGGGGCTCTCACCGGGCCTCAACTGCGCGGCGCCGAGCCGTTGCCTGCCGGGCTACCCGCTGACGGTCCACTGCGGGCACACCATCGGCGGGTGCTGGCCCGGATGACGGAACCGGCCCGTCGAGTGCTGCTGCTCGCCGCCGCCCAACAGCCACTCGACCTCGACACCTTGGTCCGAGCCTCGGCTCGGGCCGGGTTGGACCCCGCCGACATCGACCTCGCCATCGCTTCGGGCCTGCTCTGGGTCGAAACGGGCCAGGTCGAGATCGCAGACCGGTTGCTGCGCGAGTCCAGCTATCGCGATGCCGGCGTGGCCGAACGCCTGTCGACTCATCGGGTGCTCGCCGAAGTGCTGGATCACGATGCGCACCGGTTGGACCGGGCCTGGCATCAGGCATTGTCCTGGTCGGCTAGCGACGGCACCGGCACCGACCGCGCCGAGGATCTCGCAGATAACTTGCACGCCCTGGCCCTCGAAGCGACCGGGTCGGACAGCGACCGGATGGCCCCGACCAAGGACGGCGATCTGGCCGGGGCATCCCGCTGCCTGGAGCGGTCGGCGGAGCTGACCAGAATGCCGGGCCGGGCCGCGCAGCGGCTGGCCTCCGCGGCCCGCGCCGCCTGGCTTGGTGGTGACGTCCGCCGGGCGAGGCAGTTGCTCGGGCGGGCTCGTGGACTGGTCACGACAGTGGAGCTGCGCACCTTCGTCGACCTGCTTTCCGGCGAGATCGAATTGCGCAGCGGGACGGCGGAACGAGCCGTCGCAGATCTGACCGAGGTGGCCAACGGGTTGTCCGGGCCGCGCCACGAATCCGCCGTGACCGCCCTGCTTCGGGCCAGCGAGCTGTACATGCTGGCCGGTGACCACGCCCGGTTCCTTTCGGTAGCGCACAGCGTCGGTCGACTGGACCGGGCCGAGCGATCAGACGAAACCTCGCTGACACGGTTGATGTTCGAGCATTTCACCGGCTTCTCCGCGCTCTTCCTCGGTGATCTTCGCCGGGCCGCCGGGCCATTGCGTACGGTGGTTGAGCTGGCGCCACAGAGCGACGACCTGTCCGCCTTGATTCTCGCCACGATGGCGGCGATCTCGCTCGGCGACGAGGTCCGCAGCCACCAACTGGCCTCGCTGGCGGTGAGCGAGGCCCGCACCCGGCAGGCCGGGGCGAATCTCCCTGTAGCGCTTGAATTTCTGGCCTTCACCGAGTTCTGGCGAGATCGCTATGCGGCCGCCTCGGCACATGCCCAGCAGGGCCTGGAGTTGGCGATGCGGTCCGGCCAGGACAACTGTGTGGCCCCGCTGCTGGCGATCCAGGCCCTCCTGTCCACGCTGCACGGCGACGGCGACGCGGCACTCCTGCGCGCCCAGGTCGCAGCGCGCCGGGCGGACGGTCGAGGACTGCGCCGACCGCGGGCGCTGACCATCTGGGCCGCGGCCCGGATGTCCCTGGCCACCGGCCGACCGGACGGCGCGATGGCCGCGCTCCGGGCGGCCCGCGCCGCACCCGGAGCCGCCAGCGGAATGCACCTGATGATCCGCGTGATGGCCACTCCCGACCTGATCGAGGCTGCAGTGAAACATGGCGACTCGGAAGGGTTTCCAGACCAATTGGTAACGTTCGAGGGCTGGGCGACGGAGATCGGCAGCCGCCCGATGCTGGCTCGGGCGGCGCGCTGCCACGCTCTGCTCAGTTCGAACGAAGGTGTTGCCGAGGAGCGATTCGTGCAGGCCCTGCGATTGCACGAGGGTCGAGACCTGGAGTTCGAGCGAGCCCGAACCCAGTTGCTGTACGGCCGGGCGCTGCGCCGTCGCCGCCGGCCGGCGATGGCCCGTGAGCACCTGCAAGAGGCGCTCGAGGTGTTCGAGGGTCTGACCGCACGAGGCTGGGCGGCGCAGGCTCGGGCCGAACTGCGAGCAGCCGGCGGGGTCAGCGGACCGCAGGCCCGGTTGCCGGAACTGACCCCGCAGCAGAGCGAGATCGCCAGACTGGTCGCCGGTGGGGCAACGAATCGGGAGATCGCCGCACAACTGTTCCTCAGCCCGCGAACCGTCGACCATCACCTGCGCAACATCTTCGTCCGCCTCGGCGTCCGCTCCCGGGTGGAGCTCAGCCGCCTGGTCTCCTGACTCTCCTCGGGTCCCGCTGAGGACTCTCCTCGGGTCCCGCCGAACCGGGGTCAGCCGAACGCTTCGGGTCGCTTGAGCGGTTTGGTAGGTGCGGGTACAACGACGCGCTCGAGGTTGACCGAGGTGAGCCCAAATCCACCGACGGTAATCGCATCGATCGCGACGATTTGCCCGGCACGAGGACCTCGGCGGGCGTAGTAGACCAGAGATGCCGCTAAGGGCAACGGTTTTCCGTCGGCAAGCCGGACCAAACCGCGGGCAGTGATACCGGCCCCACCAGTCGATCCCTCGATCAGAACCCGGGTTCCCGACGAGTCGAGCCGGGTGACCCGATTGTGGTTATGCCCGGCCATGACGGTCGGAACCAGGCCATACAGCGGCTCCAACTGCACCGGTTCGTGGATGGCGACGATCTGCACCGACCGGCCTGGATGATCGGCGTTCCACCGCTCGACGGTGCCGGCCAGCCTGGTAACGGATCGGCCCTGCGGGTTGGAAGCCTTGGCCGAGGGGGCGGTCGAGGACGCGGACGAGGGTGCGGACGACGGCGTCCCCGAGCCGGTCCCGGATGGCTTCGCGGTCAAACCGCTCGATGTGCTCGGCCCGCTCGGAGTCAGGCTGGGTGGCGTAGGCACGGCGGCCCCGAGCACTGGTCCGCTGGCGACCGGCAGCTCATTGTGGCTCTGGTTCGGGCTGAACACCGGGTCCCCAATTCCGGCGATCACCAGCCCAGCCACCTCGGCCACCTGATCGTCCAGGACGACGGCGTTCTTGAACTGCTTGACCGCCGCCTGGGTCGCCGCCGAGTCGTGATTGCCTCGGACGAAGACGTACGGCACCTTCAACGTGCCGATCCGGGAGAACGTCGAGGACTCCGCGTCGGTACCCCAGGTCGTGATGTCTCCGGTATCGAGCACTGCGTCCACCCCGAACTGGGCGATCAGGCGGTCGATCAGGTCGAAGGCCAACGGGTTCAGATGGATGTCCGAGACGTGCAGAACCGTGGTCACTTCGTCGTTGTTGGTGGTCGACAGGTCGGACAGGTCACCGGTGGTGGCGTAAAGAGCGGTCACCGAACGGACGATGTCGGAAAGCCCGCTGCGGTACGTCTCCAGCCGCTGCACCACGCTCGGCACCTGACCGGCAATGTACGGGGCCTGGCTGAGCAGGCCGGTGAACTTCGGCTGGGCCAGTTTCTGCGGGTCGGCTGTTAGTCCCACCATCGCCCCGGTCAGCACCAGCGACCCGACAAGCGTCCCGGCCACTTGCCCGGTCCGGCGCCAGCGGCGGCGGTAGACCAGCAATGACAGCCCCAGCGAACCGAGGACAGCGAACCCGACGGTAGTCAACGTGGCCTGGATCGCAGCCCTCCGCAGGGCCTCACCGGCGGTGTCACCGAGGGCCCGGACCCGGGCTGGGGAGCCGATGAGGGTCCGCGCGCCCTCCAGGTCCACCTGAGAGATCTCGCCCTCCAGGGCGACCGGGGCGACATGGGTGGCGAAGTCCACCTGACCGGCCGGCGGCAGCAGCAGATGGACGCCGGGGGTGAGACTTGGCAGGACGCGCACGCGAGCCTGCAGGGGGCCGATCGAGGCACCGGTCGAGGGAGCGAGTTCAGCGCCGAGAATGCCGCCGATCAGCGCGACCAGCACCACCCCGGACGCAGCCGGGGATCGCCGCCAAAGCCACCGTCCCGTCCGGGCGAGTCGAACCCAGACTGACCGCAACCAAGGCGAAAACCGACTGGTAGGGCCGCTCGGAGCCCCGGTCACGGGGTCGACCGGTTCAATGATCGGTCTCGCCTCGCTAACCATCGCCCCGATTCTCCGAGTTGGGAGGACACGTACAGCCCGCAACACGCGGTGAGTTGCGTCTGGGGTTAAGCGTCGGGCCGGGAGCACCTCACGGTGCAAAGGCCGCTCGAGGCGGCTTCAAATGGGACCCGGGGCTACCGCGGCCCGACGCCCGGCGAGACCCGAGGGCGTCACCGAGGTCTATTAACTCATGTCTCGTGCCTGGTGTTCCCGTCCGCACTCAGGAAAGATCGCCGATTCGCCAGCGTCGGGCCGCATCCGCCAGTTCGGTCCCGGTCCTGGCCAGACCACCAGCCTGTCGAGTCAACTGCTCCCCCGCTTCAGTCACGTCGTCGGCCTGAACAGCCCATCCGGTGGCGACCACGTGACAGAAGGCCGCCGCGCGCTCCAGCGCGACCGACAGGTCCCCGGTGAAGGCACCGGCCAGGATCGCATCGGCCAGATCCTGCACCTCGACCGGTCCGGGCGGCTCGGCGACACCGGCGACGGCCTCATGCACCGGCGCCCGGCGCCTGCCTGCGTCAAAGGCCCGGGCCATCCCGCTCGGGTCGCGACGGATGCCGGCCCGCAGCGCGTACACCCGCCAGAGCGCCCCCGGCAGGGTCGGCGCCGGACGGGCCGCCCAGAGTTCGGCCATCTCGTCGAGACCGTCATCGTCGGCCAGCGCCACCAGTCGCGCGGTGAGCGCCGGGTCGCTGTCGCTGCGGCCGTGATCGATCAGCGCATTCGCGGTCAGATGCGCCGCCTCGATCCGCTGGGCCGGATCGGGTTCGCCGAGAAAGGTGTCCATCACCGCTGGCCCGAACAGGGCAGGACGGCGCGGGTGCGCACTCGGAGCACGCCCACCGGGTCTGGGGCTATCGGTTTGGCTTGTCATCCCGGCCATCGTTCCATTGCGCGGCCAGATTTGCAGCGCGCGCCGTCCGCAAGATCATCCGTACGGATCACCACGGGCTGTCGTGCCACCCGGGACGCACCAATCCGCTCTCATAGGCAAGCACCACCAGCTGGGCACGATCGCGGGCATACAGCTTGGTCATCGCCCGGCTGACATGGGTCCGCGCGGTGGCCGGAGACATCGTCAGCCGACCAGCTATCTCGTCGTTCGACAGCCCGTGACCGACCAGGGCGACCACCTCGCGCTCGCGGTCGGTCAGCACCGTCAACGCGTCCGACGCGATCGGTTGCTTGGCCCGGGTCGCGAATTCGGCGATCAGCTTGCGGGTCACCCCCGGCGAGAGCATCGCCTCGCCGGAGGCCACGACCCGGACGGCCCGGACCAGGTCGGTCGGCTCGGTGTGCTTGACGAGGAACCCGCTGGCCCCGGCCCGCATCGCCTCAAACACGTACTCATCTAGCTCAAACGTGGTCAGAACGACCACCCGGACAGCGCCAAGGTCCGGATTCTCGGCAATCCTCCGGGTGGCCTGCAGGCCGTCCAGGATCGGCATCCGAATGTCCATCAGGACGACGTCCGGCACCAGTTCGGTCGCCAGCGCCACCGCCGCCCCACCGTCGCCCGCCTGGGCGACCACGATGATGTCGTCCTGCGCATCCAGCAGGGCCGCGAACCCCGCCCGGACCAGCGCCTGGTCGTCAGCCAGCAACACCCGGATCACGTCGCCCCCTGGTTCTTATCCTCAATCGTCTGCTGCCCCGCCAGCGGTTGCCGACCCGCTATGGGTTGATTCTCGATCGGCAACCGGGCCTCTACCCGGAATCCCCCGGGCCGAGGGCCGGCCACCAGCGTCCCGCCACAGGCCTCGGCCCGCTCACGCATCCCCGGGATCCCTCGGCCGCCGGTACCTACGACGGCAGGGACGGCAGAGCCAGACTCGGCCGTCGCATCGTTGTCGACGATGATCACCAGTTCCGCTCGGTCGGCTACGCCTGGTGATCGGCGATAGCTGAGGTGCACCTGCGCGAGCGTGGGTCCGGCATGCCGGGCAACGTTCGTCAGCGCCTCCTGCACAATCCTGGCCCCGGCCTGGTCCGGGCCGGATGGCAACGACACCGGCACGTCCTCCACCCGAGTGCGCACCGTGATCCCGGACAGCCGAGCTCTGGTGGTGATCTCTTCCAGCGCGGACAGGCTGGGCAATGCGATGCCGGATCCGTTCTCGCCGCAGACGTCGACCGGCTCACCGGTCCCGCGCAGCGAGGCCAGTACCGACTGGACCTCGAGGAGGGCATCCTTGCTGGCGGCCTTGATCACGGTGAGCGCCTGCCGAGCCTGTTCCGGACGGCGGTCCATCAGTTCCAGGGCGACCCCAGCCTGCACATTGATCAGCGAAATACTATGCGCCATAACGTCATGCAGGTCGCGGGCGATCGCTAACCGTTCCTCGCCGGCGCGACGGCGGGCTTCGGCCTCCTCAGCGAGTTCCACCTCGCGACGACGGCGGCGGCGTTCCCTGATGAAGGCCTGTTTCACCCGGGTCAACTCGCTGCCGACCAGGAGGACCAGCAGCCAGGCAGCGATCCCGATCAGGAACTGCATTTGCGGTCGGTCACGGTCGGTAACCTGGGCCACCAGCAGCGTGAATGACGGGTACCCGACGAGCAGGAGCGGGTAAGCAACGGCCCGCTTCCCGTGCAGGATCGCGTGCACAAAGGCGACGATCAGCGATAGATAGATCGGCCCGCGCGGATAGTCCAGCAGCGCATAGGTCAGCGTGGCGGCGAAAACCCCGAGCAACACCGGCGACGGGTACCGATTGCGCCACACCAGCAGCCCGGCGCCCAGACCAAGCAGGAGGTATCCGCCAAGATCGAGCGGGCGGAACGACAGGTGCTGCTGGTGCGGCACGGCTGCCGTCGTGCCGCCCAACTGCAGGACACCGACCAGCACCGCCACGGCCACGTCTTGGCGGGAGACCCCGCGGATGACGGCCAGCATCCACCCACGGTAGGCCAGCCCAGGGTCGGACGGCGTCGTCCCGCAGGCGCGAGCTCAACTACGCCACCTGACGTACCCGCCCTCCAGCGCCCGACAGACGACAGACAGCAACGGTCCCTGGCGGGCGAGGGCACCGCATGATCAGACGGCACCCGTGCCTGATCACCGGAAGTTAGATGGCTACGGCCATGGCGGGGTGGGCAGGTGCTCGTCGAGTTTGCCGCCGGGCCGGCAGTCTGGACTGCGGTAGGCCTCCGGCATCGACGGGTAGACCTGCTGCCAGTAACGGACGGCGAGCGCCCGTGCGGACTTCGGGTCGGCGCCGAGCCGGTGCGCCATCGCGGTGTCGCGCTGCATCGCCCGGCATTCGGTGATCGCTTCGTCGGTGGCTCCGGCCATGTGCATCGCCTCGTGGGTCAGCACATGTACCGCGATCACCTGATCTCGGCTGGGGCTTTTTCGGTCGGAACGCAGCCAGCGGGCGAGCTCACGGCACGGTTCCCACTTGATCACGGTGTGCCGCTCGGGCACGCCATCGGCCCCGAACTTGACGTACCCGAGCTCAGGACCGAGGTCGAACGTGGCCTCGCCAGCGGTCTGGCAGTGCACGGTGACCTGTATTCCAGCCACGGTTGACGCGGCCGCGTTCAGTCGACGTTCAGTGCGCGCGTGCAACCCGATCGGGATCGCCGCGCCACCGCCAATGATCAGGCAGAGCACCACGCTGATCACCGGAAAGCCGCGCCGCCGACCCAGCGCGTCGAACCTGACCTGGGACCAGCGGACGGTCAACCCGAGCGCCACGACCAGCGACCCCACGCTCACCCAGATCAGCACGGTTGCTACATCGGCAGGTGGTGGGCCGAGCCAAACCCGACTACGCCGGTACCCGCCGAAAGACGGGATACCGGCGCCAGCCGGTGCTGAGAACTGACCCGATCGGGTGACGCCGATCGGGTGGCGCCGATCGGACGCCGGTCATCTCATGGACAAGCGCTGCTCAGGCGTTGGTCATCCGACGCGCCGGAGTCCGAAGGGTCATCGACTTGCGCATGGTGATCTTCCGGATCAGCGAAACGGCCTTGGTGGCCGGCCCGGTCAGCCCAGCGGACGGCTTGCCGACGTTGCGCTGAGCCGGGATCGACCGCTCGACAGCAGGCTTAGCCATCGCAGGCTTAGCCGCCGCACGCTTAGCCGTCGCACGCTTGGCAGCCGGCGTAGCGCCGGCACGCTGGGCCGTCGCACGCTTGGCCGCCGGCTTGACGGTTGCCCTCTCAGCAGTCGGCGTGGCCCTAACCGCACGCTTCGCGATCGGCTTCGCCGCGGCATTGGGCTTCACCATCGGCTTGGCCGTGGCCACCCGCCTGGCAGTCGTCTTAGCCGCGGCCGTGGACTTCGCGGTCGGCTTGGTTGTGGCCGTGGGCTTCGCCATCGGCCTGGCGGCTACCCGCTTGCGGGTGGCTCGCTGCGTGACCGGCTTGGCGGCTACCCGCTTCACGGCGGGCTTGCTCTCCGTGGTGGTCCGCTTCACGGCCGGCTTGGCCATCGACTTCGTGATGGTGGTGATCCGCTGTGCGGCGGGCTTGACGGCAGCGGTCATCCCCTTGGCAGCAGGCTTAGCAGCCGTCGCCCGCTTCGCGGCAGGCTTGGCAGCCATCGGCTTGGCTGGCGTCGCCCGCCTGGCTGCAGGCTTGGCGGTCACCGTCCCCTTGGCAGCGGTCGTCTTGATAGCTGTCGTCCGCTTGGCTGCAGGCTTGGCGACCGTCGTCCCCTTGGTTGCTGTCGCCCGCTTGCTAGCCGTCGTCCGCTCTGCCGCAGACGTGGCAGCCATCGTCCGCTTAGTTGTAGCCGTCCCCTTGGTTGCCGTCGCCCGCTTGGCTGCAGGCTTGGCAGCCGTCGTCCCCCTGGCAGCCGTCGTCCGCTTGGCAGCCGTCGTCCGCTTGGCGGCCGTCATCGCTGTGGTTGCCGACTTGGCAGCCGTCGTCCGCTTGGCGGCCGCCATCCCCGTGGTTGCCGACTTGGCAGCCGTCGTCCGCGTGGCGGCCGTCATCCCCCTGGTTGCCGACTTCGCCACCGTCGTCCCC
>JANNPJ010000039.1:0-2108 GCA_031400005.1 Kineosporiaceae bacterium | reverse complement strand
CCTGGTTTCCGATGGTCGGCATGGACGTCGATCTGCTTGCCGACCACCCGGGGCCGCTGGATGATCCATTGCCACAACGTTTTTCATCCGGAGGCTGGCATGATGACCCGCTTGGAGTACGTCATCTGAGGGCAGCACATGAGGACGGGCACTCGGCGTGTGTTTCCTGCTGGCGGGCGAGGAGGGCATTTGCCCAGATGGCCATTTTGCGTCTTGTGCGGGTGGCGGCCTGGGGCGCCGTCCTGGCCTGTTCGGTTCGCGCATCTCAACGATTGCGGGCCTGTTCAGCACTACTGGGTACTCGTAAAACTCCTGCTCACTGTATTCGCCGCCAGCATCCTGCTGGTGGAGACAGAAACCGTGACCGCCCTCGCAGCGGCGGCTGCGTCGAGCGACGATCCGCGCGCGTTGCCGGGCACACTGCCTCACTCTGTCGGCGGCCTGGCGGTGCTGCTGACAACCGTGATTCTCTCGGTGTTCAAGCCGCAGGGAATAACCCGCCATGGGTGGCGCAAGCATAACCAGCAAGGGAGGGACAAACGCACCCGCCGCGCGGAGTCGGTGGGATAATCACATGACGGTTCTCCGTCTGTGGCCTGCTGAAAGGGCGACCTGGCGACGACGGGCTGCGAGGGCCTGAGCGGTCCGCCACTGGAGGGGGCGACCGACCGCCCAGGGGTATTGAATCAGCCGGTCACGCGGCTGAAAATGACGTCTGCACTCCAAATTTCTCGCTTCTGCAGCGTCTTTCCGCTTCGCGGGGAGTCATACATCATACCGTCTCCGGCGTAGAGCCCGTTGTGATAGGCGCGGCCGCCGGAGACGAAGAAGACCAAGTCCCCGGCTCGGGCCTGTGAACGCGAGATCTGCTTGGTGCCGCGCATCTGCTCATTCGCAGTGCGGGGGAGCGAGATTCCGAGCTGGCGATAGACATATCCGGTGAATCCGGAGCAGTCGAAACCACGGGGAGTGGTGCCGCCGTATAGATACGGAGTGCCGACGTAGCGAGCGGCGACCGCCAAGACGGACGATCCGCTGGCCGAGCCCACTGGCGCCGATGCCGGGTTGGACCGGGGGGCAACGCTTGTGGGTGAGGTACGTGGCGATATCGCCTCCCTCGTCTTCTTGGCCGTCCCGATCTTCTTGCCGCTCCCGGTCTTGACCGTCGCAGTCTTGGTTGTCGCAAGCTCCCGGATTGGTTCGGCTTTGAATGCGTTGGATGCAAACGTGACGGTGGCGGTGCTCGGAGCCGAGATCGTGGCACGGTGGGACAAAGGGAGGGATCCGAGCAGGATGCTGGAACGGCCGGTCGACATGGAGGTCGCCGTCAGTGCTGTGGAGCCCGATGCAGTGACGCTGGAAGCAGGCACGCTGGCTGCGTTCTCGGTGAGTGCCTGAGCGGCTACCGGTACAGAGGCGACCAAACCCGTGGATAGAGCGACAATGGCGCCCGATCGCCTGGCGATGGCGAACTGTCCGGTGAGCAGTTCGGTCATCTCGGATAGCGGGGTGATCGCTCGTGGGGGCGCGCGGTGGCGCGAAACGGCGTGATCGGACAACGTGTGCCTCCTGACGCCTACGAGGTGAGCTGTCGGGTTCGGGTGGGAGTAACACCCGGCCGGCGCCGCGCGAAAGCGACGTACGGCTTCACCCCAAGAATGATCGACGTCCTGTCGGCCATCCGCTAAGTGGGTCCCCCGCCTCTGCCATGCGGTCATGAAAGCCCGGGACAGTGGCAGAGTTCGGCGTCCGCCCAGGCACTTGCTCGCAGGACACGAGCACGTGCGCTGAACGTATCGGGGCCTTCGCGTATCTGTCGCCCTCCGAGCGCAGCACACGCGCCATCACGCCTTGTGGGAGTGCCGATCCTGCAAGCGTTGTGGCTGGTCAGGTGGTTTTCGCTGAGCGGTATGAAGATTCAGCGAAGAAATGCGGGAGCGGTCATCAAGGGATGGTTTTCGCTTGGTTGGGCGGGCTTGGCCTCGCGCCGATGGACCTGCGCTCCTTCGCCGAAGCCTCAACGCCAGCGCCAGCGCTTTTCGAAGGCGCCGGATGTACCGGATGAGCCGGTTCAGCGTCTGGCTGGGAGGGTGATGACGAACGCGGAT
>JANNPJ010000037.1:0-4774 GCA_031400005.1 Kineosporiaceae bacterium | reverse complement strand
GGCTGGTTGTACGGTGCGGCGGACGCCGATCCGACCACGGTGGCGGCCCGGGTAACGGCGCTCGCGGCCGAGGTGGAGGACATGCACGGTGCCGTCGTCGAAGTGGTGAGCGTCGGTGACCGACCGGTGAACGAACGGACGGCGTCCCTCCTTGCGGCCCTGCGCGAGGCGATGGTGAACGCCGCCCGGCATGCCGAGAGCCCGGTCCGGGTCTATGTCGAGTGCACGCCCGAGGGTGTGGAAGCGTTCGTCCGGGACCGAGGGCCCGGCTTCGACCTGACAGAAGTGCCGGAGGATCGACTCGGCGTCCGAGAGTCGATCATTGGGCGGATGGAACGGCACGGTGGTTCGGCCAGGGTGCGCAGCGCACCCGGCGAAGGCACAGAGGTGCGGTTGCTACTGCCGGACCGCGAGGAGGAACAGTGAGCCAGACATCAGCGGCAGGAACGTCGGCCCGTACATCCAAGCGACCGGTGCGGGTGGTGATCGTCGACGATCATCGGGTGTTCCGCAGCGGCGTCCGTGCCGAGCTCGGGCCGGCGGTCGCAGACGGTCGGCTCGACATCGTCGGCGAGGCGGGTGACGTCGAGGAGGCGATCGCGGTGGTCGCGCATACCCGCCCGGACGTCGTCCTGCTCGACGTCCATCTGCCCGGAGGTACGGTCCGTCCCGGCGGCAGGGAGGTGCTGACCCGGTCGGCGTCCCTGCTGGTCACCCCTCCTGGCGGGTTCGACCCCAGTCGCCCCGAGAGCGGTGCCCCCGAGAGCGGTGCCCCCGGGAGCGGGGCGATGGTGCGGTTCCTGGCGCTCAGCGTGTCCGATGCCGCGGAGGACGTGATCGCGGTGATCCGGGCTGGGGCCCGCGGCTACGTCACCAAGTCGATCAGCGGCGACGAGCTGGTGGCGGCCGTGCTCAAGGTGGCCGACGGAGACGCGGTGTTCTCGCCACGGCTGGCCGGGTTCGTCCTGGACGCCTTCGGTACCGGTGCGGGCGAAGTCGCGGCGGTGGACGACGAACTGGACCGGCTCTCGGCCCGCGAGCGCGAGGTGATGCGGCTGATCGCCCGCGGCTACGCCTACAAGGAGGTGGCTCGCGAGCTGTTCATCTCGGTGAAGACGGTGGAGACCCACGTGTCCGCCGTGCTGCGCAAACTCCAGCTGTCCAGCCGCCACGAGCTGACCCGCTGGGCTGCCGACCGCCGGCTGCTCTAGGGGCTCCAGCTGTGGGTGCGGATCTGCGGGACGTCGGTGCTTCCGACACCGGAGCGCTCGGCCGGACCAAGTCGCACCGGGACGTCGACCACCCGCACGTACGGGCCGATCCCGCTGGTCGCGAAGCTGACCCGAACGGTGCCCGGTGGTGACCGGTCCGGATGCACATTGAGCGTGTAGCAGCCGGTGGACGGGCAGTCCGGCAGCGCGAACGGTGCCGCTCGGGACCAGGGCCCCCACGGGTGCCGGGCCACCCAGAGCCGGCCCTCGTCGTCCTGGATGCCGCCGCTGGTGTCGGCTATCACGAAAACCTTCAGCTGGTTGGACCAGGCCATCGACGGATTGCGACCGGGGACGTCGCTGCCGAACGTGATCTGGGCCCGGCGGGTGACGTCGGAGCTCCAGTCCGAGCCCGTCCACCAGCGGTAGCCGGTGCGATCGGCCAGATCGGGCACGCTGCTGCGGATCGAGTAGCAGCGGAAGTCCTCGCACCGGCTGAAGTAGACGTACCCCTCGGAGTAGACCGGGGAAGCGATCGGACCGTCGTTCGGCGTCCAGATGTCGTCCGCGAACCGCTCGGCGGGCCGGTCCTTGGCCGTGCCGCTCCAGCCCGGGTAGCGGTAGGTGAACAGCCCGCCCGCGAGGAAGTCGAAGTCCGGCTCGGGCACCATCCGGACGGCGTACTTGGCATAGGCGATCAGGATCCGGCCGTCCGGCAGGGTGGTCGACCCGGTCGGCCAGATCGCCGTGTAGTGCTTGCCTTGCACCTGGTCGGCCTTCTCCTGCCGGTTCCGGGGGAGAAACTCGATCGGCACGCCGCGGCGGTTGGTGAGATAGCGCAACTGCAGGTCGGTCCCGGTGGCGATGCCGGCCGACGAGGTGACGAAGAACCTCGGCGCCTTCTTCAGCTGAGCGGTGTCCGCGAAGATCCAGAGCGTCCGGCCGTCCGGCAGGGCGACCGTGCTGCCCTGGTCCTGGATCAAGGTCTGTAACGGCGGAATCCCCGATACCTGGCTGCTGAGTACCGGCGCCGCGATCGGCGTGGGCCGAGCCGCAACGAAGATCACCACGGCCCCGGCCGCCAGTATCAAGACCAGGACGAGCAGGAAGGCCAACCATGGACGCCGTGAAAGTGCACTCACCGGACCAGGATCGCGGAACTGTCCGAGCTGATCCACACCGGGACGTCGGCGACCCGGACGAAGGGGCCGACCCCGTTTGTCGCATAACTGATCCGGAGCTGGTCGTCGCTCGACTGCGACGGGTGGATGTTCAAGCCGTAGCAGCCGGGCTCCGGGCAGCGCGGAAAGTCGAACTTCGCGGCCGGCGACCACGGCCCCCACGGGTTCGGTGAGACCCAGAGCAGGCCGCTGGTCGCGACGGCACCGACCTCGGTGTCGGCCATCGCGTAGCGACCGGAGCGCAACCGGACCACCGATGCGTTGCCTCCCGGATGGCTGCTGCCGACGATGATGTTCTGCGCCTGGGACCGCTCGCTGGTCCAGCCGCTGCCCGTCCACCAGCGATACGAACCGCGCTGGCCCAGCTGATCCGGCGTCACCCGCAGCGCCACACAGCGCAGGTCCCGGCACTGGTTGAAGTAGACGTGCCCGTCCACGTAGACGGGTGAGCGCACCTCGCCGTCCTCAGCCTTCCATAGGCCCGGCGCGAACCGGGTTGCTCGGCCGCCGTTGACCAGGGCGTTCACGCCCCGGTACCGGAACTCGAACAAGCCGGACTCCATCAGCTTGAAGTCCTTCTGCTTGAGCAGGACGAGGTACTTGGCGTAGCTGATGATGATCCGCCCGTCCGGCAAGAGGGTGCTGCCAGTGGGCCAGATCGCCTGGTAGTGATCGCCGACCTTGTGGTCGTCCCGCTCGACTTTGGTGCGCGGCAGGAACTCGGTCGGCAGCGCATTGGTCATCGAGTAGGTCAGCTGAAAGGGATTCCGGCCGGACAGGGCAGCCGACGAGGTGATGAAGAACCGTGGCTCGTTGTACAGCTGGAACGTGTCCGCGAAGATCCACAGCGTTCGCCCGTCCGGGAGGGCGATCGTCGAGCCCTGGTCCTGATGGATGTCGCTGAACGGGGCCGCGGCCGCGAGCTGCACGCCCTTGACCGGTTGGCCGGCCTGAGCCGGTAGGCCCGGGGTGGGCTTCGGGGACGTGGCGTTCTGCGGAGCCTGCGCGTTCGGCTGCCCGCCGTCGGTCCCAGGCCCTGCGCCAGTCCCGGGCCCGGTGCCAGGCTGGGTGCCAGGGCCAGTGCCCGTCCCGGGGTCGACCCCAGTCCCGGGGCTGGCCGCAGTCCCGGTCCCGGGGCGGGCCCCGGGGGCAGTGGGGGCAGCGGCGGGCTTGGTCGGGGTGTCGTCCCCGAGCTGTAAATGGAGGGTGAAGGCCATCAGTACCGCCAGGGCGACAACAAGACCCACGGCGAGCGCGATGATGAACGTGTCCAGGCCGGTTTGGGGCTCGGGGGGCGTCGTGTCAGGGTCACGAGTAGCCGACCGTTGCTCGAGCATGACCCTCCTCCCGGGTACGTCAACCGGAAAAAGCATGACGAATCACGTTCTGGACTCCGGAGACTGTAGCGGGCGTTCCGGCGTCGTGCAGGACTACCCGAGTGACCTGCGACATTTTCCCGCTCTGTGGCGCTCTGTCGGTTTGACCGGTCCGCGTTGTCGGTACGGGCACGTACGCTTGGGCCTCGATGAGCACTCTCTTCGATAACCCCGCACCGTCCGGTCCCAGTCCGGCGGAATCGGCTGCCGCTGCCCGGCGGCATCCGCTGCCGACCCTGGTCCGCGACGGCGGTGACGGACGCAGCCAGCCAGCGGAATCGACGCCGAAAGCGACCGATGTGCCCAACTGGAAGCTCGATCCGGACGCGCTGGTGGAGGGTCTGAACGAGGAGCAGCGGGCCGCCGTCCTGCATGCCGGTTCACCGCTGCTGATCGTGGCCGGCGCCGGCTCGGGCAAGACCCGGGTGCTCACTCACCGGATCGGCTACCTGCTGGCGGCGCGCAACGCTCGCCCGGGCCAGATCCTGGCGATCACCTTCACGAACAAGGCCGCCGCCGAGATGCGTGAGCGGGTCAGCACCCTGATCGGGCCGCGGGCGTCGTCCATCTGGGTCTCCACCTTCCATTCCTCCTGCGTGCGGATCCTCCGTCGCGAGGCGGGCAAGGTCGGGCTGCGCTCGAACTTCTCGATTTACGATTCGGCCGACTCACAGCGGCTGATGAGCCTGGTCTGCCGCGAGCTCGACCTCGACCCCAAACGCTACCCGCCGCGCGCGTTCAGTGCCCAGGTCTCGAATCTCCAGAACGAGCTGGTGGACGAGGAGACGAACGCCTCGAGGTCGGTCGACGGCACACACGTTCAGCGGATGTTGGCCGAGGCGTACACCGGTTACCAGCGCCGGTTGCGGCAGGCGAACGCCCTGGATTTCGACGACCTGATCATGACGACGGTGAACATCCTGCAGGCGTTTCCGGACGTCGCGGAGTACTACCGGCGCCGGTTCCGTCACGTCCTGGTCGACGAGTACCAGGACACTAACCACGC
>JANNPJ010000035.1:0-6286 GCA_031400005.1 Kineosporiaceae bacterium | reverse complement strand
CAGGGCAGCGGTGCGATAGTGAATGTGGCGTCGGTCAATGGGCTGTCGCCCGGCGACAACACCCCCAAAGACCCGATTCGGTGTCCTGCCCCCAGTAAGATGCCCACCCGCGCAGGACAGGCTCGAGGCTGTGTTCCAGGTCGTCCCCGCGGCCGAGTCTCCCGCCCGTCTACTCCTCGCCTCGTTTGGCCACGATCTACGGCGCCAGGTCCTGGCAAGCCTGAAGTTCGCGTGCACGATGTTCGAGTTTCCTCTGCACGGCCCGTACCCATCCGGAGAGACTGCGTGCGCAACGGTGCAACAGGCGCCGTTGCGCACGCAGTCTCTGACCGGGTTCTAGTTGGACGGGATGAGCCATTGTTGGGCGAGGGATCCGTTGCACCTGCTGAGCCAAGCGCCGTTGCCGGCAGCAGGAAACCCTCTGGGGAGCTCAAGGCAGCGGTTGCGGGTGCCGGAGATCCGAGAGATCAAGATGGTGACAGCGCCAGGTACCAAGGACCCCGCCTCCCAGTTCTGATTGCTGATCCAGCTGCAGGGCCACTGAATGGTCTGGATGTGGCCGGCCTCCAAGGGCCCTCCGGCATCGAGGCACAGGCCGCTACGGTTGTTGATGTAGTGGAGTCCGGACCTGGTCCAGCGCTGCTCTGTCGGCAGCCGAGGCCGACGTGGGAAACGCCAGGATCAGCATGGCGAGTGCCGCGATACTGCCGATCGCGGTCAGGAGACGACTCTTTCTCATCGATGATATTCGCCGATTATTCGGCGAGCTGACAGCGAGCTTGCGTCTGAACTCGACGCAGCCGGCCAGCGGGCGGAAAACTTCGGTGGCGCTGCCATCGCCTTGTGTTTCGACGGTCGGCGCTCTACGAGGGATCTCGATGCGGTTTTCGCGCCGACCGAATCCGTACGGCGCGCAGCTGCGTCCGTTGCGAAGCGCGAAGGTCTTGATCCTGACTGGCTCAACGATGCGGTGAAGGGTTTCTTGCCTGGCCCAGATCCCAATGCAGTGCGGTATTTCGAGGCGCCAGGTCTACTGGTGGATGTGGCCTCGGCCGAGTACTTGCTAGCGATGAAGCTCTTTTCGTCTCGGGTGGAAGCAGACGCGGATGACATCGCGTTGCTGTACCGAGAGGTTGGCTATCACACTGTTGAAGAGGGCCTCGCGCTCACGGCCCTCGTTGCGGGCAGCGCTTTTCTGCACTGGCTCCCCGCGCGTGTGGTGTTCCGGCAGCCACCCGGAGGTGATGCGAACGAGGCGATGAAATGTAGATCACGGATGTGAGGCTGGGCGAGTGCGGATTCCAGCGACGAAAGCGATCGCTTGTCGTTGTGGTTCGCTCAGGCCGCAGCCGGGCAGGAGTGCGATGAACTGTCCGGTCTGATCTGGTGTCGGTTGGCCATAGGTGGTGGCGGCGCCGTGCTGGAGCCAGGCGAGCAGATCGGTGCGGGCTCGATCGGCGAGATCGGTGTCGGTTCCGTTGATCGCGGTCAGGTCGGCGTGCACGCGCTCCCAGTTGCCCTGGCTCTGGCGCAGTGCCAGGGCGTGCCGTCGGGAGCGGGCGGTGTCGGCGTGGTCGAGCCCGAACAGCAGACCTTCGGCTGGGACGGCACCGGATCGACGCAGGTATCGCACGGCTGCGGCGGCGACCTTGCCGGAGTCATCACTCAGCAGGCCGGAAAGAAGGCGGCTGATATCGTCGCCGGTTCCACGCCGACCGATGATGCCAGCGGCCACGCATCGGACGCGAGGGCTGGGATGGGTCGTGGACCGGCTGGCGTAGTCCAGTGCATCGGTGGCCGCGAGCTCGTCCAGGGCTTGCAGAGCGGCCGCTCGCCCACGGGAACTGGTGCTCGGCGCAAGAAGGGCATCTCGGTACACCACAGCCGCGTCACCCCACTGGCTGACCCATCGCCATCGGGCCAGCGAACGAACCGCCGCGGAACGATCCAGGAGCAAGCCAGACAGCGTCTCCCGCGTCAGATGTCCAGCATCGGTGTGCTGGACGGCGAAAGCGCGGACCCCTGCTCGGGTAGAGCTCAGCAGCCGGGCACCGACGTGAGCGGGCAGTCCTTGCCCGGTGATCAGGAGTCGCCGTGCACACCACAGCGCGATAACCGGACTCGGGTCATCCAAGGCCCGGGCGGCGAGCGCCTCGTCGTCCAAGACTCCTCGCGTGTGCAGCACGTTCAGTGCCCAGAGCTGGGTGGGCTGATCACCGATTGCGGCCAGACTCAGGACTGTTTCGGGTGAGCCACCGGCAAGGTCACTCAAATACCTAGCGATCTTCGCTTGGCCCCGTTGCCGTGCGGTGAGGACCAGCAGAACCGACACAATCACCGCCGTGTCCGGTGCGCCGCTGCGGGCAGCCAGAGACCGCCAGGCGTCCGATTGCACCTGCGGGACCCAGTCATTCGTCCGCAACGCCAGAGCAGCCGCGGTCACCGGACCGGGAATTAACCCAAGCGCTCTGACCGCCTGCTGCCTGATTCGGCCATCGCGGTGCATCGACCCGGCAACCGCAGTCAGCATGTCGATGCGTCCGAACCGCCGAAACCGCCAATCGGTCATCGGCGCCAGGGGCGACTCGACAGTCCATGGCCGGGCCGCCTCATCCAGACGAACCCATTCCCGTCCGGTCAGAGCGGTCAGACCCGATTGAACTTTCGCCGAGGCGTCGGAATTGCTTTGGACGAGAGCATCACTGATCGCTTCCAGCACCGCCCGCGCCGTTCCACCGATCATCACCTCGTCATCGTCCCTGTTCCGGTGGCGCACGGCACACCATTTTCCTGGTCATGACCCGATGGGTCCGCTCCTGACCGGATCTAATGCCGTGATGTGCCACTGACCGTTCCAATGTTGCTCAAGCCCCGACAGCGGCATCGGAGGATCTGCTCCCTTTCGGGATTTCAGCCATGACGAATTGAATTCGGCACCCGCCTCGGTGATCTGGACGGTGCCCGCTACCGGGGCTCGCGAGACCCGCCGGCCATCCGGCCGCGCCCACTACGCTTGGCCACGTAGAGCTGTCGATCGGCTTCGGCCGGAAGCTGCGCCACATCGCTGACCTGCCCACGGTGCAGCCCCAGGCTGACCGAAATGGTCAATCCCGGCACCACGCCGTCCCACGGATACCCTTGTACCGCCTCGACTATTGCGCCGGCCCGAGCTTCGCCCACGCCTTCGGCAGCCTGGGTCATGATCACCACGAACTCGTCGCCACCGAGGCGTGCGGCGAGATCCACGGCGCGTACCTGAGCCGCCAGGATCGTCCCGATCCGGCGGAGCACTTCGTCCCCGATGTCGTGGCCGTAGGTGTCATTGACAGCCTTGAAATGGTCGACGTCGAGCATCATCACCACCACTTCTCGGGTCAGCGGCTCGAGGGTCCGCCGATCCGTCCCTGCCCAGGCCTCGACCGCGCCGTCGGCGGACCCGACCGCTGAACGCCGGATCTCGTCGAGGTAAGCCTGATAGGCCCGGCGGTTACCCAGACCGGTCAAATCGTCCACGAGCACTTGCTCCCGGAGGCGTTCGTGCTCCCACCCGCGACGTTCCGCGTCGATGGACGCCTTCATCGCCGCCAGCCGATTCGATCGAGAGTTCCATCGGAGAGTGACGAGTTCGCGGACGTAGACCAACGCGGCTGACGGTGTCTGGGGGCTGTGCGCAGCCAGATTCAGCGCCAGCAGGCGGACGCAGGTCGGCATGTCCGGGCCGATGGCCGCCCGGCAGGCCTGCGCGAGCCGCGCCGCCTGTGCGTGGTTTCCCGCCCTGTGGGCGCGGATCGCGTCGGCGACGGCGAGCATGGCCAGATTGGCATCCGTCTGAGGATCGTCAGCCTGTGCCGCGACGAAATCTCGGTCGGCCGGCGAGCGCTCCCCGGCAAGGCTCGCGAACAGGTCGGCGAAAGCATGAATGCTCGCGGCCCACGTTCTCGGCCAGTGCTCGTCGAGGACGACGAGAGTTCCGGGCAGAGCCTCGTGCGCGACGTCGCGGGGCGCCGTCCCAGTCACCTACTTCGGCCATCGCACAGGCCGAGTCCACAACCGCCTCTATCCCGTTTGTGGCCACCACCCGCCGCTGTCTGCACAGGACATCGACCCAGGAACCGCCCTGTTCGTGCTCGATCAGGGTGGTGACCAACTCATACCGCTGCGTCGCCAGATCCCACAGGCCGAGTGCTTGAAAGGCAGCCGCGACCTCGATGTTGGCAGCCACTCGATGGACCAGCAGGCTTTCGGTGCTGTCCAGCAGCACGACGGCGCGTGCCAGCGGCTCAGCCCCGGACGCACCCGGTGCCTGTACCAGCCGAGCGTCGGCGGCCCGCTGGGCACTCGTGGCCAGTGCGAGAGCCAGCAGTGCGGGGTCGGCCAGGCTTCCGGCTGTGTCCAGCATCGCCTGAACATGCTCAGTGTCGTCCAGGTCCGCTTCGCGAGCCGCCAGCGAGCGGGCGAAGTGTGCCAGCAGTCGAACCTCTGCCCAGCCCGCTGCCCGCGCCTGCTTGTCCAGGCTGTCGATCTGCTCGGCGACATCTCGATCCTGCGCGGCCTCGACGAGTTCGTACGCCCGTCGCAAGGCAGCCTCGTGACTCGCCTCAAGCGGTTGGTGCGTTGCCTGAACCGGAATCACGGCCTCGCCCTCCTCACATCCGTCATCGGCAAGCGGGGCCTGCAGCTGTGACTCTGGCGTAGGGAGACGCTGATCCGCAGCAATCGGAAGGGACATACTTCCAGGTAAGAGCGTGTTACTTGATGACCTGCGCGACTGGACTGGCACGGAGGGGAAGCGATGGCCGAACCGCAAGGGTTCCGGGAGTTCGTGGTGGCGCGTCAGGATGCGCGGCTGCGGACAGCCTGGCTGCTGACCGGCAATTGGCAGGACGCCGAAGATTTGGTGCAGGTGGCGCTGGTGAAGAGCTGGCGGCACGGCCTCCCCTACTGGTGAGCGTATTCAACTGTCGCGTATTCCGTGGGCCCAAAATCCGTTGCATCACAGTGAGTGATCGATAGGCGCATCGGCGTAGGGTGAAAGCTCCGGCTACACACGATCAACAACGTCTGCCAATGCCATGGCTGGGAGGCTGCGGCCTCTGCGAGACCCGCGGCCACGTCCCCCCGCCAGACCGCCAGCCGCTGACGCAGCGGTCCTGACCAGCGGAAACGCAGGTTGGGGCCGGTTTCGTTTTGGGGCCAGCTCCGAGCCCCGCCCACGGGTTACCCATACTTTCAATGGCAATGGACTTGATCAACTCGCGACCTGCGTCACAGCCGCTCAAAGAGTGGATCCCACTGTGGCTCGCTCAGCGGCTCGGGTTCTCGCATCGGGACAACCTCGGGTTGCGGTCCGCCGGGAGCGGCTGCCGAGAGAAACTCGTTCACCCACTGCTGCTCGGTCTCGGTCAGTCGGGGCCAGTTGATTCGGATGAGGGTGACGAATCGGTTGGCCTGCTCGGAGCTGGCAGTGCAGTTCCTTGTCAGGTAATCGAGAAGCATTCCCGGCTCGTAACTCTCCGACCACCTCTTTGACCTTGCTCTGACGACCTTCTCGGACAGGAGTCCAAAGATCGTTTCCCAGGCCCGGCCATCGGCGACCCGGAGAAAAGCAAGCCCTGCATAGTCACGGACAGCAGCATCTCTGCTTCCGAGAGCAACGGCGAAATCCTCAGTCGCGTCCGCGCCGCAGCGCTTGGCCAGGGCAATGATCGAAGCGCACCTGAGATCCCTATTGCCGGGCCCGGTCGCCTTCAGCAGTTCGCGGAGAACGCCAGGGCCTTCATTTCCGACAGCGTCACCGCGGCCAGCGGCGATCATGACGCGGTGAAACCGGGAGGCGGTGGGCAGTTGCTGGATCAGGTCGCGATCCTTCGGGCGCGGGCCTTTATCGATCATCAATTCTCCAGTCCGGGCATCAGGTCTCGGGTCAGCGAACAGAGGCGATCCTGGTCTTGGTAGTCACCCTGGCAAGGCTGCTACGCGAAGGGGCTTTCCTCCAGGCTCCGCACTGACCTCCCCGATGACGTCGAGGGCTCGTGCCGCCTTGATGGTGGACTGCTTGCGTCCGAAGTACACGTTTTAGGTCATGCTGACGCGCCGGTCTCACCTTTGGTACCACGCCCTGACTCCCCGTAAATCCCCGCTCAGCTTGGAAGGTGATGTCCCCGACGCGCAGGGCGCTGATTTCGCCCCACCGGACCCCGGTGGCCAAGAACAGGTCCATCAGGAGCAGGAAGTCCGGCTTCACGAAGGAGCGGAACAACGCCCATTCCTCGCGCTGGAAGAACCG
>JANNPJ010000008.1:0-27274 GCA_031400005.1 Kineosporiaceae bacterium | reverse complement strand
CTCGCCGGTGACCTCCAGGGTTTCCCGAACGGACGACGGCTCACGGACGACGCGATCGACATCTCGCTGCAGGCCGTTGAGGGTGCAGCGCAGGAAGGAAAGCTCGTCGAGGCGCTTGCGGCCGGCGACAAGGTGGACGCGAACGACCAGAACTTCGAGAACGAATTCCCGTACGTCGCCCTGCCGAACACGAACTCGGTGAACACGGCTGCGGCCGGGAACGACAAGGGAGACGACGGCAAGGGCAAGGGCCAGGCCTCGGGTTACAAGGAAGACGGCAAGGACGAGAACGTCCTGAAGATCAAGCCGATCGCTGCGGAGACGGGTACCAGCGGAACCACGACCGCCCTCGTGGCCGTCGGGTTGCTGAGCCTCATCGGCGCCGGTGGAGTGGTCACGGTGCGTCGTCGCCAAGCTGCGAGCGGCCGCGCCCGAAGCTGATCGCGCTGCTCGCTCTGAGTATTTCCGCTGAGCGATGAGGATGAGATGAGCTTTACCCGGCAGTCGATGAGCAGGACGCGCCAGTCGCACCGCGCCCTGCTCGTCGACTGCCGTTGTCTGTCAGAACACCCTTGAACAGCCCCTCGGTAAGGTGCAGGGCCGAGCCACCTCCGACCACCACGCGGTCTACCGATCGAAGGAACCCAGCCCGATGCGTAGCCGACTGCTTCCCGCCGCCCTGATCAGCACCGCTGTCGTCACTTTGCTGGCCGCAGCGCTGCTCACCGTCGGCAGCAACAGCACGGACGACGCCAAGGCCGCCGCCCCAGAGCCGACAACCCTCGGCAGCACAGTCGGAACCGGTGCCGTGACGGGAACCGGTCGCAACACCCTCGCCGGGGCAATCGAAGCGGCTCAAGTGCGATTGCGCACCCTGCCGAAGGACGACCGGACCTGGGCAGAGCTCGGTTCGGCCTACGTCGAGCAGGCCCGAGTGACAGGTGACCCCTCGTACTACCCCAAAGCCCAGGGCGCGCTCGAGCGCTCGCTGCAGGCGAAGCCGACCGGCAACGACGCCGCGATGGTCGGCATGGGTTCGCTGGCCAACGCGCGGCACGAGTTCAGCCAGGCCCGGGACTGGGGCCGGAAGGCGACGGCGGCAAATCCCTACCAGGCCGGCGCCTACGGCGTCCTGGCCGATGCCCTGACCCAGCTGGGTGACTACGCCGGCGCCGATGCCGCGGTCCAGAAGATGCTTGACCTTCGGCCCGGGCTGGCCTCCTTCAGCCGCGCGTCATATGTCTTCGAACAACGCGGCGAGATCGACCAGGCCCGGGATTCGATGCAGCGCGCGCTCGCCCAGGCCGCCGATCCCGTAGACGTCGCGTTCTGCCGGTACTACCTCGGTGAACTCGAGTTCAACTCGGGAGATCCCAAGGCCGCGATGGAGCAGTACCGGCGCGGCCTGCTGGCCTCCCCGACCTCGGACCCGCTCCTGGCCGGACGGGCGAAGGCAGCCGCCGCGCTGGGCCAGACCGACGCCGCGGTTGCCGACTACACCAAGCTCACTGAGCGCCTGCCGCTTCCGGAGTATGTGCTGGAGTACGCGCAACTACTCGTGTCGCTGGGGCGGGCGGACGAAGCCAAGGCACAGTTCGCGCTGCTCACTTCCATCCAGCAACTGTTCACCTCCAACGGCGTGGTCGACGACCTGACCACGGCCATCGTTGAGGCCGACCACGGCTCCCCGACCGAGGCGGTTCGCCATGCCCGGGCCGAGTGGTCACGACGGCACAGCGTCCTGGTCGCGGATGCGCTCGGCTGGGCCTTGCACCGGGCCGGTCAGGACAAGGAGGCCCTCACCTACGCCGTCCAGGCGAACCGGCTCGGCTGGCACAATGCCACCTTCGCCTACCACCTCGGCATGATCGAACTAGCTTTGGGACGCCGTGACGCCGCTCGCGGTCACCTCTCGGCAGCGCTGAAGAGCAATCCTCATTTCGACCGGGTACAGGCGCCGAAGGCGATTGCCGCGCTCAACTCGCTGGGAGGCCCGAAGTGACGGTCCGTCGACCACTCATCGGCGCCGTCCTCGTGGTGTTGATGACCGCGCTGATGTCGGTGGCCGCAACCGGAACGGCACAGGCCCATCCGCTCGGAAACTTCACCGTCAACCACTACAACGAGCTGCGGCTGAGCGTCGACAAAGTGGAGAACTTCGCCGTGATCGACACGGCCGAGATTCCGACGCTGCAAGAGCGCACCAAGATCGACGCCGACCATGACGGCAAAATCAGCGACGCCGAGCGCGCCGAGCACGCGAGGACCGGCTGCACCGCGGTGGTTGCCGGCTTGGATGCCACCCTGGACGGGCAGGCGCTGCGCTGGACCGTGTCCAGCGCCGCCTTCAGCTACCGCCCCGGTGTGGCCGGGCTCCAGGTGAGTCGGCTGGAATGCCGGTTGTCGGCCACCGCCCGGATCGACGCCGCAGGAACACTGAGTTTCGCCGATCGCTACCTCGGTGACCGGCTCGGCTGGCGGGAAATCACCGCGATCGGGGACGGCGTCCGCCTGATTGACTCTCCGGTGCCGAGCAAGAGCATCAGCGAACAACTGCGGTCCTACCCGGATGACCTGCTCAGTTCGCCACTCGACGTCCGCTCCGTCGAACTCCAGGTCCGACCAGGAAGTGGGCTCTCGACATTCTCCGATGCCGCCGACCTGCCGGTTGCCGGACCTGTCGCCCGGGCGCTGAACCGGCTGCAGACGCGGTTCGACGACCTGGTCGGTGCCGATGACCTGACCTTCACGGTCGGGTTGCTGGCGGTGTTGCTGTCGCTGGTGCTTGGCGCCTCGCACGCGGCGCTCCCCGGGCACGGCAAGACCGTGATCGCGGCGTACGTCGCCGGTCGGCGAGGGTCGATCCGGGACGCGCTGACGGTGGGTGCGACCGTGACGGTGACTCACACCGCCGGGGTGATCATTCTGGGGCTGCTGCTCAGCGCGGTAGCGACGCTCGCTGGTGATGAAGTTCTGGGCGCGCTGGGAGTGGCCGGTGGGCTGATGATCGCCGGAATCGGTGCCTGGCTGCTCCGGTCGGCGTACCGCGATCGAACACCTCGCCCCAAGGCCGGCCCGACACCGACCGCGCCGCTGCCCGCCGATCCTCCTGGCACGCCTACCGCACCGCGCCAACCCGTCCTTCATGAGCCGGAACTGGTTGCCGCCGCACCAGGTCCCGGTGGCTCCGGGTACGCCCTCGATCCCGAGCCGGCCGAAACCGGGCCTGGCGACGCACTCGAGCCCAATCCTGACCATGATCTCGGACACGGACACGGGCACGGACACGGGCACGGGCATGGCCACGGGCACGGGCACGGCCACGGGTTCGGCTTTTCTCGAAAGGATGTCCAGGACAGCGGACGAGGGCCGCTAGGACGGGCTGGCCTGATTGGCATGGGAATTGCCGGTGGATTGGTGCCCAGCCCTTCTGCCTTGGTTGTGTTGCTCGGTGCGATCGGCTTGGGCAGAACAGCTTTCGGGGTTCTGCTGGTGCTCTGCTATGGGATCGGGATGGCCGGCACGCTCACCGCCGTCGGCATCCTCCTGGTTAATCTCCGCGGAAAGCTTGACGATGTCGCGGTGGAACGGTTCGGCGCCCTAGGCGGGCGACTGACTCGGCTTGCGCCGACCCTCACCGCGGCGCTGGTGCTCGTCGTCGGCCTCGGGCTGACCGCCCGCGGCCTCTACCCCTTCATCGCGTAAACCCCGGGATCGGCGGTGCGCTGAAAGCAAGCGGGGATGCCCGGTCAAGCTCGCCTCGGAGATACCGATAGCAAGGAGCAATGGCACCCTGTCGATCCGCGTCTGGGGGCCGAAATCTCAAGGAGAATCGACAGCCATGGCTCGAGTACTCGTCGTGGACGACGATCCAAATACGGTGCAAATTGTGATGTTTCGCCTTCAGGCCAAGGGGCACAAGGTGATCGGCGCAACGTCGCCGAAGGAGGCTCTCGAGGCTGTCGCCACCCGGGGACATCCCGACGTCGTGGTGCTTGATGTCTCGATGCCGGAGATGTCAGGCCCGGAGCTTCTCACCGAGCTGCGCACCCAGGAGGGCCTGGGCAATCTGCCGGCGATCTTCCTGTCAGCCCGAGTACTACCGGAGCACATCGAGGCTGGCCGCGCTCTCGGCGCCTCCTACCTGACGAAACCGTTCATTGCCGCGGCGCTGCTGAAGGCGATCGACGAAGCGATGGTGCCGAGCCTCGAGACTTGGTGACTCATCTCCCGACGCGGAGGGCGGTACCGGCGACCTCCGCGTCGGGGGTCAAACCGCAACGTCGATGAGGGCCACCATCGCCTTGACCAGAAGCGCGGTTTCGACCTCAAGTAAGACGAGATCCGGCCCGGTCTCAGCGAGCTGACCGGCGAATCCGGCCTCCTCCAGTCGCGCACAGACGCTGGCGACTCGGGCACCGCCCATGTTGGCCGCGCTTCCGCGCAGCGCATGCGCCGACACCGAAAGCCCTTCCGTGTCACCGCTCTGCACAGCGGCTCGGATCTCAGCGAGCCGGTCCGGAACGGCAGCGACAAACACCTCGGCCAGAGAAATCAGGAAGTCTTCGCCGAGGGAACGTAATTCAGCGATGATGTCGGAGTCGAGGATGGGCAGACGCTCCGCCTCATCCTCCATCGCAACCGGCGCGTTCTGGGCCGGCCCGGTTGTGGGCGAGGTTCTCGGGAGCCAGTGGTTGACCTTTCGCCTGACGTCGGACAACTGCACCGGTTTGCTGAGGAAGTCGTCCATTCCTGCGTCCAGGCACTTCTGGCGATCCGCGGTCATGGCGGACGCCGTCATGGCCACAATGGGGATACGCCGCCCCGACCCTTCGGCGGCGCGAATCGCCTGAGTTGCCTCGTACCCGTCCATTACTGGCATTCGGCAGTCCATCAGGATCAGGTCGTACGGCACCCGGGCCCACGCTTCGACTGCCTCCGCGCCGTCAGCAGCGACGTCGGCGCGGTGGCCCAGACTTTCCAGCATCCGAACGGCGACCTTCTGGTTGATGGCGATGTCATCGACGACCAGCACCAGGCCGGGCGCGGCACTGGGCTCGACAGCGGCGACGGCTTCGGCCTGGGTAGCTGCCACGCCCGCGCCGCCGGCCAGGAATTGAGCAGTGAACCAGAATGTTGACCCGGCCCCGAACTGGCTCTCGACCCCGATCTCGCCGTTGAACAAGGCGACCAGGCTCTTGCTGATCGCCAAGCCCAACCCGGTACCACCGTAGCGGCGAGTGGTAGATGCATCTGCCTGGGAAAAGGATTCGAACAACCGGCCGCGCGCCTCCGGTGCGATCCCGATCCCGGTGTCGGTGATCTCGAAGCGCAGGCGCAGCTGCTCAGTCGATCCGGCGGCCGGATCCACGCTGGTGTCGGCGAGCACTCGCAGGTGCACCGAGCCCGTCGCGGTGAACTTGACGGCGTTGCCGACCAGGTTGAGCAGCACCTGTCGCACCCGGGCCGGGTCACCTCGGAGGGCACGCCGGACGTCGTCGTCAATCGCCGAGGTGAGGGCGATGCCTTTCCGCTCGGCGGCAGCCTCCAGAAACTGGACAATGTCGTGGACGAGTTGATTCAGGTCGAAGTCGAGGACTTCCAGCTCCAACCGATCCGCTTCCACTTTGGCCAGATCCAGCACGTCGTTCAGCAATCCCAGGAGCCGGTCGGCACTCGTGCGAACCGTCTCGGCATAGTCCCGCTGTTGCGTGGACAACGTCGTCCCCAGTAAGAGCGACGTCATCCCCATCACTCCGTTCATCGGGGTGCGGAGTTCATGGCTCATCACCGCGAGGAACTCGGTCTTTACGCGAGAGGCCTCGAGGGCTCCATCGCGAGCCGCCGCCAGTTGAGCCTCGTACTGCTTGCGGTCACTGATGTCGTGGATGAAGGCGTTGAAGGAGAGCGTCCCACCGACGCCGGACTGCCAGATGACCAGTTCCACCGGAAACTCGGTTCCGTCGCGGTGTATGGCCGACACTTCGATTCGCTGCCCCGGAATCGTGGACACCCCGGAATCAGCAAGCCGAGCAACAGCGGTGGAATGCCTTTGCCGCATCGAATCAGGAATGATCAGTTCGGCCAGCGACGATCCGCACGCCTGCTCGGATGCCCAGCCGAACAATTGCTCGGCTTGTCCGCTCCAGTACGTCACGTCACCGGCTACGTCGATCGCCACGAAGGCGTCCGCCGCTGCCTCCAGAATGCCGCTCATGCTCTCTTCGCGCTCGAGTAGCCTCCGCTCAGCATCCTGACGCTGGCGCTGTGCGCGGGCCATCAGCACCAACCCGCCCAGCAAGACCTGTCCGAGAAGAATGGCGATGGCGAAAACGGTGGACCGCACCGGCTCGAGCGACGCGTAGGCGGTGGCGGTCGGAACCCGGGCGGTCACCGTCCAGCCCAGCCCGGAAACGGGTGCGTAGGCCGAGAGGATGTCCTCGCCGTCGGCGCCCTCGACGCTGTCCTGTCCCTGCAAGGCTTGGGCGACGCCAACCTCCCCACTGGCGTCGACCAAGGCCTTACCATCGGCACCCGGGGCGGCGACAACCGTGCCGCGCTGGTCGGTGATCCGCAGGCTCACCCCTTGAGCGTTCGAAAGCTCCTCGGAGAACGCCTGAATCGCCCGCAGATCGTACACCGCCACCAGGACTCCGAGAACCTTGCCAGTATCAGGATCGCGGACTTGCGATGCTGCGGCCACCACTCGGGCACCGCCGGGGATCGACGTGGTGTAGGCCTCCGAGATGTACGGTCGGGTCGTCGTGATGGCCCCGCGGTACCAATCTCGGAAACTGAAGTCCTTACCGACGATGGCCGGAGTGCTCGGCAGGACAGCACCCAGCCGTCCGCTCGCCTCAGTAACGAATACCCCTGCCAGGTTGGCCGTTGCGGCCTGGAGCTGGGCGAGGTGGCGCAGCACGGCGACCTGGTCGAAGGTGTCCAGCGTGCCATCGCCGAGAGACTTCGCCAGCAGCCGACGTTCGGCATAGGCCGCAACCAGCTGGCCCAGGCCCTCCATCTGCCTCTGCACCAACTGCGCACTCACGGTACTAGTGGTGCGCACTCGCGCCTGCGCGTCGCCCACCACCACTCGTTCGGTCAGGCGGATGCTCGCCTCGGCCATCAAGGCCAGGGGCAGCAGCACCAGAACCGCGAAACCCGCTATCAATCGGAGCAAAGCGACCCGGTCCGACCTCGTCGGCCGACGACCTTCAATCATGCTGACTCGCACCACTGTCAGCAGGGAAACCAGGATGGATCCACCCGCAATGATCGCGAGGCCATCGGTATCCCCACGAATGATGCGAACCGTGAGCACGGCCGGAAGCACAAGCACGGTGACAAACACGACCAGACGCGGGGCGCGCTGCAACCATAGAACTGGTGATTTCACCGCTGCCACGACCATTAGATCGCCCCTGCGCAGACGGCGCGGTTGCGGCCTGCAGTCTTGGCCCGGTAAAGAGCCTGGTCCGCTTCAGCGAGCAAGGCCTCGCTAGTGAGTGACTTTCCGGCGACAAAACTGGCTAGTCCCGCGCTGAGGGTGATGACGCCCGTCGGCCCACCGGCCAAGTGCTTCAGCTCCAGGCGACCCATCTGATCGATCGTCCGTTGCACCGGGATCAGCGCTTCTTCAATGGTCAGCCCGGGGAGGACGATGAGAAACTCCTCGCCCCCGTACCGGTAGACGCGATCAGTTCCGCGCAGGCCTGCCTGGAGCGTCATTGCCACTCGCCGGAGAGCCTCGTCGCCAGCGAGGTGACCGTAAGTGTCGTTGTACCGCTTGAAGAAATCCACGTCGCACATGGCCAGGCAGTAGCTGCGACCGTCACGTTCGCTGCGGCGGTGGAGCCGCTCGAGATCCTCAGTGAGGGCCAGCCGGTTAGGCAACCCGGTCAGCGCATCCGTGTTGGCCTGGTGACTCAGTGCCTGACGGGCGACGGCAAGCTCGGCGTGCAATTCGGTCACCCGCTTGGCTCCCAGCAGCCGCGCTTCCAGGTCCAGGGGATTGAGCGGTTTACCGACGTAGTCGTCTGCCCCGGCGTGCATTCCCTCGATCACCTCGGCAGGATCGCTCAGACCCGTCACCAGAATGATGTAGGTGTATCGGTCTGTTTTCGCTGCTCGGATCCGCCGGCACAGCTCCAACCCGTCCATACCGGGCATGCTGCGGTCGGTAACGACCACGTCCGGTGCGGACTCGTTGAAGAGTTGCCATCCCTGGTCACCATCGACCCCGATGACGCATTCATGGTTGAGTCTTTCGACCGTGGCTTGAGCCACGAGCCTCGACCCGAAATCGTCGTCGACGATCAGAATCCTCACGGTCGACCAGCTAGCAAGGATTCCAATTCTGAGCAGGTGGCGGAAAGCCGGTCGCTAATCAAGTCAAGCCCAGGCATCAGGTCGGATGACGCTGCAGCGGCTAGCCGCTCGACCTCGGCGCAAGCGCTCGCCAGCGATTCGGCACCCACGTTGGCTGCTGCACCGCGCAGGCGGTGCGCCGCACGGCCCAGACCTTCGTGATCGTGGGCCTCGACAGCAGCGCGCAGTTCAGCGCGCTGGGCTTCCGAGCCGCTCAGGAAGGCAGCCACAATCTCCGGAAGCACGCCCCACCCGTCAGCGGGTCCGAGCGATCTCAGCATGTCCAGACGCGAATGAGACAGCACGTCTTCCTCGGTCACGACAATCAGCTCCACTGTCTCGGCTGTCTCAGCTGACTTGTCTGCCTCAGCTGACTCGGCTTTAGCTGTCGTCTCGGCTGTCTCCGTGCGCTGCAAGGGAACACCGGTCGCCGAGTTGATCCACTTCGCGAGCGTCTGCTGGAGGTGCCCGATATCGATGGGCTTGGCGACAAAGTCATCCATACCTGCGGTTCGACAGCGCTCGCGGTCCTCCGTCATCACCCCCGCGGTCATGGCGATCACCGGGGTCCGGTGGCCGAACCACTCTCGGTCGCGCAGCCGCCGGGTGGCTTCGAAACCGTCCATCTCCGGCATGTGGCAGTCCATCAGGACGGCGTCAAAACGGCCACTTTCCAATGCCGCCAAACCTTCTCTGCCATTGGCGGCCACCTCGACGGCGTAACCCAGGTCCATCAGCACTCCCTGGGCGACCATCTGGTTCACCAGATTGTCCTCTACCACCAGGATTCGACCTACTCCACGTTGGATCGGAAGGGCCTTCTTGTGCTGGACTTTGACGTAGTCTCCGGCCGACGGGCTGCCGGTCATCCGGACCAGCGAGTCGTGTAGCTCAGACAGCCGAACCGGCTTACTGATCCATTCCTGCACTCCCGCCGCTGTGGCTCGCGCCGTATCCACGGATCCGCTGGACGACAAGATCATGCACCGCGTTTTTGCCAGCCGGGGCTCCGAGGCCACCGCCACCGCCAGCTCCAGCCCGTCCTTTCCTGGCATGCAGAGGTCAAGCAGGGCGAAATCGTAGGGCACGCCACGGGAAGCCGCCTGATAAAGCGCGGCGAGTGCGGCATCCGCGTCTGAACTGACGTCCGCCACCATGGCCCAGTCCAACAGTTGCTCGGCAAGGATGAAACGGTTGGTTTCGTTGTCGTCGACTACCAGAACACGAAGCCCCTTGAGCATCTCCGGATGAATCCGCACGGAGGTCAGGGACGGGCGGATGGGCATCTTCAAGACGAAGCAAAAATTGCTACCGACACCAACTTCGCTGCTGACGACAATGTTGCCACCCATCGCTTCCACTAGTCGACGGCAGATCGCCAGGCCAAGACCGGTGCCACCGAAGCGACGCGTCGTCGATGCGTCAGCCTGGGAAAATGGCTCGAACAAGCGGGTTTGGGCCTCTGCGCTGATCCCTATCCCGGTGTCACTCACTTCGAAGATGATTGCCACGACGTCCCCGGGGCCGTCCTTGGGCGAAATGTTCGCCGTCAACCGGATGACGACTTCCCCTTCGGCCGTGAACTTTACCGCGTTAGCGGCCATGTTGATCAGAATTTGGCGCAGCCGTCCCGGATCACCGGTCAAAGCCGTGGGTACCGCCGGGTCGCAGTAAGCGATCAACTCCAGTTTCTTGTCGGCGGCCATCTGGGCCAGCAGCACGCCCACTTCTTCGACCAGTTCGCGTGGATCGAAGTCGACGTTTTCCAATTCCACCTTGCCTGCCTCCAGTTTGGAGAAGTCAAGGATGTCATCGATGATGCCCAAGAGTGCCTCGCCTGCTCCGCGAACACCGTTGGCGTACCGGCGCTGGGTGTCGTCCAGCGGAGTGCGCAGCAGCAATCCCGTCAGTCCAATCACGCCGTTCATCGGCGTGCGGATCTCATGGCTCATGGTGGCCAGGAATTCGGTCTTTGCCCGGGACGCATCGTCAGCGGAGGTACGCGCCGCGGCCAACTCCTTTTCGCGGGTGCGGGTCTCGGTGACGTCCCGGGCAATCACCGAAACCCCATCGACAATATCGCCGCCGCGCATGGGTGAGACGGTCATCGCGATCGGGACGATTGTGCCGTCCTTGTGTAGCCGCTCGGTCTCGTAGCTGCGCTTGAAGGTATCTCCGGTCATCGCTAGGCAGCGGATTTCCATCTCTTCATCGCGAAGATACGCCGGGACGATCAGGTCCACCGAGCGGCCCAGGATTTCCGCGGCGGTGAAACCGAAAAGCCGCTCCGCAGCAGGATTCCAGCTGGTGATTCGGCCTTCGGAAGTCTTGCTGAAGATCGCGGCATCGGATGACTGCACCAACTCGCGAAACCGCGCGTCGGCGGAGGTGAGCTGCTCCGTGCGTAACGCGATTGTTGCTTCCAGGCCGTTGGCCACGCGCACCCGGTCGATCGCGTTCACCAACTGCTGGGCGGTGGCCAGAAGCAGCACCAGCAGGCCGTTGACGATCAGGAAGGGGTCGTCCGCGCTCCACTGATCATTGTCTGCCGCCACAGCGACGGCGGCTAGCAGCGGAAGTGTCGGGAGCAGTTCCTGCAGCACGGTGAAATGCCGAAGCGCTACCTTCTCGACCTGCTCGGTCCGGATCCGGCTGGCCACTGCGATCAGCAGGAAGGCGCCGATCCAGCCGAGCGCCAGGACAGACCCGGTCGTTCCGGTCTTTCCGGCCAGGGTCATCGACGCGTAGATGCTGTCGGTCACGGCCAGCAGGAACAGTCCGCTGCCGAGCAGCAACCAGGAAGGGCGCTGTCCCGGCGGGACCCGCATACCCAGTGCCAGCACCAGGGAGGCCAGCATGATGTCCGCGATGGGATAGCCCAGTCCGACCAGGCGCGTGAACCCGGATCCGCCCGCGCTGACCAGCGGGCCGAGCACGGTAACCCAGCTCACGAACAGCACCGAGCTAGCGATCACGCCGGCGTCCAGAAGCTCACGCACCCACGTGCCCGGACGTCTCGACGACCGCGGGAACAACAACAGACCGGCGGCGGCGGGCAGGGCATAGCCGATGTAACCGAGATCGGCCGCGGAGGGAAACGGGTACACATGGGCGCGAAGGAGCCCATACATCGTCCAGATAGAGTGCGCCACGGCCCATACCACGGTAGCTCCGGCCAGCGCAGCCCATCCGCGAGCCGTTGATTCATTCCTGCGCGCAGCGCTGACACAGCCCGTCACAGCCAGCAGCACGGCGGCCAAGATCGCCAGGTCACCGACCGTCTGGGCCTCCGCGCTGCGCGGACGGGTCAGCACAAGGACCAACACCCCGATGACCGTGGTCGCGATGACCACTACGAGCCAGCCAACGCGACCACAAGCCAACCGGGCTCTAGCAGCTAGCCGAGGTCCACTGCGCACATCCTTGGCCGTGGAACTCATGTTCTGTCTTCGACCAGGAACTTTATGAACTTGACCGGTGCTCGTTGCCGACTGTGGACCGCCACTCGCGATGCGACACCGGGAGATGGCAAAGAGCGACCGGCGCGGTTCAGCCGATCGTGGCCTCGGCCTGCTCGATCTGGCGGTTCCAATCCGCCTTGACCGCGCGCCAGGCCTCGTCGGCGGCGCCAAGCCGCCAGTAGCCAGAGATCGACATGTTGGCCATCGGGATCTGTCGTTCCACCCTGAGCAGTTGGCGCAACTCCTTGACGACGCCCGCCTCACCATGGACGAACGCCTGCACCTGGCCGGCCGGGAAGGTCAACGCCGCCACCGCTTCCACCAGCTCCTCGCCGAGCGGGCGGGAACCGTGGTGCACCCAACGCACCTGCACGCCCGCGGGACTGACCAGTGGTTGCTCCGCGGCCGCGCCGTCCACCTCCAGCAGAACGCAACCCACCGCCGTGGCGGGCAGCCGCTCAAGGGCGGCAGCGATCGCGGGCAGCGCGCTCTCGTCACCGATCAGCAGATGCCAGTCGGCGAGCGGCTCAGGCGAATAGCCACCACCGGGCCCATTGAGGAGCAGTTCGTCGCCAGGCTGTGCGGCCCGAGCCCACGGCCCGGCCAATCCCTCATCCCCGTGTACGACAAAGTCGATGGTCAGCTCCTGCGCCGCCGAATCCCATCTGCGGACCGTGTAGGTGCGCTGCTGCGGCCAGTCGGACGGCGGAAGCTGGGCCCGGACGGCATTCAGATCGAAAGGCTTCGGGTAATCCACCCCGGGCCGGAGAAAGAGCAGCTTCACGTACGCGTCGGAGTATTCGTTAGGGTTAAATCTGGCGAGTTCCGGGCCGCCCAGAACGACCCGAACCATGCTGGGGCTGAGCTGTTGTGTGCTCACCACCCTGGTGGAGATCGGCGGCCGACCACCGCGGGCCTTACCTGGGCTTGCCTGCTCGGATGAAACCGTCACCTGACCGCCTTCTGCGTCCGTTGCCGGTGAGGAGCGCAACTCACCACCGGAGAATCTGAGTCAGGTAACGTAACGAACCGTCAATGCCGGTATTCCCCCGGGGGGTGAAGTGCCCGGATAAGAGCGATCTGTATCTAGCGGGCCTGCCGTTGCTCTGACTTGATGATCGGGGCCGCGCTGGAGCCAGGGTGGCCGCGATCGGGTAACGGCGACCTCAGACCCCGGGACGTGTGCGATGACCCAGACTGCCACCAACCAACCAGTACTTCCCGACCTGGTGTATGCCCAGGCCAGCCCTCGGTCGGTCGGTGGGGCCTCGCTTTTCCAGAATCCACCGGTATCGGCTCGGGACGCGGTAGCGATGACCTCGGAAAGGCACGTGACAAGGAATGCGGCGGCCCAATTGCAGGCCGCCGGGTTCGCAGTGCTGCAGATCTCCAGCACGACGATCAACATCGCCGGTCCGCCTGAACTTTACAAACAGGCCTTCGACTGCCGACTGATCGCCGAGGAGAGACCGACCCGCAAGGCGCAGTCCCCGGACGACACCGCCACCTTCGTCGAATGCCCGGACACCGACCTCCCTGGCCTGATCACTACCTCGGGAACGTCCTTCGCCAACCTGCTGGAAGGCGTCGGGATCGAGGAACCGCGCTACTACTTCTCCACCAGCGCGCTGCCACCGACCGACTCCTACTGGCATCTTGACGTCCCGGGTGGGGTTTCGCTTGCGGCGAACGCCGATCTGGCACACCGGGACGGCGTCACGGGAAAAGGCATCACCGTCGTGATGACCGATAGCGGCCACTTCGCCCACCCCTACTTTTCTGCCCGGGGCTACCGGGTGGGGCCGGTGGTGCTGGGACCGGGCGCGCTCGGGCCGGAGCGGGACGAAACCGGGCACGGCACCGCAGAGTCGGCGAACATCTTCGCGATCGCCCCCGATGTCAACTTCACCATGGTGAAAATGAGCTTCGTGAACACGATCGGAGCCTTCAACTCCGCGGTCGGCCTGGCTCCGGACGTGATCAGTTGCTCGTGGGGCTCGGACAAGCCGAACGGCCCGCTCAGCGCCGCCGATCTGGCCGCCTCGGCAGCCATCGCCACTGCCGTCGCCGCCGGAACGATCGTGGTATTCGCGGCCGGCAACGGCCAATTCGCCTTCCCTGGCCAGCATCCGGACGTGATCTGCGCCGGTGGCACCTACCTCGGACCAGACGGGTCCATGCAGGCCTCGGACTACGCCAGTGGATTCGCGAGTTCCATCTATTCGGGTCGCAACGTGCCGGATCTGACCGGGCTGGTGGGTTTGCGGCCACGAGCGGCCTACCTCATGCTTCCAGTCGAGCCGGGCAGGAAGCTTGACACCGACCTGGGTAACGGCAAGCCATTTCCGGACTGCGACCAGACCGGCCCGAACGACGGCTGGGCCGCGCTCAGCGGAACCTCCGCGGCAGCCCCGCAGTTGGCCGGGGCTGCCGCGCTGGTGAAACAGACCGCTCCGCACCTGACCCCGGCTCAGATCCGCGACGTCCTGCGCTCGACCGCCCGACCCGTAACCGCCGGCCGCTGCTTCGACCGGCCGGGGATGAACCACCCCGCCGGTGCCGTACCCGACCTCGCCACCGGGGCCGGCCTGGTCGACGTCCACCGAGCGGTGTTGAGCGCCCGGATCTGGGCCGATCATCACGAGAACGACACTGACCCAACGGACTGACCGGCGTGGCAGGCGAATCGAGCACCGATCAGATGCGGACGGCGCTGGTCATCTTGGCGATGCCAGCACGTCCACCGACCGGCTCCGGCGGCTACACCGTTGACCACCCCCCGGGAGCGCCACCGGCTGGCGCCGAAGCGGTCCGGAAGTGGTTTTCCGCCAAGGGATTCGACGTCGAACCAATCGTCGGTATCGCGTTCTCGATCAGTGGCCCAGGCTCGCTGTTTGCCCGCACGTTAGGCATCGACGGCGCCGGTGCCCGGGAACTCAGCCAGGCCGCGCTCGCCGACCGAATGGACCCGGACCTGGTGTCGTACGTGATGGCCGTGGTGGTCGGACCACCACCGGACTTCGGCCTCGGCGACCCGTAACTGGTTTCCGGTCGCTGGCTCCGGAGAACGACTCGGGCGCTCCGCCAGCACCGCTGGACACCGGACAGGCGTCCACGTTCGCGAATAACCCGCCCTCAACCCGCACCGGTGCCGCCAGATCCGGCGACGCGAATCCGGTCCGGCGGCGCAACTCAGCCCGCTGAGCGCCAGCGCGGCCGGTCACCGTTCTTCGCCGAGCAGACCATCTTCGTTCCCTCGTCGGTGACCCCCTTCGCCCCGGCCGGAGAACAGAAGGCACCCGGGCTGGCCTTGGTACTGGCCGGGTCGGCGGGGCCGGCGGTCTTCTTGGCCGAACCTGCAGGCGCCTTGGCCGAGCCTTCGCCGAGCGGGATGGTCTGAACCTGCGGGAGCTTCTGCTTGGGGCAGCCGGCCAGAATGCCCTCGATCGCCTTGTGCTCAGCCGCCGTCATCCAGGCCCCGTACTTGACCTTGACCGCGACCTGACGGGCGACGTAGGTGCAGCGGAAGGACTTGCGCGGCAGCCAGGTCGCGGCGTCACCTGCACCCTTTGAGGAGTTGGTCGGCCCGTCCGCCGCCATCAGGTTCAGCGGGTCGTTAGCCAGCGCCGTCCGCTGATCTTTGGTCCACTTGTAGGCACCGGTGACCCAGGCGTTCTGCAGCGCCACCACATGATCGATCTGCACCGCCGACGCGTCCGCCTTGCGGAAGGCGATGGTCTTGCCGGTGTACGGGTCGGCCAGGGTGCCGCTGAGGACGATGCACCCGTGCGTGTTCGGCTTGAACGTCTCATTGGTGAGGTCCCGGCGCAGGATGTCGTTGCGCTGGTCGCAGCCGTTGTTGTCGGTGTCTTTCCACGCCGGGCCGAACTCGTCGCGGCTGTAGCCGGTCCCCGGCGCCCGTCCCTTGACCGGAATCTTGTCCAGCGCGGCTAGCGCACTGCCCGCTGGCCCCTTCACGGCTTTCCCCGAGGTGGCACCGCTGGGGTCGGCAGTTGCGTCCAGAGAAGCCTGGCAACCCGCGAGGGCAGACGTCGCCAGCAGAGCAGCAAGCAGGCCCATGCTCACCCGAGCGGAGCGGCGTCCGGGAAATGTCGTGTCAGAGTCCGTGATCATCGCCGCCAGGCTATCTACTTCTGGTCCTGACCTCATCTTTTGCGAGGCATCATCTTATTTTCCAGTAGACCACTGAATGTCAGCAAATGCCGCTATTTGCCGGTTGGCGTACCCTTTAAGGGAGGACGTCGACCTCTGCGTTCGCTGAAATGCACAGGACCCGCGATGATCGACCGTCCACCCGACCCACGCAGCACCCGACCTACGGAGGATCCGCGATGGGTGACAACGACTCCGCACTGACAATCGTGGTGGGCATTTTTGCGCTCATCCTTCTGATCGGCGTCGTGCTGCTCGGCATCTCGCTCTACGTGATCTACCGGTACCGGGTGCCGCTGCGAGGCATCGCCGCGATGGCCGGCGCGCTGGGTTACCTGGTCCTGCCCGTAGATGTGATACCCGAGTTTCCGCTCGGCCCGATCGGCTTGATCGACGACGTAGGGGTAATGGGCGCCGCCGCGATGTTCGTCTACCGGCTGATCCAGACTCGCCGAAATGCCGTCGCTCCCGCCGAGAACGACACCAACCGGAATCCGAATCGGGATCCGAACCACTACGGCAAACGCTGATTCAGTCAGGCGCTAGGAGCCACCGGGGAGTTGGGTCAGCGGAGGGCGGGGGGAGCGGATCACGTGGATTTCCTCGGCCACGCCGGTCAGCGTCGCTCCGGCTGGACCCTGATTCGCCGGGTCTATCTGCAGGCTGATCCGGTTAGCTCCGAGCCGGAGATTGTGGATCAGCAGCGGGCCGTATTGTCGCGGCCAGACCGGGTCGAACCAGAGCTCTTGACGCGACATACACGGATCTAACCGCAATAGAGCCTTCATCAGCTGAATGGGAGTGGCCGCGGCCCAGGCTTGCGGCGAACACGACGTCGGATACGGAATCGGGACCGGAAATTCGGCCCGGTCGAAGCCGCAGAACAACTCCGGCAACCGCCCACCGAAAGCTGTTGCTGCTTCGAGGATTCCGGTGGCCAGGCGCTGCCCTTCCGCGACGTAACCGTATCGGATCAGCCCGGTAGCGATCAGAGCGTTGTCGTGCGGCCAGACAGATCCGTTGTGATAACTCATCGGGTTGTAGGCGCCCATTGTCGAAGCGAGCGTACGCACCCCCCAGCCGGTGAACATCTCCGCAGACATCAGCCGTTCCACCACCGCGCCGGCCTTGTCCTGATCGATCAGCCCGGTCCACAGGCAATGACCCATGTTCGAGGCCAAAGCGTCGATGGGTTCTTTATCGGCGTCCAACCCGAGCGCGAACCAGCCCCGCTCCGGCAACCAGAAACGCTCGTTGAACGCCGCTTTGAGCCGGGCCGCCCGAGCGCTCAATCGTTCGCACTCCGCGGTATCTCCGGCCTGCAACGCCAGATGGGCTCGGGCCAGGTATGCGGCATAGACATAGCCCTGGACCTCGGCGAGGGCGATCGGCGTCCGGGCCCGCCGCCCGTCGGCGAAAGTAATTCCGTCATACGAATCTTTCCAGCCTTGACTCGCCAACCCGCTGTCCGACATCCGGTGGTACTCGACGAAGCCGTCGCCATCTCGATCGCCGTACTGTTCGATCCACTGCAACGCCCGATCCGCATGGGGAAGCAACTCGGCGACGGCGTCGGGAGCGAATCCCCAGCGGTTCAGTTCGCCCAGCATCATCACGAAGAGCGGGGTGGCGTCCACCGTCCCGTAATAGACGCTGCTACCGCCTCGAGTCAGCGGGAACGACGTCCCGAATCGGGTCTCGTGCAAGATCCGGCCCGGCTCCTCCTCGGTCTGCGAGTCCACCCGGGTGCCCTGGTGTCGAGCCAGCGCCCGCAGGGTGCCCACCAGCAGCGACGTATCCAGTGGTAAAGCCATGTACGAGGACAGCAGCGAATCGCGGCCGAACAAAGCCATGAACCAGGGGGCGCCCGCCGCCACCGCGGAGACCGACTGGTCCTGCGGATCGACGATCCGCAGCGCACCCAGATCCTCCAGGCTGCACGTCAGGATCGGGCGCAGTTCGCCGCTGACGGTCTCGACCCGGGGGGAACCTTCCCGCCACGCGCGCATCCGGACCGCCGGGGTGGACTCCACGAGCGGGCGCCCCAGCGGGAACGCTTCGGGTGCCTCCTGGCCCTGCACGCTCGCGCTCACGATCACGCTGGTCTGCCACTCGCCACCGGGCGGAATACTGACCTCGAAGTGCAGACCTTCCCGGTGGGTGACCGCCCCCTTGGCAGCGATCCGCACCCCCCGCTGAGCGCCGTCCAACTCGTAGTGCACATCCAGCCAGGATCTGCGCGGCTGGATCGAGATCACCCCGCGGGACTCCAACTTGCCCTCCTTGACCGCGAACAGGTCAGCGAAGTCGGCATCGACGCGCAACTGCAGGGTGGTCCGCACAGGTCGACGGCTGAGGTTGCGCAGCCGAATCTCTTCCCGCATTCCGGCCGCCACGTACCGGGTCCGCTCGATCAGCAACTCGGTCTGCTCGTCGCCCACCGGCACCCAGGAGATGAACTTGGCCTGAAAGGGCTCCTCGCGCACCACCGTCACCACCTGCGGAACGGTGCCTTGCACACGGATCTGCCAGGTCGAAAGGATCCGGGTGTCCTGATAGAAGAGCCCCTGTGCGGCTTCCGGGTAAAGATCTCCGGTGCGGCCACTGATACAGAAGGTCGAACCCTCGATCAGTGTGACCACGCCGTCGAACGACCCGGCGATCCCGGCATGGGTATATGTCTCCGTCATCGTCACCCCGATGGGTTCAGCAGCTCTACCCGGGCTCCCGACGGGAATGCCGTGAGCCGTCGTGGCTCACCCTTGCACAACGATTCCACATGCGGACCACGACTTTTGGCTACCTGACGGTACATTGACGCCGTCCACAATGACCTCCAGGACAGATCCCGATCCAGCGAACCGCCGTCTCTCGTGCGCCGGTTCGTTACCCAATCGTGCAGGTTCATCCGGTTTTGAGCTACTCCTGACCGGGGTAAATCCGCTGAGCGACAACTGTTTTGCCAGAGGTCCGATATTTGCGTAATCGAGTGAGTACTCTCTGTTGTCATGATGGGGAATCTGGTCCTGATCGGCCTGGTCGCACTGCTGGCGGCCGCCTACCACGCAGCGCCGCTGCTCAGCCTGTCGGCGAAGCGCCGTCGAGAGGCCCGCGCACTGCGCGGCTACCTACTCCGGGACGTCCGCGAAGGTCGCCGGTCGATGGATGACGTCGTGGTGGCCGAGGTTTTGAACTGGTGCGACGCGGTCGCCGAGACCGGCCGCGACCTGCCGCTGTCAGTTGGCCGGGCCGCGCGCTATTGAGCCTGAGGTCGCCGTCGCGGCCAGAGTCGAGCCAGGACGGCGTCCACAAACCGGGTTGCGGCCTTGGCATCCGTCTCGAAGAACAGGCTGGGCTCGATGAGCTCCATCTCCAGGCAGCACGGCTCGCCGTCGTCGGTCTCGATCAGGTCGACCCGGGAGTAGAGCAAGGGTTCGGTGCCGACCAGGGCCGGATCGACGACGGCGAGTTCCCGGTAGCGCGCGACTGCCTGCTCGGCAACGGCCAGCATCGCAACGGAGGGCTGGACCGCCTCCACCACCTCCGCGTAGGCGCCGCCCAGGAAACTGCCGGATTGAGCAGCCGGGTGCTCGCCTCGACGCCCCGCAGCCGCGCACCGAACTCGGTGAGCCGGTAGGAGTAGTCCCAGGTGCTGCGCAGCACCACGAGGTCGTACCGGGGCCCAGTCGACGCTCGCGTCATCCCAGCAGACGAACTCGGCGGCCACGCGCCCCTCGAATGCCTTCTCCAGGAACGGCAGGTCGAGGTCATCGATCCGCAGTCGGGCCAGATCGGCAGTTGCGACGGCATCACCCCGTGAGCCTACGACCAACCAGACGGAGCCCAAGGGTGAGCCGATTCGCCGCGACGTCGTGACATCACTCACTAGTTCTTACCCAGAGCAATGGTTCACTCTCGGTCAGTAGTCAAAATCGATACGGTGGGACGAGCAGCGAGGCCGTACGAACTCCGATCGATGACAAGGTGGCACGGCGAGTGACTCTGACCCAGTACCTCCGGGTTCTCCGGAAGCAATGGCTGGTCGTAATTCTGCTTGCGATGGTGGGTTTCGGCGGCGCCGCGACGTACAGCTACCGGCAGACGCCGATCTACTCCGCTCAGACCCAGCTCTTCGTTTCGGTCCGCACTGACCCCGGCATCTCGCAGCTCAGCCAGGGCAGTTCGTTCACTCAGCAGCGGGTGAAATCGTACGTTGACATCGTCACCAGTCCGCTGATCGCTGAGCCGGTGATCAAAGCGCTACGGCTGCCCTTCACCCCGGAACAGCTTGCCTCCCAGATCAGCGCCAGCAGCCCACTGGACACCGTGCTGCTCGACATCGTGGTCTCAGACACCGATCCCCTCCGGGCCGCCGCGATCGCCAACGAGGTCGGCGCCGAGTTTCCCCGACTAGTCGCCCAACTGGAGAGGCCGTTCGGGCAGAGCGCTTCCCCTGTGACGGTGTCGGTCACCCGGAGGGCAATCGCCTCGACAGCGCCGATCTCACCACGGATTCCGCTCAACCTTGCCCTCGGCCTGATCGTTGGATTGGGCCTGGGAATCGGCGCGGCGGTGCTGCGCGACCAGTTCAATACCAGCGTCAACGGTGTCAGCGATGTCGAAAAGCTGACCGGCGCCGTCCCGCTGGGAGTGGTGCCCTACGACGCCATGGCCAGCAAGCAGCCCCTGGTAACCGAGGACCAGTTCGGTGGTCGGGCCGAAGCCTTCCGGACGTTGCGGACCAACCTTCAGTTCGCCGACGTGGACGACCCACCGCGGGTGATCACGATCAGTTCCGCGCTGCCGGCCGAAGGCAAGACGACGACTGCCTGCAACATCGCACTCACCCTGGCTCAGAGCGGCGCTCGCGTCGTCCTCGTCGAAGGTGACCTGCGCAAGCCGGCCGTCGGCAAGTACCTCGGGATCAGCAATGCCGCAGGACTGACAAACGTGCTGGCCGGCCAGCACGAACTGCGCGATGTGCTGGTTGGCTATCAGCGAGACACCCTTGCCGTGCTTCCGTCCGGCCCGACTCCGCCCAATCCCTCGGAGATGCTCGGCTCGCAGCAAATGCGTCAACTCCTGGCGAACCTGGCCGCGGCCTATGACGTGGTGATCATCGACGCACCGCCGCTGCTGCCGGTCACCGATGCGGCGGTACTTGCGGCCGCCGCCGACGGCGCGATCCTGGTGATCCGCCACGGCAAGAGCCGACGCGAAGAGGTGGAGCGTGCGGCCCAGGCGCTGGCCTCGGTGAATGCGAAGATCCTTGGGACCGTGCTCAACTTTGCTCCGCGCAGCAAGCGTCGCGGAGGGTACGACGGGTATGGGTATGGGTACGGCTATGGGTATGGCGATGCCGTCCAGGTGGAGTCGAAACCAGCACCAGTACCGCGTTCCTCCCGCCGCCAGCGCAAGCAGGAGACCGCAGCGGCCGCGGCCTGCGCAACGTCGCCGATCAGAACCATTAAGTTGCCGCCGCAAGAGCAAGCCCCTTCCGCGTCATTGCCTCCGCTGCCGCGTTGAGTTCGAGTGCCCCGTTGAGTTCGAGTGCCCGTGGGACACCCGTTGCCCCGTTGGTTCCAGATGCCCCGTTGGTTCCAGTTGCCCGGTTGGGTGCCATTGCCCCACGGGTCAGCGTTGCCCGGACTAGTGTCGACTGCCTTGCTGAGTAGGAACTGAGAGCCGTATCCGATAAATAGTTGGGATATCCGTCATAACCCCGGTTTTTGCGCTAATTTGTTTGCGGAAGCAATTCAGCCCTACCGGGCGACAGCCCCTCCCCGATATCAAACGATTCATCCCGGTGCGACAGCGCGCCGGCAGTCCCATGGGGAGGAGTCCTCTGTGAACGCGATCTTTGGGTGCCTGGTTTCGCTGGGCGGTGCGTTGCTCATGATCCAGAATCTGCTGACCCGCGAGTACCACCTACTCTGGCTTCCCGTCCTGCTGCTCGCGGTTGGGCTGTTCATGCTGCTGCGCCACCAGTCGGACGACGACATGATGGACGCACTGGACGGCGACCGCTGCACCACCTGCCGCGGCGTCGGGACGGTCTACTCCGCCGAATGGAACGACTGGCGCAAGACCGGTCCGGTGCACACCATCCGCGAGCTCTGCCCGGCCTGCCAGGGTGTCGACGCCCCGCGCAGTGCCTGACGCATAGCCAGCCTTCCTGGGCTCACCGCGTCCCTGTCTTAGTCTTCCTGGCTCACTGCTGTTCTGCCTCAGTGTTCCTGGCTCCCAGCCGCCATGATTGACAGCCCTTTCAGACCTGGCTGACAGCCCTTTCAAAGCTGACTGACAGGCTCTTTCTGACGCACCGCTCGTCATAGTCCGCTGCCGTTCTCAACCTGGACCAGTTTCCCTGCTCGAACACGGCCTGGGGTGGCTTCTCAACTCGCCGTCGGGCATTCGTGCGCCACGATTTGCCTTGGTGGCCAGAGCCACTGAAGCAGCCGAAAGGGCGGACGATGTACGAGGAGCAGCCATGTCCACCGATGCCATCGTGATCCTCAAACAAGATCACAAAGAGATCAAGTCGCTGTTCCGCAAGTTCCAGGCGGCTGGTGAGAACGCGACTTCCCGCAAGGGCGAACTGGTGAGCAAGATGATCGAACTGCTCACGGTGCACACCTATATCGAAAACGAGGCAATGTATCCGGAGGTCCGGAAGCTGGTGCCGGACCTGGAGGACGATGTCCTGGAATCCTACGAGGAGCACCACGTCGCGGATCTGCTCTGTGTCGAACTGGCCGCCCTCTCGCCCGATGCCGAACGGTTCGACGCCAAGACGATGGTGCTGATCGAGAACGTCACGCACCACATCGACGAGGAGGAGCAGGAGTGGTTCCCCAAGGTTCGGGAGGCGCTCAGCCGAAAGCAGTTGCAAGAAATCGGCGCCCGCATGCTGGACCTCAAGGAATCGGCGCCGCGTGAACCATCGCAGCCGAGCGCGCTGAAGAAGACCGTCGATGCCGTGATCAGCTGACCATCCCCACCGCAATCCTCAATGCCGCGATTCTCAAGAGCGGCGGGTTAGGGCCTAATTTTCCCTGGTCCATCGGGCCTGCGACGTAATCCAGCATGACCATCAAAGCGTGGTGGATCGGATGGCGTAGAACCGTCCGATCCACCACTATGACTAACTCGCCCGCGTCAGTCCTTCGCTGTCTTTTGCTAGCCGACGCTGACTTTGCTAGCCGGCGCTGCCGGAATCCCCGCCCCGTTCGGGGCGCAGGTGCAGCCGGGAACCCTCAACCTCGGCCTTCTCGTCGGCATCCAGCTTGCGGGTGTCCCGCAATTCGACGTACGGCTCGGCGCCTTCGGGCAATCCGTCCACCTCGGCGCGAGCCCTGGCCAACTCGGCGTCAATCTCCGCGCCGAGCAGGATCGCAATGTTCGAAATCCAGATCCAGATCAGGAAGATAATGATTCCGGCGAAAGTGCCGTAGGTCTTGTTGTAGTTGCCGAAGTTGGCGACGTAGAAGGCGAAGAGCGCCGAGGCGATCAGCCAGACCAGAACGCCGAAAATGCCACCTGGAGTGACCCATTTGAAGCCCTGCTTGGCATTCGGGGCGGCCCAGTACAAGATTGCAACCATCAGAATCATGATCACCACCAGCACCGGCCATTTGGCGATAGACCAGACCGTGACAGCCGCCGAGCCGAGGCCGAGCATGCTGCCGGCCTGCTCGGCCACCGGGCCGGTGAACACCACGATGATTGCGGCCATGATGATCATCACCAAACCGACCAGAGTGGTCAGCACCCGGGTCGGCAGGGTCTTCCAGATCGGGCGGCCCTCGGGCACGTCATAGACGACGTTCGAAGCCCGCATGAACGCGGCCACGTACCCCGAGGCCGACCAGATCGCTAGGACCAGACCGAAAATAAAGGCTATCCCGGCACTCTGGCCGCTCGACTCCTGCAAACCCTTGATCGTGGACTCGATCGTCCCCTGGGCTGATCCGGGGATCACCTCACCCAGGTTGGCGATCAGCTGCTGAGTGGTGTTCGGGCTGAGGAACCCGAGCAGCGATACCAGAACCAGTGCGGCGGGAAAGATCGACTGGATCGCGTAATAGGTCAGGGCGGCAGCGGTGTCGGACAGATTGTCGTCCGTGAACTCCTTACCAGCACCTTTGATCACCTTGATCCAGGAGCGCTTCGGCAGTTTCGCCGGAGACTCCGGCGGATTCTCCTCCGGAGCCTGCGACCGCGCATCGCGGGTCGACTTGTCGTCTGTCTTTCGGCTCATGCAAGCACGGTTGCACGGGACCGGCGAGGTCGAAATTCCAGATGCACACCCCTCGGACGACCGCAGACCCGTCGCGGTGATCGGCCAAAGCAGCCCACCCCGGGCCCTTTTCGTGATCATGGACACAACGGGAATCCCGCCCGTCCTGATGCGTCAGTTCGCGCAAGATCACGGAGGAGGCCGGTGGGGGCGACGCGAGCCGTGCAGCACCGCATGATCGCGGGTCAGGTGCAGGCAAGCGTGCATGATCGGCGGCAGGTTTAGCATCTCGCTGGAGCGACGCGGCACCACTCCTGGGCGATGCTCAGCTGATGGTCCCGGTGGCCACCTAAAATGGCCCGCTGATCTTGTTTTTTGGTGGCCCCCGGGAGCATGGCCTGAGCTTGACGGGAGCCTCGGGAGGTCAGCGGCCAGCGACCGAGCCTGACGGAGCCTCCGGAGGTCACCGACCGGCGACCGAACCCGACGAACGACCGGTGACTGAGCCGGAGGTCACCGACCGGCAACCGAACCCGACGAACGACCGGTGACTGAGCCGGACGAGACTGCTTCGCGCAGTGCCTCGCGCCAGTCCCGCATCGGTGCCAGCCCGGCCTTCTGCCACCCGGAAAGGTCGAGCACCGAATAGGCCGGCCGCGGGGCCGGTCGGACGAACGCCGCCGAGGTCGTCGTCCGTACCCGGGCCGGGTCGGCACCGAGCAAGGCGAAGACTTCGGCGGCGAGCCCGTGCCAGCTGGTCTGCCCGGAAGCGCAGCCGTGATAGCTCCCGGCGGGAGCATCGGCGTCCACCAAGGCGACAATCCGATCCGCTAGATCGCGGGTCCAGGTCGGCTGGCCGTGCTGGTCGTCGACGACGTCGACGAATTCCCGCTCGGCCTCCAGCCGGGCCATCGTCCGCACGAAACTGGGGCCGTGCTCACCGTAAAGCCAGGCGGTGCGCACAATCCAATGTCCGTGCGGCAATTCGGCGCGGACCGCCCACTCCCCCGCAACCTTGGTGCGGCCGTAGGCCGAGCGCGGGGCCGCTGCGGCATCGACCGGGTACGGGGACGTCGCGGTGCCATCGAACACGTAGTCCGTGGACGGCTGGACCAGCCGGGCACCGCTCGCCGCACACGCCCGCGCGAGTAGTTGCGGGCCGACCGCATTGGCCGCGAACGCCCGGGCTTCCTGACTCTCCGCATCGTCCACCGCGGTCCAGGCCGCACAGTTGACCACCACGCCACCCGAGCCGACGGCAGCCTCGACCGCTGCCGTCACCGCTGCCGAGTCGGTGATGTCCAGCGTCGATCGGTCCAGCGCTGTCACGGCGGCGGCGTCCACACCGGCCCGGCTCAGGGCGGCCAGGACGTCCCGGCCGAGCATGCCACCGGCCCCGGTGACCATCCAGCGCCGGGCCATCCGGGTCACAGTGCCGCCCGCTGCTGCTTGAGGGGTTCCCACCAGTCCCGCCGGTCGCGGTACCACTGCACGGTCTCGGCCAGCCCGGCGTCGAAGGGCACCTGCGGGGCGTATCCCAGTTCACTGGAGATCTTGGTGATGTCCACGGAGTAGCGCCGATCGTGGCCCTTCCGGTCGGTGACCGGCTCGACGCTCGACCAATCCGCACCACAGGCCGCCAGCAGACACTCGGTCAGCTCCCGGTTCGTCAACTCGGTGCCACCACCGATGTTGTACACCTCGCCCGCTCGACCGCCCTCGGCAACCAGCTGAATCCCCCGGCAATGATCAGCCACGTGCAGCCAATCCCGCACGTTCAGACCGTCCCCGTACAGCGGCACCGACAGCCCATCGATCAGATTCGTGATGAACAGCGGCATCACCTTCTCCGGGAACTGGTACGGCCCGTAGTTGTTTGAACACCGAGTGACAACGACGTCCATGTTGTGCGTTCGGGCATACGAGCGAGCGATCAGGTCGCTTCCCGCCTTACTCGCGCTGTACGGTGAATTCGGTTCCAGCGGCTGGCTTTCCGTCCATGAACCGACGTCGATCGAGCCGTACACCTCGTCGGTCGAGACGTGCACAAAGCGGCCGACCCCCGCAGCCAGCGCACCATCCAACAAAGTCTGCGTCCCCACCACATTCGTCATCACGAAATCCGCTGCACCGGTGATCGAGCGGTCAACATGCGACTCAGCAGCGAAATGCACGACCAGATCGGTACCGACCATCAAGTCATCGACCAGTTTCCGATCCAGGATGTCACCCTCGATCAAGCGCACCTGGTCCGACGCCACCGGCTCCAAATTCGCCGGATTGCCCGCGTACGTCAGCTTGTCCAGTACCACGACCTCGGCGCCCGCATAGGCCGGATACCCGCCCGAAGCCAACGTCCGCACATAGTGCGAGCCGATGAAACCAGCACCACCCGTGACCAGAATCCGCACCTGTTTGACTCCCGTCGATATGCTGTCCGGCCGCACCGGCAATTGCGATCGGCCTCGGACGAATGTACCGGTTGGCCGAACCGGCCCGTGCGGGTTCGCTACTGTCCTTGATCGGAACACATCGGGAGGGGAACCACCACGTGAAGGTCAGCGAGATGGCAATACCGGGCGCCTTCGCCATTCATCCACGCCAGTTCCATGACGAACGCGGCGTGTTTCTTGAGTGGTACCGGCACGAGGCCCTGACTGAAGCGGTCGGGCACCGCCTGACCCTGGCACAGGCCAATTACTCGGTCTCCCGGCGCGGATCGGTTCGCGGCCTGCACTACGCCGATGTGCCGGCCGGGCAGGCGAAATACGTGACGTGTGCGCGCGGCGCCGTGCTGGACGTGGTGGTGGACCTGCGAGTCGGCTCGCCCACGTTCGGGCACTGGGACAGCGTCCGCCTGGACGACCAGGACCACGCGGCGGTCTACCTGGCCGAAGGGCTCGGCCACGCGTTCGTCGCGCTGACCGACGATGCCACCGTGATGTACCTGTGCAGCACGGTGTACAACCCCTCCGGTGAGCACGGGGTGAATCCACTGGACAAGGACCTGGGGATCGAGTGGCCCACAGACTTC
>JANNPJ010000022.1:0-8035 GCA_031400005.1 Kineosporiaceae bacterium | reverse complement strand
TCTCCCTGATGGAATCGGCGTCCTACCCGGGCGTGCTCTCAACGCACAGCTGGCTTGACGACTCCTATTACGAACGCGTCTACAAGGCGGGCGGTTTCGTCACCGAATACCCGACCGATGCGACGTCCTTCGTGGCCAGGTGGCAACAGACCAAGACGCTGCGGGACAAGTACTCCCGGCCTGGGTACGGTTTCGGTCTGGACATGAACGGGCTCGGCGAGTGGCCGGCTCCGGTGGGTGCGTCCGCACCTAACGCCGTGACCTACCCGTTCCGGACCTTCGACGGCGGCTCGCTCGTCGACCGCCAGGTGGCCGGGCAGCGCACGTTCGACATCAACACGGACGGGCTCGCCCAGTACGGCCTGCTACCGGACTACGTGGAGCAGATCCGGCGGACACCCGGCGGCCAGGCAGTGGTCGACGACCTGGCCAAGGGCTCCGCCTCGTACCTGAAGACCTGGGCAGCGACCGTGGCCCATCCAAACTGAGCCTGACGAACCCCCGACCGGCGGAAGGAACATGGCGCCTGCGGTCGGGGGTTCGTCAGGCCGTGCGGACGACGCGCTGCAGCCACCGGGCCGAGGAGTTCACGTGCAGAAGGGCCGCCGCACGGGCTAGTTCGGGCTCGCCCGCAGCCAGCGCGTCGTAGATCGCCTGGTGCTCGGCCTGGGTGATTGCAGCCGCGTCGGCATCGATCATTCCGCGCCAGACCCGGGCCCGCACGGTCCGGCCGGAGAGCCCGTCGAGCACCGATGTCAGGGTCGGGTTTCCGACGGCGGTGACGATGGTGCGGTGGAACTCGATGTCGTGCCCCATCATCAGCTCTGCGTTGTCGGCGGTGGCATGCATCCGGTCCAGAAGCACGGAGAGCTGCTCCAGCCCGACACGGTCGATCTTGAGCGCGGCGCTGGCGGTGGCCGCCGGCTCCAGCATCAGCCGGATCTGCATGACGTCCAGCAGCGTGTCGTCCCGCAGCAGATCGATGGCGGAGCCGAAGTTCTCCAGCAGCAGGTGCGGCGCCAGGCTGGTCACGTAGGTGCCGTCGCCCGGGCGGGCGTCGAGCACGCGGACCAACTGCAGGGCCTTCACCGCCTCCCGCATCGAGTTGCGGGACAGGCCGAGTTGGTCGGCGAGCTTCTGCTCCGGCGGCAGCCGCGACCCAGGGGGTAGCTGGCCGGAGCGGATCAGCTCGCGGATGCGCTCGATTGCGTCGTCGGTCAGAGCCATCGTTCCCACACCTCTCTGCCGTCCGGGGGTCGATCAGCCACTGAGGGCAGCCTTCTCCGTGACGGGTGGGCACAGCGTATCGCCGACAATCATGGGAGCGCTGTTACATTTCCGTGACATCAAAAGCCTTGAATGTGATCAGAGTCACTGTAAACCTCGGAGGACTGGACGATCGAGCCCCAGAATTCGGGCAAGCCCAACCAGCCCTCGGAGGTCTCGTGTCGACGATCATCGGTTTCCGAGACCACGCCATCCGCCTCCCGACGTCCAGGCATCTCGACCGTTCCGACGCGATAAACCCGTCCCGATCGCCGTGGCCGCCAACCAAGCACCCAGCGCCATCCCAATGACGGATCGACGAAGGAGAACGTCGTGCGCAGACTGATCGTGACCGCAACCGCCGTGGCCGCCGTGGCCGGGCTGGCCGCCTGCGGCAGCAGCACGGACAGCACCGACTCGGGCGATGCGAAGGCGTCGCCCCTCATTGGCTCCGATTATCCCCGGTCCGACACGGACTTCTGGAACGCCTACATCCGGTACACACCGAAGGAGGCCAAGACCCTCGGTGTCACCAACCTGAAGACGACCAACTCCGAGAACGACGTCTCCAAGCTCGCTTCCAACGTGCAGACGCTGCTCAGCCAGGGCGCCAAGGGCATCGTGATGGCGCCGCAGGACACCGCGGCGATCGCCCCAACGCTGGCTCAGTTGCAGGCGAAGAAGATCCCGGTGGTCACCATCGACACCCGACCTGACACAGGTGACGTCTTCATGGTCGTGCGCGCCGACAACCGTGCCTACGGCGAGAAGGCCTGCCAGTTCCTCGGCACCAAGCTCAAGGGCCAGGGCAAGGTCGTGATGCTCCAGGGCGACGTGGCCTCGATCAACGGCCGGGACCGCACCGAGGCGTTCAACGACTGCATGAAGAAGAACTTCCCGGGCATCAAGGTGTTCGGCCAGCCGTCGAAGTGGGACGGCGCGCTGGCCGCCTCGCAACTGCAGACGGTGATGTCGGCCAACCCCGACGTCAGGGGCGTCTACATGCAGTCCAGCTTCGCCCTCGCCGGCACCCTCCAAGTGCTGAAGCAGAAGAAGGTGCTGTTGCCGCCGAGCGATCCGAAGCATGTGTTCATCGTTTCCAACGACGGCATCCCCGAGGAGCTCAAGAACATCGCCGACGGCAAGATCGACGCCACCGTCTCGCAGCCGGCCGACCTCTACGCCAAGTACGGCCTCTTCTACCTGCAGCAGGCGATTGCCGGGAAGACCTTCCAGCCCGGCCCGACAGACCACGACAGCACCATCATCGAGGTCCGAAAGGGCCTGCTGGAGGACCAGCTCAGCGCACCGCTGGTCACCTCCGACGGCGCCACGTACGGCGAGGTGAAGAGCATCAAGAGCGACGACAAGTCCCTGTGGGGCAACAACGTCAGCTGAAAGGTTCAGGCAATGAGCGAAGCGACCCGGGCCGCGAGCGCAGCCCCGCAGCCTGCGCGGCCGCTCGTCGAGGCCACCGGAATCACCAAGCGGTACGGCACCACGGTGGCGCTGGATGACGCCGGCATCGTCATCCAGCCCCGGCGCACCCACGCCCTGGTCGGCCGCAATGGGGCCGGAAAGTCCACACTCGTCAGCATTTTGACCGGCCTGCAGGCCCCGGATGCCGGGACCGTCACCTTCGAGGGCGAGCCCGCGCCGCCACCGGCCGACCGCGACACCTGGCGGTCGCTGGTTGCCTGCGTGTTCCAGAAGTCCACGATCATCCCGCAGCTCACCGTGGCCGAAAACCTTTATCTGAACCGGCATGCCAGCCGTGGCGGCGGGATTGGCCGGCGACTGATCAGCTGGTCCGCGCTGCGCCGCCAGGCCCGGGAGCTGCTGGAGACCTGGTCGGTAAATGTCAGCGTCGACGCGCTGGCCTCCGATCTCACCGTGGAGCAGCGTCAGCTGGTCGAGATCGCCCGGGCGCTGTCGTTCGACGCGAGGTTCATCATTCTCGACGAGCCGACCGCACAGCTGGACAGCCCCGCCATCACCCGGCTGTTCGACCGGATGCGCTCGCTGCAGGAGCGCGGCGTCACGTTCCTCTACATCAGCCATCATCTGGAGGAGATCTACCGGATCTGCGACGAGGTCACCGTCTTCCGGGACGCGCGCCACGTCGTCACCGGACCGGTTTCCGGCATGCCCCCGGCCGACGTCGTCGCCGCGATGACGGGCGACGCGGTGGCGCTGATCCAGCGCAAGCCGCGGGCGCCGCTACCGTCGTCCACCCCGGTCGTGCTCTCGGTCGAAGGGCTGCAGGTGCCGGCCGCGGAGGGGACCTTCGCGGCAGCGGAGCCGATCTCGTTCCAGATCCGCTCGGGCGAGGTCGTCGGCCTCGCCGGTGGTGGTGGCAGCGGCAAGCGCGAGATCGCCGAAAGCCTCGTCGGCCTGCGCACTCCCACCGCTGGCACGGTGAGCGTGGACGGCCGGCGACTGCGGCCCGGCAGCGTCCCGGCGGCCCTCTCTGCAGGGGTCGGCCTGGTACCGCAGGACCGGCACCAGCAAGGTTTCGTGCCAGGGCTGTCGATCGCGGAGAACGTCACGATGACCGTCCCGGACCGGCTGGGTCGCTTCGGTACCGTCCGGCCCCGGCGCCGCGACGATCTGGCCCGCAGGCTGATCCGCGACCTCGCGATCAAGACGCCGGGGCCGGAACTGGACGTCGCCGCCCTCTCCGGCGGCAACCAGCAGAAGGTCGTGATGGGCCGGGCGCTGGCCAACGAGCCCCGGCTGCTGGTCCTGATCCAGCCGACCGCCGGGGTCGACGTCCGCTCCAAGGAGACGCTCCTGGACATCGTCGACCGGGTCCGGGAGGGCGGGTCGGCGGTGTTGGTGGCCTCCGACGAACTGGACGACCTGCGCACCTGCGACCGGGTCCTCGTCATGTTCCAGGGCCGTGTCGTCGGCGAGTTCGGCACCGGCTGGAGCGATCACGAACTGATCGCCGCGATGGAAGGGATCGAGGAATGAGCAGTACCGAGGTACGTCCCCCGACGGGCACCGCCCGGGATTCGTCGACGGCGCCAGCCGGGCGTGGCCTGCTGCTGGCCCGGCTGCGCGACCTGGCGCTGGTGCCCGCCATCATCGCCATCGCGATCGTCGGCTACCTGGTCAACCCCGTCTTCCTGAACTCCAGCAATGTCATCAACATCCTCCAGACCATGTCCGAGATCGGCCTCTTGGTGCTCGCCCAGACCCTGATCTTGGTGGCCGGGAAGATGGACCTGTCCCTGGAGTCCACCTTCGGGCTGGCTCCCGGCGTCGCGGCCTGGCTGATCGTCCCGACCGGGGTCACGCACGGCCTCGGCGTGCTGCCGGGCTGGACGGGCGCGCCGATGACGCTGCTGGTCGGCCTCGCAATCGGGATCGTGAACGGCCTGCTGATCGTGCGGTTTCGGCTGAACGGCTTCGTCGTCACCCTCGGCATGCTGATCGTGCTGCGCGGCCTGCTCACCGGAATCTCCGGCGGACAGACGTTCTTCGGCCTGCCGAACTCGATGCTCTATCTCGGCACGACGCTGTGGCTGGGGGTGCCGGTCTCGGTTTACCTCTGCCTGTTCGTGTTCGTGGTTGGCATCCTCGTGCTGGGCTACACCCGGCTCGGCCGGACGCTCTACGCTATCGGCGGCAACGTCGACGCCGCCCGGGCCGCCGGAATCCGGACCGACCGGGTGATGTGGGGTGCGCTGATCGTGGCCAGCGCCCTGGCCGCGTTGGGCGGCCTGATGCTGTCAGGCCGGCTGGCCTCGGTCGCCGCGGCCCAGGGTGACGGCGCCATCTTCACCGTCTTCGCCGCCGCGGTCATCGGCGGCGTCAGCCTGAACGGCGGGCGAGGAACGGTTTTCGGCGCCTTCACCGGCATCCTGCTGCTCTACATGATTCAGAACGTGCTGACCCTGGCGGGCGTCCCGGCGCAGTGGATCGCGGCTCTGAACGGGGCCATCATCCTGATCGCGCTGATCGTCTCCCGGATTACCAGCGGCAAAGTGCAGGAATGAGACGGGCGCGATGGAACGCCACGACCAGAACGAGGGCGAGCGCGATGAGGACCGGAACGATGGCCTTGAAGGCACTCACGGGTCGCCAACGAGGGCGATGAGGTCACCACCGATGGCGCACTGGTTCGGTAGGACTCCGGTGCATGATCGCAAATCCAGCCCGAGAGCATGCGGTGTCTCGCGCTGACCCCGCGCCCACGCTGGGATCCGGCGGGATCGGCCGCCGGGCGATCATCAGACAGGTGAGCCGAAGCACCACCTGATCCATTTTCGACTTAGCCAGCAGGGTCAGCCACCAGGTCGAAACCGGCAGGCACTTCGCGGCACCAAGATCCTATCTATGATGCCGGATCAATAAGGTCAGAGGGGCGCAGATCGCAACTCACGCGCCCGTTTAACCATTCCTCGAGTGTGGCCAGATCGGTTCCGGTCAGACCGCGGTCTGGGTCAACGCGCACCAGCAGGGCCGCCCCTGAACGGTGCTCTCTAACCCATTCACAGTCTGCTTCAGTGATCTCGTCGTCGATCCAGGCGAAGTCAGCGGCACCAGCCCAGGCCACCACCGCACGCGTCTTCGGGTGCAGTCTGAGGTACCTATCTTCGACGGACACGTCCGGCCAGTCGAGGACAGGCAAGGAGGGCAACCCCAGAAGCGGAGCGAGGACCTCGTTTGCCTCCTCCATCCAGGTGGTGGCCCACACCAACTCACAAGAAAGCGCCGCCAACCGGGCTGCGACCTCCAGATCGAGGTGACCAACCAACGGCGAGCCCACGGTCGCTCCAAGCGACGACGGCAAGGCCGTCGAGGCACCGAAGGGAAGGAGCGTCCCATCGACATCGAGAAAGACAAACGCCACATCGGCAAACTACCGAAGACCGCTCCCCACCGGGCTGGCGACGCGGTAGGCCGCTTGGCCTCGCTGAGTATCGGCCTCGGAAACGGCCAACACCAAGGCGTTCGACTCCCGGCCGTGGGCCGAGACCCGGCCGACTGTCACTTCGCCACCGGCCTCACCGCCTCAAATTGCCTTTCGCGCCCGATCACCGACGGCTAGGGTCGGGAGCGAGTAACCCACGAGGAGCTGAGACATGCCCGGTCGTTCAAGCACACGCTGACGTCGTAGGCCGTGACTGGCCTGTCATCGTGTGCTGCCCTTGATCGCGCGGCACAGCAAGTCTTCCCGTCTGAACCGTTGGTGCGTTAGTCGTGCCGCGGGTGGCGGAGCCTTGTCCTCGGCAACCCAAGGGGTTTCTGTGCTGCCCGCTTCCTCTGCCACATCCGATTCCGGCGCCACCTCCGATTCCGATCGATCCGTACCACAAAAGCTGTTGCGGAACAGCGACTTTCGTAAGTTCTGGGTGGGTCAGACGGCCTCCCAACTGGGCGAGCACGCGAGCCTCGTCATCCTGCCGCTGATCGCGGTCCTGACTCTCAACGTGGACGCAAGTCAGCTGGGCGTCCTGCGCGCGGTGGGACAGGCACCGATCCTGCTGCTCTCGCTGCTGGTCGGCGCGTGGGTGGACAGGTGGCGCACCCGAACTGTGATGATGCTGGCAGACCTCGGCCGAGCGGTGGCGCTAGGGGGAGCCTTTGCGGCCGTCCTCCTCGGCGGGCTCAACCTGCCGGCGCTGCTCGTGATCACCTTCGCAGTCGGCGGCTTGTCCGTGTTCTTCGACGTGGCTTACCAAGCCTCGCTGGTACGACTACTGAAACGCGACCAACTGGTGCAGGGCAACAGCGCGATCGAGGGCAGTCGGTCCGCGGCCCAGATCGGCGGGCCTGCTATCGGCGGGGCGTTGGTGTCACTGCTGTCGGCACCGATCGCCGTCGCCTCCAGCGCGCTGTTCTTCGTGCTGTCATTCCTGTCGATCGCGCGGATCCGGCGGCGGGAGTCGATTCCCGAGCGCTCCGGATGTCCTCCGCGGGTATGGCGGCAGATCTATGAGGGCCTTCAGTTTGTCGTCAGCGATGCCTACCTGCGGGCGGTGAGCCTCGCCTCGGCCGCGTTCCAGTTCTCGTTCGCGGCCATGATGACCACCTATCTGATCTTCCTACCGCGGGAACTACACCTCTCCGGCACCGCTATCGGACTGGCCCTCGCGGCGACGGGTCCGGGCGCGCTGGTCGGCTCGCTGCTCGCCGCCCGCCTGCCGAACCGGTTCGGCTACGGCAGGGTCCTCGTGGCAGCGGCGCTCGTGGGTGACGGCGTCATGCTGTGTGTGCCCGCACTGGACGGCCCCCCAACGGTGACGATCCCCTGCCTCATCGCGGTCAACTTCGTCTTCGGAACCTTCGCCCAACTGGTCAACGTCACCGTCATGACCGTGCGACAGACCATCACCCCTCACCGGATGCAAGGCCGCGCTGCCGCAACGATCGCGTTCGCCGGCATGGGCCTGAGCCCGCTGGGCTCGCTGCTCGGTGGCTTTCTCGCCGGGGAATGGGGGTTGCGAACCGGCCTCCTGGTCACGGCCACCGCCATGATGCTGTCGCCAGTACTGATAGCCCTGTCCCCACTCACCCACCTAGGCCGTAACCTTCCGTCCCCGCCTCGCCGTTAGAGCATGATCAGTCAGGCAAGCGGAACGCACATCGACATATCAATTGCGGACCACCCAGAGCCGACAGCATGTCGTCGGTCGCCTCCGCCCCGAAACGCTTGGTCAACGCGACCAGGGCCGCACACCGCAGATCCCGCGAGCCAGGACCCGAAGCCGTCAGCACCGAACGCAACGCAGGACCACCGGAGGCCCCGCTCACCTCC
>JANNPJ010000015.1:0-5812 GCA_031400005.1 Kineosporiaceae bacterium | reverse complement strand
GGGTACTTCAGGAAGGGCACCAGAAAGACGGTGACGAAGGCGCCGCCCGCGACCAGCGCCGAGGTGGCCCGCGGCCCGAAGCGGCCGATGCGCCCCCACGCGAAGCAGAACGCCAGCGAGGCGATCCCGCCCAACGCCGTGCCGAAGATCAGCACCCCGGTGCCCAGCCCAGCGCTCGACTGCAGGACCCGGCTGACCAGTTCCATCTCGTGGCCCGTGGCGTTGGCGGCCTCGTAGGTCAAGGCCCTCTTCAAAGGTGGCTCACCGACCAGGTAAGCGAAAGTGAAAGCCACCAGGCCGGCGGCGATTCCAGCGAGCATGCCCCGGACCAACAGGGCGCGTACAACAGCGGAGTTCATCAGTGTGCCCCTCTGGCTTTAGTGACAGGGAAAGCCGAGAAGGTGCCGACCATCGTGCACCCATTCGTGCACGGAATCGCCGGAGAACACGGAGGTGGCGCCCTGCTCGGCGCCGACGAAGTACAGCAACATGAGCATCAGGACGCCGAAGAACACAGCCCAGGGCAGGATCACCCGGATCGGCAGGACCGTCACCACAGGCGGCGACAGGGGAACAGGGGAAGTGGTCGTGTACGCCACGGGTGTACCTCCTCGGGACACAGTGGCGCGACCGTGCCGGATTCACACCGGTCTTCCGTGCGCACCGTCGTCCTGTCGCCCATGACAGTAGCCGCAACCGGCCCCCCCACCACGAGCTACTGCCGCGCCACCGCGCGGGGGGCTGGCCTCCGCCGACCATGACCGGGTCGGCCAGTACGCCTCCTGCACCGCCACAGCCCACGACAACTACGCGACGTTGGGTCGCTGAGGCCTGTGCCGAGCACCTGCCGCATCACCAGGTCTGCCATGTCCGTTGATTTCTCGGCTCGTACTACTGGGCCCCCGACTTCGACGAGTGACCAGCAATTCACCTGCCACGATCGCACATCGCCGTCGTAGCAGTCGGCGACCTCGACGTGTGCAGAGGAACATCGCAGCGTGAAGATCCGCACGTCCCCCACGGGGCTGACGGTCGACGTTCTCGCTGAGCGCTCAACCTCGCGCTGTCACGTGTTGTCTCGTGTCGATGGCGGTCCGGCACGACGAGGTGTCCTGTGATGTGCCGTGCACGCACGGCGGCGCGGGAAAGACTTTCGTCAAATAGATGAGTTGTGCTCCTGCGGCGGCGACTTAGGCAGGCGATCGTTCGAGATCCAGTAGGTTTGTGGCCTTTGACGGTGCCTCAGCGCGGCCGAGGAGACCTCTCACGAGGTCGATGACGACCAGGGTTCGTCGTCGCACCCGGTGAGCGCGAGGCCGATGTGCGGGCCCAGATCCGGCGTCCGGCGCTGAGTCGCGTCGCCGACCTCAAGGTCCGATACCTGCCCTACAGCGAACTCGAGACGCACCACGAGGCCGCGATGCGGTTCGGTCAAGGCCGGGCTCCCAGTGACGGAAATGTTGCGCGACCTGTCCTGAGGATCGGGACCAAGCAGCTGTGCACCCGTCTCCGAGGTCGGCTACTTCGTGATCGTATGCCGTGCGGAGCACAGATAGAGACAACTACTATGCGACATAGTAGGCCAGGGCTCGCTCGATGCTCAGGGTGGGGGTCTGGTGTTGGGCGAGGCGCGCGTCTCAGTGACGGGTGGCCTGTGCGTGGGAGGAGATAAGGCGTGACCTTGACACTTAGGAGTTGGCCGCTGCGACGCTGGGTCGCCGCAGGCGTCGGCTCGCTTGTGACCGCGCTGCTGGTCGGAGTGCCGACCGGTGTGATTCCCTCGTCGTTCTACACGCGGATGACTCCGGTGCTGTGGTGGAACTACCCTGTCTGGCTGGCGACGGCGCTGTTGGCGGGGCTGCTGGTCGCCACCTATGTACGCTCACCGGATTCGGGGTCATCCCCGACGGTCGGCCTCACCGGAGGCGGGGTGCTGTCGGTACTCGCGGTCGGTTGCCCAGTCTGCAACAAGCTTGTCGTCGCGCTGGTCGGGTTGTCCGGTGCGCTGAATCTGTGGGCGCCGATCCAGCCGATACTCGGTGTGGCCTCACTCGGGCTGCTGGCTTGGGCGCTGCGGCGGCGTCTCGCGACAGAGGCGGCCTGTCCGGTGGGCACCCCCGCCGCCACGTGAGGCCGCAGAGAGGGGAGCGGACGAGGAGAGGAGCCAGCAACTCACTAGCTGAGCCGCGCAGTGGTCCGGTGATGGGCGGGCCGTGCACGCACGGCGGTGCGGGAAAGATTGTTGTCAAATGAATGAGTTGTGCGACGGCGACTCACGCTGGCGCTGGTTCGGGATCCACTAGGGTCGTGGCCTTCGATGGGGCCTCGGCGCGGCTGAGTAGACCTCTCACGAGGTCGATCACGATGCTCGTGACCGCTCCGAGATCGCCAGTCAGGGGGTCCGTGGATGCTCTGTCGGGGGAGTTGGGGGGCTGTGTCGCCGGGCGGGGCTGAGTGCGCTGGTATAACGGCATGCTGGTCATGGCGCTGACCTCGGCGAGGTTGGCTGAGCTGGGGAACACCGGTCGTTTCGACCAGGCCAGGACCGGGGTGAGGAGGAAACCACTGTCCGGCAGGGCGAGTGCGGGTAGCGTGCCGATGATCTGCACGCTGGAGGGATCCAGACCGGTCTCTTCGTGGGCCTCGCGCATCGCGGTGGCGACCGGGCCGTCATCGCCGGTTTCGGCTGCACCACCAGGGAAGACCAGTTGCCGGGGATAGTGGGTCAGGTCCGGTGCTCGTTCGGTGAGTAGCACCGCCGGCCCGTCGAGATTGTCGGTGAGCAGGACAAGGGCCGCTGAGGGCCGCAGTGTGATCGGAGTCGACTGCAGGTCCGTCCCGAAACGGCCCGGGCCGCACAGGTGGCTCAATGCGACGGCCCAGGGTGGCAGGCTTGCCGGTGCGGCGCTGGGCGAGCACGGCTCGGCGGCAGGGGCGCCTACCCACTGCAGGTGACCGGTCCGCACTCGCAGCAGTGCCACCCCGGGTTCGCCGTCTGCCGGCTGCACCAGCCGGGTCTGCTGCCCGAAACCGGGATGACCGAAGAGGGCGCGCGCTGGGCGGCGCGTCATCAGTGCGGTGGTGTCGGAGAAATCGGCCGGGTTGTTGGCTACGGCGACGAAGGCCTGACCGGCACCGACCATCTGGGCAACAGGCCCGCCGAAAGCGACGAGGGTCTCGCTCATCGCCGGTACCAGTGCCAGGTTGACGCCAGCTTCGGTCAGGGCGTGCAGCGCGTGGGGGTTGAGCAGATCCCGGCAGATCGCGATGACCAGATGCCAGCCGTCGTTGCTGACGTGAACGCGCAGTTGCGGCCAGCCCAGTGGTTGGATGTCCTCGTTGACCGGTCGGTCGGCCGGGGAATGCTTGTCCTGCGTCAATGGTGCCTGGTGGTCGCGGAGGTAGGCGATGGCGGTATTGCGCCGGCGCGGCCCTGGGCACCCGTCGCCGGGATGTTCATCTTCGTGGTGATAGCTGCCGGCCACCAACAGGCGCGGCCCGTCGGCTCGGCGAGTCCATTGCTGCAATTGAGTGGCGAGTGACTCGGTGACGCACAACTCGGGAAGCACGACGATGCTCGCGCCGCCGGCGACGGCGGTACCGATCAGCCGATCGATTTCACCGTGCTGGCGTGGCTCATCGACCGGGCGGACCGGGAAGGTGCGGCCTCTGTCGTCGAGGGGAAATTCGAGCTCGGCAAGTTTCCGGTTGGGGTGGCAGGTCGCGATCACCGTGTCGGGGCCGATAAGGCCGGTCAGAGCATCGGCGAGGCTGTAGTCGAAGATCACCTGGAACTGCGTGGCCCATTCTCCCGCCAGGCGGACATGACGGGTCTCGTCCAGGCGATGGGCCAGCCGCCAGGGCGGCGAGGTTGCCGGCAACTCGGTGACGCGGCGCAGGTCGGGGCTATCCAGCGGGATCGGATCACCAACGCCCGGTTGGTAAGGGCTGCGCCGGCGGAAGGAGTCTGCGAAACCGTGGGAGTACCGTTCATCGAGCAGTTCAGCCACCGCATGAGCCACTACCACGGCTGGCACCTGATCGGAGGCGGTCAGCGTAACCGCTACCGCCCGACGCACCTGCGGGTTCAGCGCCGGCGTGGTCGAAGCGGCGGCGGGCAGAACCGCCAATACCTCAGACACGATCGCCGTGGCTTGGGCCCGGGAGCCTGGATCGGCTATGCGCTCCCACAGCACGCGATGCTCGTCACGGCAGAGGTGCAGCAGATGGGTGAGTGTGACCAGCGGTTCCGTCTCGGCCAGGATCGCGGTCTGGATCGCCGCGATCCGTTCAGGTAGTGGAGAGGTCCGTGCCACGCACGGCGCACACACCATCGTCGATACCGTGCGCGCCCGGTCACCCGGGTCAGCCTCGGACGCACTGGCGCACCCGCATGCATCGTCCGGGTCGAGGTCATCGACCGGGGACAACTTCGCGCTTGGCTCGATCGTTGGCCGGGAAGTGGCCTCGGGATCCCTCACACCACTCACGCTGCCATCCATCACCTGCCCGAGCCAGGGACTTTCGGCCCAACCTGACGGCCAGACCGGCCGGCACCGGTGACAAGAGCGACGAGGACGACACCCGAAACCGGTGGGAGCCGCTCAGGCGTGGCAGGTTGCGCTCTGGCCGGCGATCACCGGGCAGGGTGACGGCGCGGCGCGCCTGCGGTGCGTGATGGATGCGGCGTGCACGGTGGTCGAGGAGCATCTACGGCTGCTCGCGGGCCTGTCCACCTGCTGACCCCGTGCGATGCCTTCGACGACTTTCCTGCCACTGCCATCCGCCACCTGCAGGTCCTCGGCCGCACGCCCGCCGGGCTCATGGTCCTCGCCCAGTCCTTACGACTGCGAGCAGTCCAGCGGCTGCCCATCGCCTTCGGGCTGCCCACCCGAGGCTGATCGCCTGGGTCCGCCAGGAATTCTTCCCCCTGGCCCACAGCGAACGGCTGGTCGGCCTCATCCCCGACGCCCGGTTGCGCATCATCGAGGACTCCGGGCCATTCGTGAGCGAGGACCAAGCCCCATCAGACCTCGACCCTCATCGACGAGTTCCTGCACGCAACCTTCGCAGGCCGGCGCTGAAACCCCGGCGGTACCGCTGCCCTTCAGAGCCGGCGACTCTATCGATCACGCTCTTTCACAGTGTCACGGGCCGCGCAGACAGGCCTGCCCGCGGCACGCCGTACCCGCGGGGCCCCAAGATCCGGGAACATGCGTGCGCTGGTGATGTCGTAATAGTGAAACCAACCGACCAGCAACGACCGATGTTCACCTGATCTGACGGCGTGTGTTCTGCGCCCACCGCAACCATCAACCCGATCTGACGTACGTCACCGGCCGCGCGCGCCAGCTAAGCGATGCTCAACCAGATACTCAGACGGCCCATGAGAGCGTCACGAGGTGCTTCCTGCTGACCGGATGGTCGGCCTGCTCTTCGAGCATGCGTGCCGGCGTGCCCTCTGGCCCAGACGAAGGGACTTTCATCCCTACCCTGGCGGCTGGTCCTCTGCCGACACTGATGAGGAGCAGCCATCACGAGGCCGAGCTGCGAGAACGCCCCCAGAGATGGAGATGCATTATGAGTATCGGAACCATTCTCCTCATTGTCTTCGTCATCTCCATGCTCGTCATGCACTTACGCGGGCACGGTGGGGGGCATAGCGGCGGTTGCGGTGGTGGCGATGCCCACGGCAGTCACGCTCCCGAGTCGTCTCAGCAGCCCGACCGGGCTTCGTCGGAGCCGACCGGGCCAGCGAAAACAGAGGTCGACAAGTACGCAGCCCACAACCACGGCGGCTGAACGTGACTAT
>JANNPJ010000001.1:0-4110 GCA_031400005.1 Kineosporiaceae bacterium | reverse complement strand
TATCTGAACCACGCCGTGTCGATGTTTGAGCAGAAGTACGCCTCGCGCGAGGACATTGACGCCGCGATGCGGTTCGGCTGCGGTCTGCCGATGGGTCCGCTGGCCCTGATGGACCTGATTGGCCTGGACACCGCGTACGAGATCTTGGATTCGATGTACAAGCAGGGCCGGGATCGGTTGCACGCGCCGTCCCCGGTGATCAAGCAGATGGTCACCGCGGGCCTGAAAGGCCGTAAATCCGGCCGTGGCTTCTACACCTACGATGTCCCCGGCTCCGCCACAGTGGTCGACGACGTGCTCACTCCGGTGCCAGGGGCGGGTACGGGCCCGACCCGGCCGGTGAACTCGGTGGGCGTGGTCGGCTCGGGAACGATGGCGACCGGGATTGTCGAGGTCTTCGCCCGCAACGGGATCGACGTCATCGTGGTGGCCAGGTCGCAGGAAAAGGTTGACCGGGCGCTCCGTGCACTCACGAAAAGCCTTGACCGCCAACTGGCCAAGGGCAGGCTGACGCAACCGGCGCGGGACGAAACCCTCGCTCGGGTCACCGGCAGTACCTCGCTCGGCGATCTTGGCGAGGTCGATCTGGTGCTCGAGGCAGTGGTCGAGGATCTCCAGGTCAAGCAGGCCCTGTTCAAGAACCTGGACGAGATCTGCCGGCCCGGCACGATCCTGGCGACGACGACGTCCTCGCTGCCGGTGATCGAGTGCGCCTCGGTCACCAGCCGGCCGCAGGATGTCGTCGGGTTCCACTTCTTCAACCCCGCACCGGTGATGAAGCTCGTCGAGGTGGTCAGCACGGTCTCGACCGCCCCGGACGTCGCGGCGACCGCCGTCCAGCTCTGCCGACGCCTCGGAAAGCACCCGGTGAGCTGTGCGGACCGGGCCGGGTTCATCGTCAATGCGCTGCTCTTCCCGTACCTGAACGACGCCGTCCGGATGCTTGCCGCGCACTACGCCAAGGCCGACGACATCGATCTGGCGATGAAGCGCGGCTGCGGGTACCCGATGGGCCCGTTCGAACTGTTGGACGTCGTCGGCCTGGACGTCTCGCTGGCGATCGAGCGGGTGCTGTACCTGGAGTTCCGAGAGCCGGGGTTCGCGCCATCACCGCTGCTGGAGCACATGGTGACCGCGGGCTACCTGGGACGAAAGACCGGCCAGGGTTTCCGCACCCACGCCTGAGCCCGGGACAGCTGACAAGGGTTCCGTGCGCCTTCCACCGCCACTACCGTGTAGCTGGTGGTCCGTATCCCAGCAAATCCTTTGCAAATGCAGCAAAGCTGACGATAGGGGCAAGATTAAGACGAGACCTGACGGGCGCTAACCTTCGCTGGGTTCCGCTGCGGTGCGGCGGAGGGCGGGGGGCAGGTGGTCAGGCAGGAGAGCCGCGTGGAGGAGACCGTCGACGCCGACGGCGATGTCGCAGCCTCAGCCATCGGCGAGCCACTCGATTTCGAGGAGTTCGTCGCGCTTCGTGGCCCGGCCCTGGTCCGACTCGCTCGAGGGCTGCTGAAAGATCCACACCTGGCCGAGGACGTCGTCCAGGATGTCCTGGCTCGGGCGCTTCTGCAGTGGGGACGGGTGAGTGCGGCCCGGGACGTCGACGCGTACGTTCGCCGGATGGTGGTCAACGCCTGCACTTCATGGTTTCGGCGAGCCGCCCGCCGGGAACGAGTCACCGATCACCCGCTGGTCCTGGATCGCCCTGTCAGCGACCGGACCGACCAGCTGGTCGATCGGGACCTGCTGCTCACCCTCTTGCGGCGGTTGCCGACCAAGCAACGGGCGGTGCTGGTGCTGCGGCACTACGAGGGCCTGCCGGACGCCGACATCGCCACGACGCTGAACTGCAGCGAGGTCACGGTCCGCAGCAATGCCCACCGCGGCCTGGCTCGGTTGCGCGAATTTCTCGCGGACGCAAAGCCCGCCGGCTCGTGAGCAGCCGTTCAGTCGCTCATCCTGGGAAACCCGTTCAGCCGCTCGCGCTGGAAAGCCATGTTCAGCCGCTCATCCTGGGAAGCCCGTTCAGCCGCTCGCGCTTGGGTCAGCCCGTTTCGTTGCTCGGCTGCTCCGCCGCGACGTCCCAACCGCTGAGCTCGACCTCGCCGGCGGAGCCCGGGGTACCTCCGATCGGCAGCGCGGCCACCACGGCCGAGGGCAGGATCGGCCCATAGATGTGTGGGAACGGCGCGGGGGCGCCGGTCACCTCATCCCAGCGGACAGGTGAGCCGGCTCGCTCCAGTTCCCCGATGTCGATCACCAGCAGCAGCAGATCCGCCGGATCGAGGTCGGCGTAGAAGCGGGCGAGGACGCCGTCCACCTGCCGACTGGTGCTGGCGTGGATGAATCCTTCGTCGGAGAGCGTCCGACCGCGGCTGGAGATCTCGTACCGGCCCCCGGCCTGGGCGTCCGCCCAGTCTTTCCGGGTGGCGACGTGCAGGATTCGCATCAGCCGCAGCAACCGCCGCCGCAGCATCCTCCGCCGTCAGTCCCACCGCTCCCAGCGGTTCCGGAGGGCCGACTGGAGCCACCGGACGCCACCCCGGTCACCGCGACGGTGCGGAGTAGCCGAACGGTGTCGGTATGCCCGCTCGGGCAGGGGGCAGGGTCGTCGATGTTCGCCATCGAGCGGGAGACCTCAAAGGTGTCGCCGCAGGAGCGGCATCGGACGTCATATCGCGGCATGAGCCCATCATGCCGTGTCTACCTTCGTCCTAGGGCTACATCCGGTCCTGGCGAGGGATCGCCACCTCCTGAAGAACCAGCAGGATCGCGGCGGCGATCGGGATCGCGATCAAGGCACCGAGCACACCGAGCAGCGCAGCTCCGGCGAGCGCCGCGATCAGCGCGACGGCACCGGGAACGGACACTGTTCGAGACATGATTCGCGGTGCGATCACGTAGTTCTCCACCTGCTGGTAGACCAGGTAGTAGACCGCGACGATGACGCCGACCTGCCAGGACTGGAACAGTCCCACGAGGACCACGATCACCGCCCCGAGGGTGGCACCGACCAGCGGAATGATGCCGAGGATGCCCACAGCGATCGAGAGCACGAGCGTGTAGGGGACGCCGAGGATGCTCAGCAGGATGAACGTGCAGACTGCGTTGATCGTCGCCACCAGCACCTGACCTGCCACGTAACCGCCGATTCGGCGGATGATCTCGTCGCCGAGCGCTCGTACCCGGGGTCGACGTGAGGCGGGCGCCATCCGGTAGCCGGCCTCGGCGATGGTGTGCAGGGACGCCAGGAAGTACAACGTGAGCACCAGCACGGTGAACGTGCTGACGAACCCGGAAAGCACCGCCCGGCCGGCCCCGAGGATGCCGCCGAACAGCGACATCACCGTCCCGCCGTCCGAGAGTCGTTGGCGCAGTTGGTCGCTGGCGTTGGTGATGATCCCGTAGTCGACGTCCAGTTGGTGGATCACCTTGGACTTGCTGAGGTTGTCGATGGTGTCCGGCAGGGTCTCGGTGAGCTCGCTGGCCTGGGAGACCACTGTCGGGACGACGGCAGCGATGAACCCACCGAAGACCGCGAGTACTCCGAGGAAAACCACGGTGACCGCGGCGCCGCGGCCCAGTCCCCGGCGCTGCAGAATCCGGACCAACGGGTCCAGACCGATCGCGAGGAAGGCGGCCACCCCGACCAGGGTGAGGACGGCGGACAGACTGGCAATCAGTTGCAGCAGGTTCCAGGCCAGCAGGACGCCGATGCCGCCGACGAAGCCGATGTAGAACGGGCCCTGCCGGTTCATCGGCGGTCCGGGTCGACCGAAGTCGGGAGGCGAGTCGGTGCCGGCCGGACTGTCAGCAGACGCGTCAGCGACCTTCCCCGGTTCCGGGACCGGAGCGTCGACGCCCAGTTTGGACGCTTCTTGGGGGCTTGGGCCTGGGACTGAGGTGGGCGCGTCTGGATCTGCGGCGGTCTTGCCTGCAGCTGGTGCGGCGGGGTCTAGCGTCGGCGCTGCGGCGGTCTTGCCGGCGGCTGGTGCGGCGGGGTCTAGCCTGACCGTCTCCCTGACGTCCGCGGACTCATGGCCTGCCTTCTCACCTGCGTCTGACTGCTGAGCCATCCTGCTCCGTCCTGATCACTGGGGGTTCACG
>JANNPJ010000824.1:0-7722 GCA_031400005.1 Kineosporiaceae bacterium | reverse complement strand
AACCGCCGGTTCACCTCCTCCGGCATCGTCAGGTCGAAGCTGCGCAGCCCGGCCTCCACATGGGCCACCGGGATCTGCAGCTTGGCTGCGACCAAGGCGGCCGCGACGGTCGAGTTCACGTCGCCGTAGACCACCACCAGCGCAGGAATGCGCTGCAGAAAAAGCTTTTCCAGGCCGACCATCACCGCAGCAGTCTGAACCGCATGGCTACCCGAACCGACGCCGAGGTTCAGGTCCGGATCGGGCAGGCCCAACTCGTCGAAGAACACCCGGCTGAGCCGGTCGTCGTAGTGCTGCCCGGTGTGCACCAGCAACTGCTCGACGCCCAACGCCGTCAACGCAGCGATCACCGGAGCGGCCTTCGGAAAGTTCGGCCGCGCCCCGGTAACGTGCACAACTACCCCGCGATCATGCACGGTTGCCCCCCGACAACTTCCCGCGATCATGCAGGGTTGCCCCCGCAACGGAGTTAGTCGCGCCTTTTGACCCCTCCAAAGGGTCAAAGCGCGCGACTAACTCCGCGCACCGCCCGAGCATCCGCGCGGGAGTTCTCATCGCGCGGGCACCACCCAATCGGCAACGCCTACCGGGGCGGCGCGGGGTATCAAGCCGGTATCCGCCCAGCCACGCATGTCGGTGGCGAACTTCGCTGCGATCGTCGCCCGGTCGATGCGGGCCCCGGCTTCGGCGGCGGCGGCGTTCGCGGCGGAGAGATCCCAGCTCAGGCAGGCTCGAACGGCCTCGACCAGTGCGTCCGGGTCATCGCCCGGGTAGATCAGCCCGGCCGGCGCCGACGGGTCATCGACCAGCGGCACCGATCCCGAGTTGTCCGGCAGCAGCACCGGCCGTCCCCAGGTCAGCGCGAGCGCCAGCACCCCGGAGTTCAGCGAGCGCCGGTACGGGACCGCAACGATGTCGCAGGCCCGCATCAGGACCTGGATGTCGACGTCCGGTACCTGCCCGGCCAGCAAACGGACGGCGGGATGCGCGGCCGCGGCGGCGATGAACGCCGTCGTCTCCGGAGCGTCGTCCGGCTTGCCGGCAACCACCAGGACCACCGAGCCAGGTCGTTCGACGCAGACCCGGTCGACCGCCTCGAACAGTTCGAGGAGGCCCTTGTACGGCTTGATCGCACCGGTCAGCAGCAATGCGACCGCGCCGTGCGGAATCCGCAACCGCCGTCGGGCGTCGGCCCGGCTCACCCAGTCCGGGTACACCCCGTGATAGCCGGGGTGATCGCATTGGTAGATCCGATCGGCCGGCAGGGTGAACCAGTCGGCCACCAGCGCCGGCGTGCGCGGGCTCATGATGTGCACCAGGTCGACCCGGTCGATCACGTCCCGGCGCAACTGCACCTCCTGCGCCTCGAACCGGGTGTCGTGCGGGAGCGCATTGTGAACGGTCCAAAGCAGCCGCGCACCGCGGCTTTTCAGCGAGTCGAGGAGGTCGGTGTGCCGGTCGAGCGCTTGGTCGGCCTCGGCGTCGGTGCGGGCCTTGGCCAGAACCTGGTTCAGCCAATGCAGATGGACGACGAGCGGCAGATCGGCGGGCCAGTTCCGGGTGGTGACGCGCAGGTCCTCGGCCCGGAAGGTGGGCACCGCGAGCAGGCCCTGCTCGAGGAAGCCGCTGTAGAGCAGATTCTGGAACGGGTTGCCGGAGTAGTACGGGGCGAACGGCCAGACCACCGGCTCCGGGCCGTCCACCGGCAGCCGCGCGAGCGCAGCGAACGTTTCGGCGACCCAGCCTTCGGTGCTCTGGTCCCGGCTGGGCAGGGAGATCAGCATGCCGAAGCTCCCGGCGTAGAGACCGACGGGGAGACCGACGGGGAGACCGGCGTAGAGACCGGCATCGCTGCCGGCGTGGGCACCGGCGCAGGAGGCGTAGGAGGCGTAGGAGGCGTAGGAACAGCGGTTCGGGCCGCGTGTCGCTCCTGGGCGAACCGGTAGACGTTGTCGAACGCGGTGCCGTTCCCGGCCCAGGTGCGCTCGGCGCGAACCCATTCCGCGGCCGAGGCCACCCGCTTGGCCAGCTCCTCGGGATGGTCGATCAACGCCGCGACCCGGGCTGCCAGCGACGTCGGGTCACCGGCAGTGAACACGAACGACCGTTCCTCGTCCGGGCCAGCGATCTCGACCAGGGCGGGCAGGTCACTGACCAGCACCGGTATCTCCATCGCCATCGCCTCGAACGGCTTCATCGGGGACACCATCCGGCCCGCCCGTTCCGACACCCGGGGAACCACGAACAGGTCGATCTGCGCGTACCAGGCCGGCACTTCGTCGAACGGTACCGAGCCGGCGAAGACGCACCAGCGGCCGAGTCCGAGGGCGCGAGCCTTCTCCTCCAGCTCGACCTTCCGCCGGCCCTCACCGACCAGCAGCACGGACACCGGGTGCCCCGCAGCGCGCAGCACTGCGGCCGCCTCCAGCAGCACCTCCTGCCCCTCCCGGAAGTGGTCGAGGTTGCTGATGTAGCCGAGCACGAAGGTGCCGTCCAGGCCCAGCCGACGGGCCAGGTTGCGGGTCACCGCGGCATCCGGGGAGACCGGTACGAACCGCTCCAGATCCACCGCGTTCGGAATCACGAAGACCTTGGCCGGGTCGATTCCGTGCTCGTGGACGATCTCGTCGCGCATCGGTCCGCTGAGCGTGACCACGGCGTCCGCGGCCCGCATGGCCCGGCTCTCGGCGTCAAACCGGCGGTGGTAGTACTCGGCGTGCTCGGCGTACCGCTCGTCCGCCGTCCAGGTGGTCTCGAAGAACGACCGGACCTCGTAGATCCACGGCAGGTCGGCCCAATCGGCCAGCGCCTGACCGACCGCCGCGAGGTCGTAGCCGCGGTGCCCGGATCCGGCGTGCAGCACCTCGGGCCGGACTCGACGTACCTCGCGGGCGAAGGTGGTGGTGGTCAACTGCACGTACTCGTCGTAGGGGACGTCGCTGAGCAGGTGCTGGGCTCCGGGCAGCACGTGGTGGTACTCGATGTCGTCCACCCGGGAGCTGCGGGCCACCGGTTGCCCGTCGTCCGTACCGCCGATCGGGACCGCAGGGAAACCCGGCAACGTGACGGCGATCGGGACCCGTCCGGTGGCCCGGACAGCGAGCAGTGTCTCGTGAGTGCGAGTGCAGTACCCATTGTTGCGATGCGGCATCGATTCCTTGGCCAGGTAGAGCACCCGGCCGGGGATCGGCTCGAGCGGCGATCTTGCGGATCCCAGCCTCGGCACGGTCGGCCGCCAGGTGGCGTCGGTCTCCACCCAACGCCCCTGCAAACTCCGCTGCAGCCGCCGGTTTCGCGGGCTGGGAGCCTCGATGACCAGCCGAGATGCCTCGGTCAACGCGTCCGACATCCGACCGGTCCGGGCCAGTATCTGGGAGCGAAGCCGGGCCACCCGCATGTCCGCGGGGCTACGCCGGGCGGCATCCTGCAGCCAGCCGAGCGCATCCTCGTGCCGCTGTGCCTGGTGGCGACGGACGGCAACGGCGGTCTCGGCGTAGGTGATCGCGATTCGAGCCGCTTTACGACCCCGTCTGGGCATCGCTCTCACTTGCCGCTTGAGCTTGCGTTGCAGCCGCGCGAGCGCTCCCATTCCGGTAGATCCTCCTCGTCACCCAAGCTCCGCCCAGAGTGCGGCTCGCCGCCTAGTCTGCCGTATGTTGAGCGCGCGCCCGCCGCTGGATCGCCTGTGCGTGATTGCGGATGAACAGTGGGTGACGGTTAGATGACTTTCTGGCTCCGAGTGACGACGAGGACGGCGACCCCACGCGATGCGCACCGGCCCGCCCACGGTGGTACTGGCGACAACGAATGGCAAGGGAATGGGGCACCTTTCCCGCCAACTAGCCCTGGCCCTCGCGTCCCTGGGCGGGATGGATCCGGTGATCTTCTCGTTGTCGTCGGCCGTCCCGGTGGTCGGCCAATACGACATGCGTGCCGAATTCGCCCCCGGCGTGTTGCGGGAGCAGGTCCCCCGCCGACACTGGGACGCCTACCTCGCCGACCGGATCGTTGCCCTGATTGAGGAAGTCGGCGCGAGCGCCTTCGTTTTCGACGGTGTTTATCCGTATGACGGCGTTTTGCGCGCCTTGCGGCGAATGCCGGAGGTGCCGTTTATCTGGAGCCGCCGGGCGATGTGGCAGAAGGGCGTCGGCGCCCGAGCCCTGCGCTACCGCCGGCTGTTCGCCGCCGTCCTCGAGCCGGGTGACCTGGCCTCAGGCGGCGACGTCGGTCGGACCGCCACCCTGACCGACGCCCAACGACTCGATCCGGTCACCCTGGTTGGTCACGTGCCGATGCTGGACCGCGACACGGCCCGCGCCGAGCTCGACCTGGATCCCGATCTGCCGACGGTGATGGTGAGCCTGGGCAGCAACCGGCGCACCGACCTCTACGCCGCCTACCAGCGCACGGTGGAGCGATTCACCGCGGCTGGTTGGCAGGTGACGGTCACCTCGTCACCGATCCGCGGCGAGGGAATGCCGGCCGGCGGCCCCAAAGTGATCTCGGTCTTTCCCTTGGTCCGATACCTGAACGCCTTCGATGCCGCGGTCTCGGCCAGCGGATACAACGCCGTCCATGAACTTCTCTACTCCGCCATTCCCACCCTGCTGGTGCCGAACTCGGATGCGGTAACCGACGACCAGCCGACCCGAGCCCGGGTGGTGGCCGGCACCGGCCTGGCGCTGGCCGCCGATCCGGACCGGCCGAAGGAGTTCGACGCCGCATTGGACCGGCTGCTGGACAAACGGGTGCGCGAGCGGTTGATCGCCGCCTGCCGGGAGCTGCCCGCAACCACCGGCGCCACCGAGGCCGCCCGAGCGGTAATCGGTTTCGCGGCGAGCGGTCGGCCCGCGGCCGGTGAGCGGATGGACGCCGCCGCCCTGCACGCCCAGCGGTTCGCTCGCCGGCAGATCGGGCGGGTACTGCCGCGCCCGATCGCCGGCCTGCTCGGTCGCCCGCCGCGACTGTCAGACCTGCGTGGACCGCTCTCCCTCGACGTCCGGTTGGCCCCGGTAGAAGACGTTCCGGCGCCCACCACCAACACCCGGGAGTTGCTTGTCACCGATGCTCTGACCGCCGGATTGTTCGATACCCGGTGGGTGGAGCACCTGATTCCGGGAGCAAGCGACGGATACATCGCGGCCCGTAGCGAGATCGCCAATCGGTACTATCGGCTGAACGCCGTGCATTTCTCCGGGACCGAGGCCGAACGGTGGGCAGACCTCGGCTGGGGTCAGCAATGAGAAGCGATGATCAACCACCGGGAAGGACGTGCTGGCGTGACCCTGGCAGGTGATTCGCTGGACCTCGTCGTCATCGGGCTGGGTTACGTCGGCTTGCCACTGGCCCAGGAAGCCTGCCGCAGCGGCCTGAAAGTGACTGGGCTCGACGTGAACGCGGGCGTGGTGGCCACCCTCGGTGAGCGACGCTCGCACGTGGACGACCTGTCGGACGCCGATGTCGAGGCGATGCTGGCTTCCGGGTTCGTTGCGACGACCAACCCGGCGGTGATCGCGTCGGCCAAAACCGTGGTGATCTGCGTCCCGACGCCGCTGGCCGACGACGGCCGACCGGACCTGGACCCGGTTCTCACGGCCATCGCGACGGTTGCCAACCATGTCACCGCCGACACTCTCGTCGTCCTGGAATCCACCACCTACCCGGGGACGACCGAAGAACTGCTGCGCCCGCGACTGGAGGAAGGCGGACTACGCGTCGGCACCGATCTCTTCCTGGCTTTCTCCCCGGAGCGGATCGACCCAGGGAACCCGACGTACGGATTCCGTAACACTCCGAAGGTGATCGGTGGCAGCACCGCGGCGTGCACCCAGCGGGCAATTGCCTTCTATCAGGTCATAGTCGACCAGGTGGTTCCGGCTCGAGGTACCCGCGAGGCCGAGATGGCTAAGCTCCTGGAGAACACCTACCGCCATGTCAACATCGCCTTGGTGAACGAAATGGCCCGTTTTTGCCACGAACTGGACATTGACCTCTGGGACGTCATCCGGTGTGCCGCGACAAAGCCGTTCGGCTTCCAGCCTTTTTACCCGGGCCCGGGCGTCGGCGGGCACTGCATACCGATCGATCCCAACTATCTGTCCTACCAAGTGCAGTCGGCACTGGGCTATCCGTTCCGGTTCGTCGAGCTGGCACAAGAGATCAACAACGGGATGCCGGGCTACGTGGTGCACCGGATTCAGAAAGCACTGAACGACCTGGCCAAACCGTTGCGGGGCTCGACCGTGCTCCTGATGGGCGTCACCTACAAAGCCGACATCTCCGACCAGCGCGAGTCTCCCGCCGGCCCAATCGCCCAGAAGCTGGCCGGCCAGGGCGCCCGGGTACTCTTCCACGACCCGTTCGTCCCGATCTGGTCGATCGACGGGCTGACGTTGGAGCGGGTCGCCGTTCTGGAAGAGGCAGTCGAGAAGGCGGACATTACGGTCTTACTGCAACGTCACTCGATGTACGACCTCACTGTGCTCGGCCGACTGGCACCCTTACTCCTTGACACCCGCGGGGCGATGCCCGACCTGCCGACCGTGGAACGACTATGACTAGCCGAGGAGAACGAATGACCACCACCACGCCTTCGGGGGCGGACGCGGCCGCGCTGGCGGCCGCGCACGGCCTGGCGGAGCTCGGTGGCCGGCCACCTTTCACTGTGTACGTGCGGGAGCTCTGGGAGCGACGGTACTTCGCGGCCGAACTGGCCCGCTCCCGGTTTCGGGCGCAGAACGAGGCCGACCGGCTCGGCGCCGCCTGGATCGTGTTGCTGCCGTGCATCAACGCGGCCGTCTACGGGCTGGTCTTCGGCGTGATCGTGCCGAACCCGAACCGGCCAGACCACTTCATCCCGTTCCTGGTCACCGGCGTCTTCACCTTCGCCTTCTTCTCCGGGTGCTTCTCCGACGGCGCTAAGTCGATCATCAATAACCGAGGGCTGGTCCGCACCCTGCACTTCCCTCGGGCGGTGCTGCCGATCGCCTCGGTGCTCCAGCAACTGTTCGCACTGGGCCCGGTGATGCTGGTGATGTGCGCGATCGTGATGTTCAGCGGCGAGCCGATCTCGGTGCGCTGGCTGATGATCTTCCCGGCGTACTTCCTGATGGCGCTGTTCTGCGCCGGAGTGGCGTTCTTCGCGGCCCGGTTGACCATCCATGTCCGGGACGTCGCTCAGCTGATTCCGTTCATCACCCGCCTGATGTTCTACGTCAGCGGTATCTTCTTCGCGGTCAGTGAAAAGTTCAGCGGCGACGGCCTGCTGACAACAGTTCTGAAGATCAACCCGGTGAACGTCTACATCACCCTGGTCCGGGACGCTCTGCTCAGCCGCGACCGCGGCCTGGAGGGTGTGCATGCGGATGCCCTTACCTGGCAGTTGGGCATCATCTGGGGTGTGGTGATGTTCGTGGCAGGATTCCTCTTTTTCTGGCGAGCCGAAGGACTGTACGGGCGTGACTGAGAGCAACGGTGCCGCCGTCCAGATTGCGGCCCCCACCGACCCAACCGACCCTCGACCGGACCGGAGCCGTCCGCTGACAACCGATTCCACCGTCGGCCTCCGGCCGACCGTGATCGTCGACAACCTGCACGTCACGTACCGGGTCTTCGCGTCCGGGCGACCGGCGGGCAGCAAGGACAACCAGCACCGTTTCCTCTAGCGCTCGCCCTTCATGCTTCTGGCGCGCGAGGTGCACGCCGTGCGCGGGATCAGCTTCA
>JANNPJ010000815.1:0-16455 GCA_031400005.1 Kineosporiaceae bacterium | reverse complement strand
ACAGAAAGCAGCAAAGTTGCTGGCGATGATCGCCCATACGGCAAGGGCCGCCCCAAGACGTCGCGGGGTCTGGCCTGCCGCGCCCGGCCTCCCGGATCGCGGTCACGATTCCGGCCACCGTCCACAGCAGGGTCCCCGACTGCTTCGCTCGCCCGATCTGGCTCACCCACCCGATCAGCCTGATAGCCGTCGACAGCCCTCGTCAGTCCCGCCGCACGCCGCAAATGGCTTTCTGCTAAAGCAAATTCGGCCACCACCTCAGCCGCGCGATGTTCCGCCCGCAGCAGCGCCACGCCCTGCCCGGCGTCCAGACACGCGACGTCGTAGTCCTCCGCAGCCGCGGCCCTGGAATAGAAGGCTGCGGCCTCGGCATCGGCAGCGAGTTCCACCTCCCGCCCGACCCAACGGTCGAAAAACGCGTTGCGCAGGGCTCTCTCGCCAAACTCGGCGGGCCAGTCGGCTCGCTTGCCGAGGTCGAAAACCTGCCCGTACACCGTGTCGGTGTCGGTGGCGGCGATCAGCCGGGAACGACCGGCCGCCGAGCCCATCCCCTCCACACAGGTGAGGAACGCCGTCCCGACCCACCCACCGGCAGCACCGGCCGCCAGCACTGCCGCCAGCCCGCGTGAGGACCCGACACCACCGGCCGCCAGCACCGGGATCGAGACCAGGTCCAGGACCGCCGTCAGCAATGGAAGGGTCGCGACCTCGTTGCGCCCGTGACCCCCACCCTCGCTGCCGCGGGCGACCACGACGTCGACCCCGGCGTCCACCGCGGCGCGAGCCTCCTGCAGGGTGCCCACAGTGGTGGCGACGAGAATCCCGGCCTGCTGGATCCGCTTGAGGTAGGGCGCATATGAGCCATAACTGACCGATACCAGGCTCGGACCGATCTCCAGGGTCGCGTCGAGTTGGGCGGGCGCGCGTTCCAGAGCCCAGGCCTGCAACCCCACCCCGAAGGGACGCCCGGACGCCGCGACGATCCGGCCTTGCTCAGTGATCCATTCCGGGGCGGTCTTGGCGCCCACTCCGATCATCCCGAGCCCGCCGGCGGCGGAAACCGCGCTCGCGAGGTACCCGCCCGCCACCCCCGCCATCGGCGCACACACCACCGGAACCGGCACTCCGAGCTGTTCCGTGAGCCAGGTCCGCATCGCTGGTCCCTTTCCTCTCGTCGCGGGCCACCCTCAGGGTGACGCCGGATGGCCGGGTTTGACGCACTGCCGACCCTATGTCAGGCCGCCTTCCACACCGTCGCTGACAGCTATCAGAACTGACGGCTAAGAGAGCGGCTTGTCCCATCGGAGGGTGTAGCGAAAGAACAGGCGCCGCCGGAGCGAGCATCCGGGTAGAGCTGCCGTGGCTGCCGTTCCCACGTCGGCCAGCGTGAGAGTCGCGTCCCTGATCGGCATGACCGGCCCGACCGGCGCCGGACGGGCCGGAGACGAGGGACGACGAACAGCCCGAGGATGCTTGATCAGGCCGACCAGCGGGTTCAGCGCGACGGACACCAGGTCGATCATCCAGTCCGTCGGTGAATCCACCCGGGCGAGGCCGACGACGAGCAAGCGCCCGCCGGGTGCGAGCAGGCCGGGGATCCGCTCCAAGGTCGCGTCCAGGTCCAGGTGATGCAGGACCGCCACCATCGTGATCAGGTCGAACGCGCCTTCCTCGGCAGCTGGGGCGAAGTCGGCGACGTCGCTGCGGTGGACGGACGCCCGGGTATTCGTCGCTATCCGCCGGCGGGCCGCCTCGACCATGCCGCTGTCCGCATCGACACCCGTGACCTGGGTGAAGCTCCTGGCCAACGTCTCCACGAGGACGCCGGACCCGCAGCCGACGTCCAGTGCGTGACGGCGACGATCTGGCAGGTTGCGCAGGATCCAGCCGTGGAAGTGCTCGTTGTGATTCCACGGGTGCCGCTGGTTCAGCCGCTCCATCCATCGCCGGGCAAAGGCAATCGACGCGTTCTCCGGAGTCCTGACATTCATGCCACCCAATCTAGGCGGGCCGGAAATCGAGCAGTACCTTGCAGGCGCGCGTCCGGTCCCCCGCCAGGTCGAAGGCTGCCACCGCCTCGGACAGCGGCAGCACGTGGGTGAGGATCGGGTCGACGTCCAGGCCGGCGGCGAGCAGGTCCAGCGCGTGCTGGAACTCGCGATCGAACCGGAACGCGCCGACCAGGGATATCTCCCGGGTCACGATCAGGTTCCCGGGAAAAGCGGTGTCCCCCGGCGGAAGCAGACCCAGTTGGACGACGGTTCCGCCGCGTCGGACCCGCTCGATGCACGACCGCAGCCCGGCCGGTGACCCGGAGGCCTCGATGGCGAGGTCGACGTCCTCCGGCCAACTCTTGTCCGGCGGACGGTCGGCCCGCACGACACTGGTGGCCCCCGAAGCCATCGCCACCGTCAGCGCCTCGTCGACGAGATCACTGACGACAATCTCGGCCGCACCGCCCGCGACGAGGGCTGCCACCACCAGGCAACCGATCGGCCCGGCACCGGTGACCAGCACGCGGAGGCCGGTGACGTCCCCGGCCCGGTTCACGGCATGCAGCGCCACCGACAGTGGTTCGGCCACCGCGGCGCGACGCAGCGACAGGCCCTCCGGTAGCGGGACGACCTGCTCCGCGCGGACCGTGAGGATCCTGGAGAACCCACCCTGGACGTGCGGGAACCTTGCTGCGCTGCCGAGATATCGGGTGTTTCGGCAGACATTGCGGCGGCCATCACGGCATTCCGGGCACTCGTCGCATGGGGTGGCGGGATGGATAGCGACGGCGGAACCAACCGCTGGACCTTCGACGTCCGCTCCTAATTCCCGTACCCGACCGACCACCTCATGACCGAGCACCAGCGGTTCCTGGAGGACGAAGTCCCCCACCCGGCCACGGTGGTAGTAGTGCAGGTCCGAACCACAGATGCCGCCGTAATCGATGTCAACAGCAATGGTTCCGGGCAGCGGTGGACCTTCCGAACGGTCCTCGATCCGCAAATCCCGGGCCCCATGGGCGACGCAAGCCAGCATCATTTCTCCTTGGAGTTCAGAGTACCGACAGCATTCCGCCGTCGACGTAAAGGATTTGACCGTTGACGAAGTCCGACGCCGGGCTGCTCAAGAAGATCAAGGCGCCGATCAGATCCTTCACATCACCCCATCGCCCAGCCGGGGTGCGACTCTTCACCCATGCGCTGAACTTCTCGTCACTGACCAGCGCCGCCGTCAGCTCGGTGGCGAAATAGCCTGGGCCAATGGCATTTACCTGGATTCCACTGGGTGCAAGATCGGCACACATGCCCTTGGTCAGCATCTTCAGCGCGCCCTTGGTCGCCGAGTACGCGGCGATCCCGGGACGGGCGACCTCGCTCTGCAGGGAACAGATGTTGACGATCTTCCCCGCTCCGCGAGGGGCCATCCGCCGGGCGACTTCCCGACCGACCAGGAAGGCGCTGGTGAGATTGGTGTCCAGGAGCCGCTGCCAGTCGGCATCGGTGAAGTCGACGAAAGGCGTGCGGTGCTGCGCACCGGTGTTGTTCACCAGGATGTCGATCGGTGCAATCGACGACTCGATGTCGGCGATGGCCTCGGCCACCGCATGTGGATCGGTGTTGTCAAAGGCGACACTGCGCACCGCCGCACCGAAATCCACCGCAAGTTCCTCGCTCGTTCGCCGCAGTTGCTCCGGGCTGCGGGCGTTGAGCACGACCGTGCATCCGGCCTCCAGCAGCCCGGTCGCCAGCGCCCGGCCAATCCCCCGGCTGGAACCGGTGACCAGCGCCGTCCTGCCTTCCAGATCAAAGAGCGGATGAGACATCGTTTTCGTGACTCCCGTCAGTACCCGGTGGTGATGTCGACGACGTTGCGCAACTGGCGCCCGTCGAGCAGTCGACAGAGGTTGTCGGCGAACAGCGCGGTGAGCCGGTCATCCTCATCGATCGTCATGGCCGCTGTGTGCGGGCTGATGATGACGTTCGGCCGATGCCACAGCGGTGAACCCGGTGGAAGTGGTTCGGTGTCGGCCACATCGAGCACCGCACCTCGAAGCGCACCCGCGTCGAGCGCACTGACCAGCGCAGCCGTGTCGACGACGATACCTCGTCCCACGTTCACCAGGGTGGCGTGGGCCGGCAGCAGACGCAGCAACGAAGCGTCGAACAACCCCCGGGTCTGCGTCGTACCCGGCAGGGTCACGATCACCGAGTCGGCGACCGGCAGGACCTCCGCCAACTGGTCGAGGCCGACGATCCGGTCCACGCCGGGCGGCAGGTCGCCGTCCACCCTTCTGCGCACTCCGATCACTTTAGCCCCGAAAGCCGAAGCCAGAAGCGCACTTTGGCGCCCGATGCCGCCGAGGCCGACGATCACTACCTGGCTTCCGGCGAGCAGTCGCATCGGCCAGCGTGGCCGCCATTCCCGAGCAGCATTCGCCTCGTTCAACCGGTCGACGTCCTTAGCCAGGGCGAGCAGGCCGAAGATCGCGAATTCGGCCAGCGGAACCGCGTGGACCCCCGCCGCCGACGTGACCAGCAGCCGATCGAGGACGGCGGGCGACAACCCAGCTGCTCCCACTTGCTCTCCCGCACCGGCCGCGGTGCCCTGAACCCACCGCAATCCGGGCGCTACCGCCGCGAGCCGGGCCAGCCCGGCCGGATCGTCGCCGGGGATTCCGAACGCGATGCTCGCCTGCGACAGCAGGCTCTGCCATTCCCGCTCACCCGCCGCAGCGCGGACGAAGCCGTCCGGGCCGCGGTGATCGGAGACGAACCGCTGCGGTGGCAAGAGGTCCGGTCGGTAGCGGACCGACACCTGATGACCCGCGCTGCGCGCCGCCGCCTCGATCGCCGCTGTGGGATCGAAGCTGAGCGGCACACAGACGGTGACGATCGCGGTCACGGATTACTTGCCCCAGATCTTCTTGTAGATGTCCTGGTAGCCGTTGGCGGGCTCCCAGGTGGTGCTGGTGCCGACGTTGCTGGCATCGACCACGTGCACCGGCGGGACGTAGGTGGTGGCCGGCTCCTTGCTGAAGGACCGGTTGAACTCGTCGATGATCTGCCAGCCCTCGGCCGCCAACGGCTCGGGAATCGTCACTGCCTGGAACTGACCGCTGGCGATCCGTTGGAAGGCCGCAGCCGAACCGTCACCGGCGCCGACGTTGAACGGCGCTCCGGTGCCGGACTTTCCGGCGGCTCGCAACGGCGTGGCCGCGTTGTCGAAGTACAGGTCATTGATCGCCACCGAGTGCGTCCACTTGGTGCCCAGCTTGGAAACCAGCGAGGAGAACGACTGCGGGGTCCGGGCACCGGCGTCCGGGATCGGGATGTTCTCCACCTGCAGCACCTTGACGCCGCTGCACGTCGCCAGGGCATCCTCGATCATCTTCGCCTTGCCCGCCGCGAACGGGATCGAGTTGTCCGTGAACACCACGACTCCGGCGTTGCCGTTGGAATTCGCGATGATCCACTGTGCGCTGATCTCGCTGACGTCCGAGACCTTGGTGGTGATGTTGGTGAACAGTTTCGGTGACGTGCTCGGGCCCGGCTCGCCCTTGGCGTGCCAGCCGATGACGGCGATCCCGGCGGCGTCGGCCTTCTCGATCTGTGCCGAGATGGTGCTCGGGTCGAAACCGCCAACCACGATGCCGGCCGGTTTCAGCGCGAGCGCCTGACCGAACGCGGCGGCAATGCCGGCCGGGTCACCCTGCCCGTCGATCACCCGCACCTTCCAGCCGATCGCCGCCCCGGCGTCCTGGACTCCCTTGGCCGCACCGGCGACGCCCGGGTTGGTCATCGTTTGCGCCACGTACACGATCAGCTTGTCCGCGGTGGCGACCGGCCCGGTGGTCGGACCGGTCCAGGGCGCACTGACGTCGGTGGCGGTCTTGATAGCGGCCGAGGCAGTCGCAACCTCGGCGCTGCAACCGCTCGCGGCGGCGGCACTCGGGGCTGAGGCCACGGTGGTGTCCGATCCGCGCGAGCAGCCCGCAGTCACGCAAAGCGTCACGGTAGCGATCGCGATCGCCGAAATCCGGGCAGGACGGGATGTACTCATGAGGTTCCTCACTGGTTCCTGGTGTTGAGCGGTCGCTCCGCGGCGACCAAAGACGTGCCGTTGCGGGGATCCGCGAAGGAGTGCGCGGATTAATCAGCGTGCTTGAGTAGCGGTGTTCAGCTGGGGATGGAAACGGGGGTGGCCGAGTCGGTTGAGGACGGCGGTCGCCCGGCCGCCCCGACGACGGCACCGGCGCGTTGACGACGTCGGGCGGCGAATCCGGCCAGACCCACCGCGGCCAGCAGGGTGAGGCCGTTGAACAGCGGGGTGACCCAGAACGCGGCCCCCTCCTGCTGCAGGCCGGACAGCCCGATCGCCAGCACAGCAACCGCCACCAGCGTTCCGACGGCGTTGGCCCGGCCGGGCTTGATCGTCGTCGAGCCGAGCAATGCACCGACGAAAGCGGGCAGCAGATAGGAGTTTCCCGCGCTCGGATCACCGATCTGCTGCTGCGCCGCGAGCAGCACACCGGCGAAGGCGGTGACCACACCGGAGCCGACGAACGCGTAGATGACGATGCGCCGTCGCGGGATGCCGACGAGTTCGGCGGCCCGGGGGTTCGCGCCGACGACGTACAGGTACCGGCCGAGCGGAAGGTGCTCCAGCACCAGCCACAGCAGCACGACCAGGGCCACCACGTACCAGAAGGTGACCGGTAGCCCCAGCAGTGAGCTGTTGGTCAGGTCGGTGAGGGCCGGCGGCAAACCCGTGATCCCGGGGACGATCCGACCACCACCGGTGATCCAGCCGGTGAGGGCGTAGAGCACGCTGCCGGTGCCGAGAGTCGCGATGAAGGAGTCGATCTGGGCGAACTCCACGAGCAGACCGTTGAACAACCCAACGATGACACCGACACCGATCACCAGAAGCGCCGCCAGTTGCCAGGACATCGCGTGCTGGGTGATCAGCCACATCATCACCACGTGGGCCAGCCCGATGCCGTACCCGATGGACAGGTCGAAGCGGCCGGTGACGATCGGAATCGTCGCGCCCAGAGCCAGAATGGCCGGGATCGACTGGTTCGTCAGGATGGACTTGATGTTCGCACCGGTAGGAAAGGTGTCCGGCAGCAGCAACGCGAACACTACGAAGATCAGCACGGTGAGCGTCAGCAGACCGTAGGTGCCGATGAAGGATCCGCCGGCCAACCGCTGCCGCGGCGAGGTGGTCGTGCTCATGCCGCAGCTCCTGACGCGTACGCGACGAGTGTCTGCACGCTCAGCTCGCTGCGCGGGATGTCGCGGACGATCAGTCCATCCTTGAAGACCAGAGCACGATGGCTCACGTGGGCTACCTCCTCGTAGTCGGTCGAGATCAGCAGTACCGCGACCCCGCGGGCTAGCGCCTGATCAAGCAGCGAGTAAAGTTCATGCTTTGCCCCGACATCGACACCGGCGGTGGGTTCTTCCAGGACGAGCACCTTGGCGTCGGTGGACAACCACCGGCCCAGGATCACCTTCTGCTGGTTGCCACCGGAGAGTGCGGACACGATCAGAGCCGGATCGGCCGGCCGGACGCCAAATTCGGACACCAGGGCTCGGGCTTGTTCCAATTCCTGGCGATTGCGCCGGAACTGCCACGGCCGGAGGCCGCGAAGGGCCGGATTGGGCAGCAGGTTCTCGGTCACCGTGAGCGGCATGGCCAGGCCCTCTTCGGCCCGGTTGCTGGTGACGAAGCCGATCCCCGCGCGGACCGCCGCGGGCACACTCAGCGGCCGGAAGTTCTTACCGAACAACTCCATCGAGCCGCCGTGACAGCGAAGCGCACCGATCAGAGTACGCCCCAGCTCCACCTGCCCGGCCCCGCTGAGTCCAACCAGGCCGAGGATCTCCCCCGCGCGCAACGACACCGATACCGGGCCGACCCGCTCACTGACGACGTCCTTCATCTCCAGGACGGGACGCACCTGTGCCGGTGGCGGTGGTGGCGGCGCGGGTACCGGCGTGCGGCCGACGATTCGCCGGATCACCTCGGCGGGCGTGATGTCGGCAATCGCCCCGGACGACACCACTCGGCCGTCGCGCATAATGGTTACCTGGTCGGCAATTTCGAAAACCTCGTCCAAGCGGTGCGAAACATAGATCAGGCCCATTCCGCTGTCCCGCAGCCGACGCAGCACCGTGAACAGCCGGTCGGTCTCGTCGACCGGCAGGCTCGCCGTCGGCTCATCCAGCACCAGCACCTGGGCATCGACGACGAGTGCGCGACCGATCGCGACCAGGGAGCGTTCGGTCCGGGACAATTCCGCGACCTTGGTCCGGGGATCGAGATCGCTGCCGACCAGGTCGAGGGCCCGCTCGGCCCGCTCTCGCGAGCTCGCCCAATCGATCAGGCCCCGTCGGCGCGGGTATCCGGAGCCGAGGGCGACGTTCTCAGCCACCGACAAACCGGGCACCAGGCCCAAATCCTGATGGATGAAGGAGATTCGACCGGCGGCAGCCGGGCTGCCCAGCGGATCGTGGCCGACCGAGATCTGGCCGCTGTCGAGCGGGAAGACGCCGGCCAGAATCTTGATCAGGGTCGACTTGCCTGCCCCGTTCTGGCCGAGCAGCGCCAGCACGGACGAGCCCCGCACGTCGACATCGACGTCACTGAGCGCATGCGTGGCTCCGAACCGCTTGCAGGCACCGCGGATCGTGATCAGCGGTGGGGCCGCTGCGTCCGGGACGGCCGGCACAGGGTGCTCGGCGAGGTGGTCCATGCGTACTCCCGCATCGTTGGGAAGAGAACACGACGGACGCCAAGATCACATCCCGTCGTCCAACATGATGGATGGATGACAACCGGCTGGCAAGGCCTTGGTCGACATTGTTGCCAACGAATCCCCTGCGGCCGCCAAAAGGATGAACGCCGCACCCCATCCCCCCGCGGTCACGCACGCTTGCCCTCCTGCTATCCCAGCGATCATGCACGCTTACCCCCTCCGCAGCGGGCAAGCGTGCAAGATCACGCGAAAGTTGGTGCAGCACCCGCCACCAAATGGGTCGTGATCACGCACGACCCGACATCGAACCGGACCAGCTATGTCACTTCTGCCTGAACGGCCCATGATCGCGCCGATCACCCCGATGGGGGAAAATGGGACCGTTCGGCGCGATCAGCCGCGAAGTAGCTGCCGGTATCGACCCAGTCACCAGGTCAAAACCGGCAGCCACATCAAGGCGCCAAGATCATCCCGAGAGGGCCCGCACGCCTCACCCAACGCGAGCAACCGTGCATGATCACCGGAAAAGTGACCTGATCTAGCGTGCGGCGTTCGGGTTCAGCAGCGGATTGCTCAGCGCCGATCCCACCGCGGTGAGCTCGCGAAACAGCTGGCCGCGCAGTTCGTCGTCCAATTGGCTCGTCACGCTGGTGACACTGATCGCGAACGGATCGCTGTCGGTCCGGAAGCCGGGCACGGCGATCGCGATGCAGGTCACCCCGGGAGTCGTCTCCTCGTCGTCCATCGCATAACCCAGGGTCCGCACTCGCTCCAGCTCGGCTCGCAATTGCCTGGGATCGGTGATCGACCGCTCGGTGAGCGCGACCAGCCGCTGTCGGCCCCGAAGCCGCTCATCCAGGGCAACCGGCTCCATCTGGGCCATCAAAGCCTTACCGGTTGCGGTGCAGTGCGCGGGGAATCGGTCCCCGATGTTGGCGGTGAGCCGGATCGGCTGAACCCCGTCGTACCGAGCCAGGTACAGCACGTCCTGGCCGTCCAGAACGGCCACCCGGGCGGTCTGCTTGCTGATGTTGGGCTGCTCGCGACAGGAGGCGTAGAACTCCTGGATCTGATCGATGCTGGCCAGATAGGCGCCACCGAGTTCGACCAGCCGACGGCCGAGCAGGTAGCCGCCGGCCTGGCGGGTCACCAGGCGCTCGGACTCCAGCGCCAGACAGAGGTTCGCGGTGGAGGACTTCGGCAAACCCAGCTGCCGAGCAAGCTCGCTCACCGACAGTGGCGTGCGCCCAGCTGCCGCCAGAGCCGACAGGATCGCGGCGGAGCGGGTCACAGCAGGGACCAGGTTGGCGTCACCAGTCGCTGCAGTTGCCATCTTCGAACTCCATTCCAGGCCCACCAGAGTGGGCGCGCCGTCCAGCATATTGGTAAGCGTCCAAAATAATGCTACGTTCCGACCAGCCTAGCAAGTGATCGCCATCCCCTGGCGGGCTGACAAGGCGCCCCTGACGAACCGCGGGTACGAGCAGGAGATTACCCATGACCGAATCATCCCCAGCCGATACCGCGCGGCCAGCGGCCGACGGTCCGCTGCTCACCGAAACCGAGTTCAGCGAACTCTTTGATCAACTCCGCACCTGGGCCCCGGGTCAGCGGGTGAACGAACGCGGCGCGCTCGCGAACATCACCAGCGCGACCGTGAGACACGCGTTGTCCCTTCCCCAGGCGGGCGAGACCGTCAGCCTGGCTCTGCCGATCAACAGCAGGCCAGCGGTCGACAACGGCAAACCGGCGCTGCATCACATGGTCGATCTCGGCGACAACGAGGCCCCCGAACCCAGTGCGCACAAGGATTTCATCGGCCTGGACTACCACGGTAAGGCGATCACCCATCTCGACGCGGTCTGCCACATCGGCTACCGGTCCGAGCTGTTCGGCGGAGTGTCGAGCACCGAGGCGTTCAGCTCGCAGGGGTCCGAATGGGCCGCCGTCACGACGATGAGCGCCGGAGTGATCACTCGCGGTGTGCTGATCGACATGCCCGCGATCCGGGACGTCGACTGGCTCGAACCCGGAACCGCGATCCACGCCGAGGACATCGAGTTGGCGCAGCGGACCCTCGGCTTCACGATCGGCCCGGGCGACGCCGTGCTCCTGCGGTCCGGGCACGGTGCCCGCCGGGCCGCGCTGGGTCCATGGAACTCCGACAACGCCAGCGCCGGCTTCCACGTCGACGCGATGCCCCTGCTGGCGACCCGGCAGATCAGCATCCTCGGTGCGGACGGCGACAGCGATGCACGCCCGTCGCCGGTCACCGGTGTGCACTCACCGATCCATGCACTGGCCCTGACCGCGCTGGGGATCCCGCTGCTCGACAACCTCGATCTAGAGGCGCTCTCCCAATCCTGTGCTCGAGCGGGACGGTACGAGTTCCTGCTGGTCATCGCCCCGCTGGTGGTTCCTCGCGGCACCGGGTCACCGGTCAATCCACTTGCGGTGCTGTGATGGCCGACTGGCGGGTGGGGCTCTCCGCTGACCTGCGAGCGGCCGACGGCTCGATCTCCTGGGGAGACATCGGCCTCGACGAGCTGACGACGGCCGGCGTCCACTGGGAATTCCTCCAACCGGACGACGGCGAACTGACCGCCGCCCATGTGGCCGGCTACGACGCGATCATCTTCGCGGTACCGTCGATCTCGGCCGCGACCGTCTCCGGGCCGCAGCGGCCGGCATTGCTCGCCCGCTTCGGCGTCGGCCTGGACGCCGTCGATCTGCCGGCCTGCACGGCGGCCGGGGTCGGCGTCTCGATCACCCCGGACGGCGCGCGCCGCGCCGTGGCCACCGCCGCACTGACCTTGATCCTTGCCCTCGAGCATCAGGTCCTGGCCAAGGACCGGCTGGTGCGCGAAGGGCGCTGGCAGGATCGGATGTCGTACATGGGACGCGGGCTGAGCGGGCGGCGGGTCGGCGTCCTTGGTCTGGGCAATATTGCTTTCGAGCTCTTCGACCTACTGCGCCCATTCGGCACCGAGAACCTCGCCAGTGACCCGTTTCGGACGGTCGAGGAGGCGGCGGATCGCGGCATCCGCCTGGTTGAGGTGGAAACGCTGATGGCCGAGGCGGACATCATCGTGATCACTGCTGGATTGACGCCCGAGACGTTCCACCTGATCGATGCCCGGATGATCTCGCTGATGCGACCGGACGCCGTCCTGATCAACATTGCCCGGGGCCCGATCGTCGATACGCTCGCCCTGGTGGACGCGCTGACGGAAGGCCGGATCCGCGGCGCCGGCCTGGATGTGTTCGAGCGCGAGCCGTTGCCAACGGATCACCCGCTGCTGGCACTGGAAAACGTCGTCCTCAGTCCGCATTCGCTGGCCTGGACGGACGAGCTGGCGCTGGGGAACGGGGGTAGCGCGATCCGGGCGATCCTGGACGTACGGGATCATCGAGTGCCAAGCCACCTCGCCAACCCCGAGGTCACGTCCCACCCGGCCTTCGCGGCACGACTCAACCCGGAGACGAAATGACCACACAGGCAAGCCCGATCGCTTTCCTCGGACTCGGCCGGATGGGTCTGCCGATGTCTCAGAATCTCGCCCGGGCAGGCTTCGCCGTCCGGGCCTGGAACCGCAGTGCTCGCCGGGGTGCCGAGCCCTCCGGGACCGACTACAGCCTGCTGGCCACCCCCGCCGCTGCCGCCAACGGAGCCTCGGTGATCATCACCATGCTGCCCGACCTCAGCGAGGTCCGGCAGGTCTGCACCGGCCCGGACAGCGCCCTTTCCACCGCCGCTCCCGGCGCGATTGTCGTCGTGATGGGAACCGTGTCACCGGTGGGGATTCGGCAGTGGGCGACCGAACTCGATGGATCCGGGTTCCGGGTGGTCGACGCGCCGGTCAGCGGCGGAGACGTCGGGGCTCGCGACGCCAAGCTGTCGATCATGATCGGTGGTGCCGACCCGGATGTCGCCGCCGTGCTGGACCCGCTGCATGCCATGGGGTCGATCATTCGGCACCTCGGCCCGCTCGGCGCAGGCCAACTAGCCAAGGCCTGCAACCAGATCGTCGTAGCCACCACGCTCACCGCCCTCGGTGAGGCCCTCACTCTCGGCACCCGCGGTGGACTGGACATCGACCAGTTGCTGGATGTTCTCGCCGGTGGGCTCGCCGGTAGTCGCGCGCTAGAAGTGAAACGCGAACTCCTGTCGAGCCATTCGTTTACCCCGGGAGGGTCGGCGAGCTTTCAGCACAAGGATCTCGGATTCGCGCTCGAAGCGGCCCGAGAGGGGTCGGTCGCGCTCCCGGTGACGGCGGTGGTCGATCAGCTGTTCGGCGCGATGCGCTGGACCGGGCGCGGCGAGGACGATCACAGTGGCATCCTGCAAATTACCGAGCTATTGTCCGAGAAGGCCGAAACCCCGCCTTCCATCCGGATGTCGGACCCGGGCCGGTGACCGAGGTGGCCGACGCTGCGATTCAGCCCGTGGTGGCGGTCGTGATGGGCGTCTCCGGAACCGGCAAGTCGACGATCGCGGCCCTGCTGGCCGAGCGCTTGGGCTGGCCGTTCGCCGAGGGCGACGATTTCCACCCGGCCGCTAACGTGGCCAAGATGCGCGCCGGCTACCCGCTCACCGACGCGGACCGCTGGCCGTGGCTGGCGGAGGTGGCGGCCTGGATCGGCGAACGCGAACGTGTCGGTGGCGGCGGCATCGTGACCTGCTCGGCGCTGCGACGCAGCTACCGCGACCGGCTGCGAGCCGGACACCCGCAGACCCAGTTCCTCTGCCTCACCGCCGAACCAGACCTGCTCACCGCGCGGATGGAAAACCGCAGTGCCCACTACATGCCATCTTCGCTACTAGAAAGCCAGCTTTCGACTCTCGAACCGTTGCAGCCGGACGAACCCGGACGCAGCCTGGACAGCTCGCAACCGCTGGACGCCATTGTTGCCACCGCTCTTGCCCTCATTCGGCCAGGCCAGGACGCCGTCCTCAGGAGTACCGATGCGATTCCAGGCTCGGTTGGCGATTGACCCAAAGCCAATACACGCCAAGGACTTTCGCTGCTTCGAGGAACTCGATGGTGTCAACGGGCTTCTGCACGTAGCTATTGGCCCCGTGCTGGTAGCTCTCGATCAGATCACGGTCTTCTCCCGAGCTGGTCAGCATGATCACCGGAATCGATTTCGTGGATGAGTCAGAACGCAGAAACTGCAGAAGTTCCAGTCCGCTCATTCTGGGCATGTTGATGTCCAACAGCACCATCTTCGGGCGCAAGGGGACGCTCCCGTCGGTGGGCAGCAACAGGTCCAGCGCTTCCATGCCGTCGCGGGCCACGACGATGTCCGCATCAAGGTTGCACTTGTCGAGCGCCCGAAGCGTCAGAGTGACGTCATCGATGTTGTCATCGACCAGAAGAATCACGTGAGTTGCCAAGCCCGTCCCCTTACGTGTGCCCTAAGCGTTGGCGAGCAACCGCCCGCCGGGCGCGGCATCCCTGATCATCGGCGAGTACCGCCCGGAGCTTGAGCGGAGCGAACGGACGAGGTTTCGACGTCTGGGCTAGCGACGGTTCGGGTCGGCGAGCGGGACGAGCCGCTTCTCGCCGGTCCGGGTGAGCACAGCGCTCCGTTCAGGACGTCCGACGGGACCTCGCGTACTCTGCCTCAGGGTTCGACCAGCCTCAACCAGGACAAAGAAACATATTCCGCCCCCGGGAAAATACGCCGCTCGGACGCTTAGCTTTGATCTTGACGGTCGTCGCCATCGCTTTCCGCACTTCGACGGGCTTCATGCACCTTCAGCAGCCGAGCGGGCAGGTTTCCGGCGAATGAGATGGCGGCCATTCGCAGGGCCAGGGATCGATACGGATGCTCGTGCCCGCGACGGATCAGGCTCTCCAACCACCGTTTCTGCAGCACTGAGGAACCGATCATGATGGACGCCGCGAGCCCGCTACCCACACCGACGATCAGCGGGTTGAGCTGAGGTGATTGGTCATCAACCCGCTCGTCGTCAGCTCGCTCGTCGTCGTCGGCTCGCTCGTCGTCGGCTCGCTCGTCGTCGGTCGAAGACTCAAGAAAAGCTGAACCTACGGCTCCGATCGTGGCAATCGCGGCCGTCAGGCCGACCCGGGCCAACCGCCTTCTCCTGGTAGGCAGCTCACCTGCCAGCACCCAGAGGCCACCTAAAACAGCCTCACCTGCTGCCATCGCCACGCTGCGCGTGTAGTCACGCAAGGCGGGCGTCGAGGGGCGAGTCACCATGCTCCGAGACGATACCCGTTCACCAAGTACCACCCACCGGGGGTTCCGTCCTCCGCAGGCGCTCGTCATGGATCTCTACGGCCGCCGTGGGTCAGGTCGGGCTCGCCTGTTCGAGCAAATGCTCGAGATGGAACTGCAGTCGCTCGGCTACCTCGGCGGGCTGGCTCAGCGCCACCAGATGACCTCCGGGCAATTCCTCCAGCTCCAGCTCCAGGCGCTCCCGTGCCACCCGGCGTTGAAACCCCACGGGGAAGAACCGGTCGTCGCGCCCGCCCAGGACCCTCGTCGGCACCTGTGGCCAGGCCGTCAATGGCCAGGGATTCTCAAACGGCCGTTCCGACTGAGCGGGCTCGCCCTGGGACAGGGCTTCCTCGACGACCTCCGGCGGTACGTCATGGAAGAAGTCAGTCAGGACATCGAAGTCCACCGGGCGCCCATCGCGGGTCGCTTTCTGCGCGCGAGCCTGCGGCTGCCTGGTGTTGGCCCACCATTGCCCACCTGATTCACCGGGCATCGGCACCATGGCATTGACCAGCACCAGCAGGGTCACGGGCAGCCGCTGACACACCAGCGGAGCAATCAACCCGCCCATCGACTGGCCGACAATCACCAGGTCGCGGCGGTCACCGATGGCATCGACGACCACGTCGGTGTACTCGGCCAGCCCTGCGCTGTCATCACCGGCCGGCAGGTCCACGGCCACCACGCTGTGCCCTGCCGCGCGCAGCAAGGGTGCTACCCGATGCCAGTACCAGGAACTACCACCGGCACCCGGGATCAGTACGAACGTCGCCATCATTGCCTTCCTGTTCGAATCAGGGTCCTCAACTGTGAATCAGAGTCCTCAACAGGTGAATAGGGTCCTCACCACGCTCGTCGCGGCCCTCACTTGACGACCCGCAACTGGATGTTCGTTGCTTTCGGCGCGTGGGTCAGGGCGATCCGCTCGAGCGTGACGTTGGTTCCGCCGGGGTGATCGAAGAGTCGGACCCCGTCGCCGAGCAGGACAGGTGCGATGCAGGTGAGGATCTCGTCCAGGAGGCCGGCCTGGAGGCACTGACGAGCGATATCAGCCCCGAGGATGTTGACGTACTTGTCACCCGCAGCGGCCTTCGCTGCGGTGATCGCACCGTGGAGGTCACCGACGAAGGTGACTCCCGGCACCGGATTCGGCGGGGCCTGGTGAGTCAGGACGAACTGAGGCCCTTCCCATTCACCACCGAAAGCCTTGCCCTCCTTGTCCGTGTTCTTGTGCGGATCGTCCCCCCGGAACGTGCGGTTGCCGACCAGCAGGGCACCGATCTCGCCGATCATTTCCTGCACCGCTGGGTTGGGCCCGAGATGCTCGGTCAGCCAGGACATGTCACCGCCTGGGCCGGCGATGAAGCCATCGAGCGACATCGTGACCGAGTACAGCAGCTTCGCCATGGTCTCCCTTTCATCACGCAAAGTGGGTGCCGTTTCGAGAC
>JANNPJ010000786.1:0-2913 GCA_031400005.1 Kineosporiaceae bacterium | reverse complement strand
GAGCCCGACGACAACGCCACCGACAATCAGAGCCAGCGCGATGATCTTTGCGGCCGGGACGGCCTCGTGAAAGATCAGCATCGACCCGGCGAGGCCGAAGACCGGAACGAGGAGAGAAAGCGGGGCCACCGCTGACACTGGGTACCGGTTGAGGAGCGAGTTCCACACCCAGTAGCCAAAGATGGTCACGGGATACACCTGAAACAGAATCGACAGGATGGTCATGCCGTCGAGCTGATCAGGCAACGCACGCAGGCCGTCGAACCCGTGGAAGGCAACGTCCAGCGCCAGCAACGGCAACGGTGCGAACAGGCTTGACCAGAGCAGGAAGGCCAATACGTGATCCGGATGGGACTTCTTCAGGACGATGTTGGCAACCGACCATGACACCGCGGCCAGAATGACCAGCACAACGCCGAGACACGTGACCGAGCCATCAGTGATCAATACGGTGCTCAGCAGTCCGACCCCGGCGACGGCCAGCCCGCCCCACTGCCATGGGGTGATGGATTCTCGAAACACGATTGCACCCAGGATCAGGGTAAACAGGGCGCTGAATTGGAGAAGCAAGGACGCGATGCCCGCCGAGAGTCCCGCGACGATGCTGAGGTTCACGACTCCCCAGAGACCGACTCCGAAGAGAAGTCCATACCAGACGACGAAGCGGAAGGGAACGGCCGGCTTCTTGACGAAGAAGACTGCGGGGACAGCACACAGGAGAAAGCGGAGAGCGGCCAGAACGAAGGGGTCGACGTTCTGCAGCCCGAGTTTGATGACTGAGAAGTTAACCCCCCAGATCGCAGTGACCAGGACAGCTGCGCCGATGTCGCGCCCTTTCACGACGGCGACCCACCCGTCCCGCCTGCTCTGACGATAGCGATCTGCATGTGTCAACTCCGGGTCAGGGCCGCAACGGCCAAGTGGTCCCTCCGACGGTATGGGCTCAGAGCCGCGGTCAGCAGATCCACTTGTGGCAAAGTGGATCTATGAAACTCGACCACCTCGCCATCAGCTCGGGCCCGGACTCCAGCGGTGGCGGGGCCGCCGCGGTGGCCACCGCGATCCGGATGTCGATCGCGGACGGTCGCATTCCGGTGGGCGCAAGATTTCCGTCCGAACGCGCGCTGAGCGCGCAGTTAGGCGTTAGCCGAGGGCTGATCGTCCGGGCACTGGCCCAGTTACGTCTCGACGGGTGGGCGGTGACCTGTCACGGAAGCGGCTCCTACGCGGCGCTGCCCGGTGCCGTTCGGTCTCGTGAGGCGCCCTGGACCCCCGCGGCCCTGAGCACGGACGGCATGATCGATCTGACCCGAGCGGTCACCAGCGCTCCACACGATGCGTACCTGGCGGCCGTGGACCGCGCCTGTTCGTCGCTGCCCAGACTGCTCGTCGGATCGGGGCTGAGCGACCAAGGCCTGCCAGAGTTACGCGAACTCATCGCCTCCAGATACGCCGACTGCGGTGTTCCGACGTCTCCGTCGCAGATCATCGTCACGTCTGGTGCTCGGGCCGGTCTGGAACTCGTCCTTCGAGCTGTTCACGACAAGCGCCGCCGGATAGCCGTCGAGACGCCGACGTTTCCGGGGGCGTTGGCCCTGCTGCGCCGCTCGTCCACGCGGCTCGTTCCGATTCCCATCGTCGACGGCGAGTGGACTCAGGTCGAAGAGGTGTTCCGATCCGCGAATGCCGATCTCGCCTACCTCACCCCCGACTTTCACAACCCCACCGGCAGTCTGATGACGGCCGGCGCACGCCGGCAACTGGTCCGACTGGCCGGCGCACGCGATGTGATCTTGTGCGTGGATGAGACCCAACGCGAACTGAACCTGTCCAACCGGCCTATGCCTGCGCCACTCTTCGGTCCCGGGGTGGTCAACCTCGGGTCGCTGAGCAAGTCCTACTGGGGAGGCTCACGCATCGGGTGGATTCGCTGCGCCGCACGCCTGGCCCACCGACTGCAGGCGGACCCCCACTTTCCGCTCTTGACGCCACCACCCCTCGAGCAACTCGTCGCACAGGAACTCCTGTCGGACAGGAATGACGCCGTGCGCCAACGGGTGCATCACCTTCGAGAGCAACGGGACCACCTCGCCGCGAAGCTGCCACCGAACGACGCGATCACCTTCGAAATCCCTGACGGCGGCCTCAGCCTCTGGTGCCGACTTCACCACGAAAGCGCAGCCGACTTCTGCGCCAGAGCCGCACGAGCAGGACTAGCACTGGAACCCGGCACCCTCTTCTCCGTCGACCACACCCACACCCAGTTCACCCGGATTCCCTTCACCGCGCCACCAGCAGAACTCTCGACGATCGCTGCCCGGCTTGACGAACTCCTCGCCAGCGATTCCAGCCCTCGATAGCCACCCCCGAAGATCGCTGTCAACGGACAAGACGGACGAGGTGCAGGAAACTTCACGGGCACCACCGACTCGGCCCCGTTCGCACCTATGGGCTCCTTCTGGGCCTCACGCCTGGGGGGTAGGCGCCACCGGGCCCAAAGCCATCAGTTAGCCGTGGGCTAGCGGTGAGGTCAGGTCGGTCGGCGCCCTGTCGTCCCGCGGCGTCGAACGAGACCCACGTTTATGGCCGTTCGAGAGGGTCTCTGACCAGCGAGTTTGGGGCTGGTGACACAGAAACAAGCGCAGGGCCAAGTGGTCTGTATTCCCCGACCGCCAGCCCCAGCTCGGTCACGTTGCGTGTCCACCGAAGTAGTTGCCAGCAAAAACTGAGAGCGGGTGGCCACAGCCCGGGATCGGGCGTTGGCGGAGACGTGGACGCGGGTGGAGCACCATCGAAGCGCCTGCGTGCTGAACTCTATGCTGAGTCCGGCACTGGGCGAGGGGACAGGCCGGATGCTCCAGGTCGCCCTACGAGGCGGGACAGGTGATGGAATCGCCCAGCGGGTAGGCGGTG
>JANNPJ010000832.1:0-6725 GCA_031400005.1 Kineosporiaceae bacterium | reverse complement strand
CTCGCCGTGTTCACGATGCCGGTGCTGGTCATCGTTTTCGGACTGCTGGTGCCGTTCGGCGGTTTCGGTGGGGCCGAGGGCACGTACGAACGCATGCACGGCCTGCTCACCAACCCGATCGTCGCGCTGGTGGTGTGCCTGGCCCTGGGCCTGGTGCTCTGGCACTGCTGTCATCGCGGGTTCCACGCCCTGCATGACCTCAAGCTGCATCCGCCGGAGATCGTCCGTTCGATGATTTACGGCGTCGCCCTGCTTACCCCCGCCATCGGATACTCCCTCTCCCTGGCAGCCTGACCCCGGGCGCCAGGTGCGACCTGTGCAGACCGGGCATCGAGGGGCCACTCAAGCACGCACAACGGGCCTGGCGAACACCTCCTCCTGCAGGTATGCCGGTGATCTGCGTGCCCGAGTGGCCCCACCACTCGTCCACGTCCGTCCTTTGGTCGAGGTCCTCACCGACGCCGGCCGGCGCGACCTGGGATCGTGCCGGTGACCTGAGTAGGCCCGGGGATCGTGCCTGGCTGCGGGCTTAAGCGGGGATGGGTGGACGCCGACATAGGACCGTAACCCGTCTCCGGCGTGTGCCGGCCCGAAGGAGGACCACGTGGAGAGCAGCGGCGAGCAGAACCGCGCGCAGCATCGGGGGGACGCAGAGCCACGCCCCGTTGATGGCGGCCGGCGGCCTGCGGAGGGCTCGCGCCGCGCCGCGCAGGAATCGTACGTTCCGGAGCGGTTCGAGTTCGACGCGGAGGCTGCGGCTGCCCAGCAATCGGCCGCCTACGAGTCCAGCGCCTACGAGCAGGCCGGGCAGCAGCAATCCGGGCAGCAGCTTGCCGGTCAGCCGACTCAGGCGCCCCGATACGCACCGAGCCAGCCCGCCACTCGGCCACCCGAGCACCCGATCGCGCACCGGGGCCAGCGCGCCGGTTTGCCGCACGGGCAGCCTGGCCACGCGGGTCAGCCGGGGCATGCGGGTGCGGGTCGGCCGGGTCAACCCGGTCAGTCGAGTCAACCCGGTCAACCAGGTCGGTCGGGTCAGCCGGGTCACGCGGGCCAGCCGGGTCAGCCCACTGCCGGGTATCAGTCGACGCCACCGGGACAGACCCGCAACTCAGCCCAGCATCAGGGTCAAACACAAGGCCCGCCGCCAGGTCTGGCGCCGAGTGCTCGGTCGCAGCAGGCGGTTCCGCGGATCGCCCCGCGGGCGGCTCCCGAACCGGCATCCTCGCCCGGTCTCGTCCCGTCGCAACCGCCCGGTGCCCAGCAGCGGCAGTCCGCGCCGACTACCCAGGCGCAGGCCCAGGGTGGGCTGCTCGTCGAGGATCGCCCGACCCCCGAGTTCGACCTGCATGCCGCCCTCAGCTACTTGCTGCACAGCGGTGGTTCGGACCTGCACCTGTCCGTCGACTCCCCACCCATGATCCGGCTTCGCGGTGGGCTCGAGGCGATCCCGGATCAGGAGCGGCTGACGCCGGAACAGGTGCAGAAAGTCCTCTACGCGATCCTCACCCAGAAGCAGCGCGAGCGCTTCGAGGAGGATCTGGAACTGGACTTCGCCTATTCGATGCCCGGCGCCTCCCGGTTCCGGGTCAACGTGTACCGCCAGCGAGAATCGCTCGGCGCTGCATTCCGGGTGATTCCGTTTGAGATCAAGTCGCTGGAGCAACTGGGGATCAACCCGCGGGTCTCCACGATGGCGGCGCTGCCGCGCGGCATGGTGCTGGTCACCGGCCCGACCGGATCCGGAAAATCAACCACGCTCGCGGCATTGGTGGACGAGGCCAACCAAACTCGACGTGATCACATCATGACCGTCGAGGATCCGATCGAATTCCTCCACTCGAACAAGGCCTGCCTGGTGAACCAGCGCGAGGTCGGGGAGGACACGCACTCGTTCGCGGCCGCGCTCAAGCATGTGCTGCGGCAGGACCCGGACATCATTCTGGTCGGCGAAATGCGGGACCTGGAAACCATTTCGGTGGCGCTGACCGCTGCCGAGACCGGCCACCTGGTCTTCGCGACCCTGCACACCTCGGACGCCGCGCAGACCATCGACCGAGTGATCGACGTCTTTCCTCCGCATCAGCAGCAGCAGGTCCGGGTCCAACTGGCCAGCGCCATCCAGGGGATCGTCTGCCAGACCCTCTGCAAGACGTCGGACGGCAAGGGCCGGGTCGCCGCCACCGAGGTGCTGTTCGCCACCGGGGCGATCCGCAACCTGATCCGCGAGGGCAAGACCCATCAGATCTACTCGTCCATGCAGGCCGGTGCCCAGCACGGGATGCAGACGATGGACCAGAACCTGGCCGATCTGGTCAAGGCGAAAAGGATCACGTTCGAACACGGCTTGGAGAAGTGCCACCACGTGGACGACTTCAAGCGCCTGACCGGTCGCGTGTAGGAGATCCGAAAATGGCTACCGCCACAAAAGCTAAGTCCAAGACCTTTGAGTACTCGGTCCGGGACAAACAAGGCAAACTGATCAAAGGCAAACTGGAGGCGCCGAACGAGGCGGCGCTCGTCCAGAAGCTCCGCGGAATGGGCTATGCCCCGCTCAAAATCAAGCAGGCCAATGCGGGCATGTCCATGGAGATCAAGCTCCCGGGCAGCGACAAGGTCGGCCTGAAAGACCTGGCGATCATGAGCCGGCAGTTCGCCACGATGATCGATTCCGGGTTGTCGCTGATGCGCGCGCTGAACATTCTCTCCGAGCAGACCGAAAGTGTGGGACTGGCAAAGGTTCTCGTTGAAGTGCGTACGGACGTCGAAGGCGGCGCCGCGCTGTCGTCGTCAATGGCCAAGCACACCAGGGTCTTTCCGCCACTGATGATCAACATGTGCCGGGCCGGCGAGGTCGGCGGATTTCTGGACAAGGTCCTGCTGCAGATTGCCGAGAACATGGAGGCGGAGGTCAAGCTCCGCGCCAAAATCAAATCGGCGATGACCTATCCGGTGGTGGTGTTCATCATCGCGATCATCGCCGTGGTCGGGATGCTGCTGTTCATCGTGCCGGTCTTCACCAAGATGTTCGACTCGCTCGGTGGTGAATTGCCGGCGCCGACGAAGGCGCTGGTGTGGATGTCCGCCGCGATGAAGATCGCGGCGCCGATCGGCGTGATCGCTGCGATTCCGACGATGATCGGCTGGAACCGGATCAGGGATAAGGAGAAGGTTCGCCAGTTCATCGATCCGCTCAAGCTCAAGGTGCCGATCTTCGGTGATCTGTTCCGCAAGGTAGCCATTGCCCGGTTCTCCCGAAACCTCGGCACCATGCTGCATTCCGGCGTCCCGATCCTGCGCAGCCTGGAGATCGTCGGTGAGGCCGCCGGCAACGTGGTGATCCGGCAACGTGGTGATCCGGGATGCCTCGCGGGCGGTCGAGGAGAGTGTTCGGCGCGGTGAGTCGCTGGCCGGCCCGCTGTCCGAGCACACCGTGTTCCCGCCAATGGTGGTGCAGATGCTCGCCGTCGGCGAGGACACCGGCGCGATGGACACCATGCTGGAGAAGATCGCGGACTTCTACGACCAGGAGGTCGAGGCCACCACGGAGGCGCTCACCAGCATCATCGAACCACTGATGATCGCCGTCCTGGGCTCCATCATCGGCGCGATGATCGTCGCCCTCTACATGCCCATCTTCGGGGTCTTCAAGCTCATCAACTAAGAGCGACCACGCCGAGAGTTCCTCGTTGCCGGTCGCTACTCAAGCTCTGCGTAGGCCCGGACGGTGCGAACGTTCACCGTCCGGGCTGCGTCGTCGCGCCGACCAGTCATCGGTCAGATCACGGCTTTGAGCCGACCGGGTGAACGTGACCACGCTCAGCGATCGGCGCCTCAAGTGCTCGGCGACTACGCCCGATACCTCTCCTGTTATCGAGTCCCGCCAGGTCATCGGACCAGGTGGTGCTCACTTCATCGGCGGCACTGTCTTAGCAGAAGGAGCACTCGATGCTCGCTCGTATTCACAAGGCCATTCGGGACAAGGACGACGACCGGGGTTTCACCCTGATCGAGCTCCTGGTCGTGATGATCATCATTGGTATTCTGGCCGCGATCGCGATCCCGGTCTTCCTGAACCAGCGCAAGAAGGCGGTCGATGCCTCGACCAAGGCGGACCTGCGAACCGTCGCAGCCGAGATGGAGACGGCATTCACGGATAATCAGCAGTATCCGATGGTGACAACTAACGCAGCGACGTCCGCGAGCCTCGTTGTCGGCAGCAGCACCATCGCCATCACCATGGGCAATGTCATCTCGGCTGTGCCGCTTACGAGTGCGACGGCCAGGTTCGCCACCAGTGACGCGGCCGCATGGGCGAACAGCACCATCGTCGGCTATTGCCTCACCGGAACAAATGCCAAGGGTTCGGACGCCACCAATGGATACTTCTACAACAGTCTGGCCGGCGGTCTCAAGACAGCTACTGGCACAGCGCCTAACAGATGCCCCGTCTAACAGATGCCCCTGAGTCGGTAGTGCGACTACTCGTTCGCGATTTTCTGATCCGGATCTGATTTGAGCGCCCGGAACGGTAGCGCAATCGTTTTCATCGAGTGTGTAGCGCTCGATTCGTCAGGTTGCTAAGCATCTTCAGAAAGGGGCACTTAATGCTCGCTCGTATTCACAAGGCTATCCGGGACAAGGACGACGACCGGGGTTTCACCCTGATCGAGCTCCTGGTCGTGATGATCATCATTGGCATCCTGGCCGCGATCGCGATCCCGGTCTTCCTGAACCAGCGCAAGAAGGCGGTCGATGCCTCGACCAAGGCGGACCTGAAGTCCATCGCCGCCGAGATGGAGACGGCCGCCACCGACACGCAGACGTACGTGGACCCCGCGGATTCCCTGGCTGGCGCGGACGTCACTATCGGCACCACCGTCATCAAGGTATCGGATGGCAACGCATTCGCGACGGTGCTGCTGAGGGACGCGAGCACCGTGGCAGCCGGCACCGATGTGGTAGCCGGCTACTGCATCACGGGCACGAATGCCAAGGGCTCGGCGCCAACCTTGGGCTACACCTATAACAGCCTCAACGGTGGCCTCAAGACGGTGACCGCTTCGGCTGGCGCGTGCCCCTGAGTTGACGGTGCTGCGCTGTTGTCCACGTTCGGCTGAGTAGTGCTCCCGGGTCCCGCGGCTAATTGCGGGACCCGGGAACGAACGTATTCGTCGAATCCCACGAACCTCTTAGTGCTCCTCAGTGTCGCCGCGGTCGTCCCGGCGCTGAACAGTTCCGGACGGAGATCTGACCCTGATGGCCAGAAGACGCGCAGGTACGGCGGTTACGGACGCCGACCAGGGGTTCACCCTGGTCGAGGTGATCGTCGCCCTGATGCTGATGAGCTTCGTGCTGATGGCCGGCGGGGCATTCATGATCCGTGCGATGACGACCTCGTCCGCCGTGAGCGGTCGCCAGGGTGCGATCACCGTGGCGAACCAGGTGATGGAGCAGATCCGCGCGGTGAACGCGACGGCGGACCTGACGACCAAGATCAGCCCGCTGGTGTTTGGGCGGACTCAAGCCCAGGTAACACAACAGTGGGCTGATTCCGGTCTTGACGCCTCGAAGACGTTCACGGGTAGTGGCTCGACCACGTTCGATGGGCATGCGTACCGGACCGCCGGGCCGGTATCCGTTCCGCTGCAGCAGGCTATTTCGCTGAACAACCAGAACTACACCGTCAATGCCCTGATCGGCACGTGTGTTCGGATAGAAGGCGACGCCGAATGCGATAACGAAACGCCTACCGGTACCGAGGCCTACTTCGAACTCTACCGCGTAGTGGTGCGGGTGACCTGGTCGCCGGGTGCCAGGCAGACCTGCTCAGGAGCGGCCCAATGCTCCTACGCTGTCAGCACATTGATTGATGCCAGTGCCGAACCGACGTTCAATGCCAGCCGGAAGCCGCTGGCCAGGGCAGACTCCGAAACGACCGTATCCGGCACCGCGGTAGATATCGGTGTCACGGCGAACGACAGCGGTGACTTCGCCCCAGCCGGGGCGGTAACGATGATTTCGGGTCCCGCTTACGGTACCTATGTGTTGAATAACAATATTGTCGTCTACACCTCGGCGGCCAATTACAGCGGCCCGGACTCGTTTACCTACACGGTGTCGGACCTGGCCGCCCGAGTCTCCAATGTGGCGACCGTGACCATTACTGTGACACCGGTCGCCGTGAATGACACGGCGAGCACTGTCGTCGCTGGCAGCCCAATTACGGTCGCGGTGCTGGCCAACGACAAGGGCACCGGGCTCAGTCTGGTCTCGTTGAGCGGCCCGTCACTCGGGTCGGCCGCGATCAGCGGGACGAGCATCCAGTACACCGCCCCCACGACCGGCACCGGAACCGCCACCGTGACCTACACGGCGAGGGACAGCTCTGGTCAGCAGTACACCGGCACCCTGACCATCACGGTCGCACCCTCCACCGCAGTGCCCTTGGGAACCGTCGCTACCTACTCGGTCTTCAGCGGGACAACGATCGCTAACTCCAGCAACACCAACCTGAGCGGAGATCTTGGGGCCACCAGTTCGATCTCGGGATTCCCGCCAGGCACTCGTGGCGGTGTGACTCACGTCGCTGACGCCGCGGCAGCGTCGGCTCGGACCGCTCTGACCACCGCCTATAACGACGCTGCCGGCCGGACCCCGAGCACCACCTTCACCGGAAACCTGGCCGGGCGGACCTTTACGGCGGGAGTTCACCGGAAGACTTC
>JANNPJ010000775.1:0-16999 GCA_031400005.1 Kineosporiaceae bacterium | reverse complement strand
AGTGAACGGAGAAGCCGCCGTCGATGAAGATCGTCTGACCGGTGACGTAGGCGGCGGCCCGGCTCGCCAGGAAGACGGCCGCTCCGGCGAAGTCCTCGGCCTGGCCGTTGCGCCCGATCATGGTACGGGCCGCGAGCGCGGCCACCTTCTGTGGATCGTCGGACAGCCGGGCGTTGAGCGGCGTCATCACGAATCCCGGGACCAGGGTGTTGCAGGTGACGCCGTCCGCTGACCAGGCCTCCGCCTGGGAACGGGCCAGCGATTCCAGGGCTCCCTTGGAGACGCCGTACGCGCCGCTCTGGACGAACGCCCGGTGTGCCTGCTGCGAGGTGATGTGGATGATCCGACCGAAGCCGCGCTCGGCCATCCTCGGCCCGAACCGCTGCCCGAGCAGGTGTGGCGCCGTCAGATTCACCGCCATCGTGGTGTCCCAGACCTCCTCGCTCAGCTCTCCCAGCGGCGGGCGCAGATTGATCCCGGCGCAGTTGACCAGGATGTCCGGCTCGCCGAACACCTCGACTGCCCGTTGCGCCGCGGAGCGCAGATCGTCACGGTCACCGAGATCACCGCTCACCCAGGCTGCCTGGCAACCGGCGCCGGTCAGCGCATCGGCGGTGGCGGCGAGTTCGGCCGGACGGCGAGCCAGGATCACGACACTGGCGCCGGCCTGCGCGAGGGCCCCGGCGATGGCCCGGCCGATGCCCGAACTGCCGCCGGTCACGAGGGCGACTCGGCCCTCCAGGGAGAACAGGTCGGACAGGTACGACTGTGGTGTCATCCCGGCACCCTAGACAGCTCGCCGCGCACCGGGCGTGGTGTGGCACCACGGTAGGACGGCGACATCGTCCTGGCAGTCGAAAACCTGGCAGCGTCGAAAAGCTGGGAAAGCCGGGATAGCTGCAGGTCACCCGGCGCGGCTGAGGCAACCTTCAGACCGGCGAAAAGGACAATGCGGGTATGCGCCCCCAATCGGTACCCCGGATGGTCACTGGCTCCCTTGCTGCCGCCGGAATCGCTGTCGCGCTGGCCACCTCGGCCACCGCCGCCTCGACCGACGATGTCGGCTCGACCACCGCTGTCAGGCCTACCAGGGCTGTCAGCTCCACCAGAGCCGTCGCTGCGAACGAGGTCACCTCGACCGCTACCCGGCCACAGCTCACATCTGCGCAAGCCGACAAGCTGACGCCGTCCGACTATCTGCAGGGCTGGACGCCGCCTCGGATCCCGTCGACTCGCGCGCGCGACGCCACCTACACGGTTGATCCAGCGGGCGCCTATCCCACGGTGCAGTCGGCCATCAACGCCGCGGTGGCTGCCGGGGGTAGTGCCCGGACATTCATCGCCGTTCGTGCCGGCGTGCATCGCGAGGTGGTGTGCGTGCCGACCATAGCCGGACCGATCACGCTGTTCGGGACGGCTGCCACCGCGGCCGAAACGGTGATCGTGTTCGACCACGCCAACCCGACGCCGAAGACCCCCGGGACCATCGCCAACCCCTGCTCGCCGAACCTCGCCTCGGCCACCTACGGCACCAGCGGGAGCGCGACTTTTGCCGCCTTCGCGGACGACTTCCAGGCCACGAACCTGACCTTCGCGAACGACTATGTCGAGGGCACCTACCCGAGCGGGAACCAGTCCGCGGTGGCCCTGACCGCGGCCGGTGACCGGCAGGTCTACGAGGACATCCAGGTGCTCGGCAATCAGGATTCCCTCCTCGCCCACACCAGAACCGCCAGCGTGACGGCCCGGCAGTACATTCGCGACTCCGTGGTCGCCGGGGACGTCGACTTCATCTTCGGGCGCGGTACCACGGTGTTCGATCACGTCGAGGTCAGGTACCTGAGCTCGCGGCAGAAGAATGGCGTCATCCTCGCTCCGAGCACGGCCGCCGCCAACCCCTTCGGTTTCCTGTTCATCCGCAGCCAGTTCAGCGTCGACAACCGGGACGTCGTCGGGACCGTCCGGCTCGGGCGCGCCTGGGACGAGGGAGTGGGCTCGCTCACGAACTACGTGAACGGTGTCTCCCCCAACGGTCAGGCGCTGATCCGGCAGAGCCGGCTGGACAAGCACATCCAGCCGGCTGCCCCCTGGGGCGCGTCCACAGCCAGCCGCCCGTTCTGTGTGGCCACCTGCACGTACTCCCCCAACCGGCTTGCCGAGTACCGCAACGTCGGCCACGGCAGCGCCGATTGACGACGGGCTGACATCAGCGCGGGGTCATCGCGCCGAGGCGGGCGCATAGACGACCCAGAGCTGGCCCGAGGCAAAGGGCAACGCCGCGCCGGTGGTCGTGGTGAACGTCGTCCCGGCGGTGGCGCTCGGGCGCGACCACCGGGCGTCGATCGCCACCGAGTCGCGCAGCACCAGGGCCTTGCCGGAACCGATGGTGTGCGGGTACGGCGTGGCGTTGCCCACCGAGTCGCGCAGCTTTGATGCGGTGATCCGGGTGTACTGGACGACGACGGTGGCCGCGCCGAGCCGGCCACCGTCGGTGCTCGTCGCGGCCCGCCCGTCCAGCGTCACCAGCCACCGGCGGCGCTGCGCTGACCAGGTGAAGCCCGTGGTGGTGGCCCCGTAGCGAACGGTCTGTCGCTTTGTCGTCGTCCCCTGATTCGCCGGCGGAGCACCGAAGCGCAAGCCGATGTCCCGGGCGGCACTGACCCGTTTCGCCCGTCTGAGTAGGGCCGCCGGATCGGCGAAGAGATTGTGCGGCGCGGACCGTGCGGACGAGCGGCGGTAGCCGGCCGGGACCCGGCTCGGCGACAGATCGGCGATCGATGCGGAGCCGATCGCCGACAGCACCTGCTTGTTGGCGCCGGAGTACGCCAGGCCCGGCCGGCCGTACTGGGCCAGCAACTCCAGGTCCGACATCCGGGCGCTGCGGACCGGCCCGACCCGGGGTGGCAGGGTGCTGGAGAAGATCGCCAGGAGGCGACTGAGCCCGCCTTCGACCGGTTCGACATAGACGATGTCGGCCGCTCCGAGCCCGGTCTGTGGACGAGCGGGCGCCACATTGTCGATCTTCACGGCCAGCACCGGCCGGCCGGCCGGAACGGGCCTGCCGGTCAGCGGGGACAGCCCCGAGGCCGCCGCTATCGAGCCGCCAGTCGAGATCGGAGTCGGGATCGGAGTCGAGGTCACCAGCGGCGCAGCACCGGTGGCGCCGGACTGGCCTGGCTGGTCGATCCCGTGGCGGCTGCGGACGCCGATCACCGCGACGGTCACCAGCACCAGGACGGCGAGTGCTGCCGCCAGTTTCGCCCGAGTCGACATCCTCCGCGTTCCTGCCTTCCTCGATTGAGTCGCGTCTTTGACCCGGCCAAGGACGCTGCTGGCTGTTTCGGTCACGCTTGTCCGCTGATCACGACGCCGTCAAGGAGCGACCGGCCGGAGTGCCTCACCTGGCCGCCAAACAGGCGTGAGCAGAGCGTCCCGGATGGGTCAGCTCCGCTTAAACCGGTGAAATCAAGATCAACAAGACCGGTTCGCCGGTTTACCCGGAGCTGACTGCCTTCTCCTGGCGAGGGGGCAACCAGGCGGTGCGCAAGGACATCGCCTCGGCGGTCAGCTGGACCGACCGCAGTCGGCCTTCGGTGGAGGTGGACTGGTGAGCGACGATGAGTTCGTCGGCCTCGGCGTGCTTGGCGAACTGCTCAAGGTACTCCCGGACCTCGCTCGGCGTCCCGACCGCGGAGTAGGTCACCATCTGGGCGATCTGCCGGCCGCCCTCGGAGGCCAGCACCAGCTCGGCTTCGTCGTCGGTGAAGGTCCGGCCACTGCGTCCGTACAGGGCGTTGACCCGGGCCCGTTTCACCAGGTGGAGTTCCCGTTCGGCGGTGGCCGTGGTGTCGGCGGCGATGACATTCACCCCGGCTATCACGTGCGGGCGTTCCAGTTGGGCCGAGGGGGTGAAGTCCCGCCGGTAGATCGCTACTGCGGCGTGCAGCGCATCGGGGGCGAAGTGCGAGGCGAACGCGTACGGCAGGCCGAGCGCGGCGGCCAGGCTCGCTCCGAAGGTCGAGGACCCGAGCAGGTACAAGGGGACCTTGCTGCCTTTGCCCGGGACGGCGTCCACCCCCGGGATCCGGGACTCGTCGCCGAGGTAGGCCTGAAGCTCCAGGATGTCCTGCGGAAAGGTGTCCGAGGACGTCGCGTCTCGGCGCAGCGCGCGCATCGTGACCTGGTCGCTTCCGGGGGCGCGGCCCAGGCCGAGGTCGATCCGATCGGGGTGGATGGCGGCCAGCGTGCCGAACTGCTCGGCGATCGTGAGTGGGGAGTGGTTGGGCAGCATGATCCCGCCGGCACCGAGCCGGATGGTCGAGGTGTTCGCCGCGATGTGAGCGATCAGCACACTTGTCGCCGATGACGCGATCGACGCCATGTTGTGGTGCTCGGCGTACCAGACCCGCTGATATCCCGAGGTTTCGGCCAACTGGGCGAGGGCGACGCTGGCCGCGATCGCCTCGCCCGCGCTCTGCCCCTTGGTGATCGGCGCCAGGTCGAGGATCGAGAGGGGGATCGCCACGAGAATGACCCTTCATTGAAAGCTGTACCAGTCAGCTGGGTGAACACCGCTGGACGGTGCACATAGTCCCGCTGGGCCTGACTCGTTGGTCGGCCGGTGCTTCGGTAGCGCGACGACGCACCCGACCCGGGCAGTGACGCAGCGCTGACTGTGGTTTTCGCTATGGGGGATTTAGCGAACTTTCGCTACTGTCCGTCTTACGGTGGGGGCTGCGGCCCAGCAGCGCGATGACGCTCCGATGACGACTGAGCTGGAGGGTGAACGATGCCGAGGCACATGTCGCTCGACCGCGCCGACCGATCGATCTGGCGACGTCGCGGCCGGTCCAGCTGGATCGCCGTGCTGGCCGCGGCGACGGTCACGATCGTCGGTGCGGGCATCTTCGTCCTTCCCCGGCACACGCTGGCCATGCTGCCGGGAGTGTCGGCGAACTGCGTGCGCGAGCCGGTGGACATCGCCGTCTCCCCCGAACTGCTGAACGTGGTCACCCAGATTCTGCGCCCGCTGCAGGATCGACGGCTGGACTCCGGTCACTGCCTGGCACCGACCGTGCGCAGTCAGGAGCCGCAGGAGACGGTCGCGAGCGCGGACATCCTGCCGATCAACCGCGCCCCGCAGGTGTGGATCCCGGATGCCACGGTCTGGGGGGAGAAGGCGCCGCGGTGGCCGAAGACCTCGGCGGGGTCGCTGGCCAGTACCCCGGTCGTGGTGGCCACCAGTACCGCGGCGACCGAGACGCTGGGCTGGGCGGAGACGGATCCGACCTGGTTCCAGGTGCTGCGCGGCACCCGTCCGGTCATTGTTCCGGAGTACCAGAGCCAGTCCGAGAGCCTGAGCGCGCTGATCGCTCTCTGGCAGTCGCTGGGCAAGGGCAAGAGAGCCGACGAGCAGGTGATGGCCACCGTGCTGGCCGCTGATCGGGCCGAGTTGCCGCAACCGGCGGCGGCGATCGCGGACGCCCGGTCCGGCTCGGCGAACGCGCCGCTGTTCCCGGCGACCGAGCAGGCGGTCGCCTTCCTGAACGCGACGTCAACCCTCCCGCAGTTGACCGCGGTCTACCCGCGGGAGGGCTCACCGATCCTGAATTACCCGATTTACCAGATGGGCAGCGCCACCGAGACGCCCGCCCACCGGGCCGCGGTCAAGGCCGTGATTGCCCGACTGCAGTCCGGGTCTGCTCTGGAGACCTTGCGCCAGGCGGGTTTTCGGCGTCCAGCAGGCGGGTCGGCCAGCGTTGGCAATCCGGTTGGTACCGGGATTCGCCGCTCTCAGGACGTCACGGTGATCGCTCCACCGGGACAGACCGAGGTGGACGCGATGCTCAGCCGGGTGGAGGCGCTGGCCAAACCGTCGCGGATTCTCACGGTGATGGACGTGTCGCTGTCGATGCGGGCGAAACTGCAGGACGGGATCTCCCGGATCCAGCTGGCCGGTGCGGCGTCCCGGCTCGGTGCCAACCTGCTGCCGGACAGCGGGTTGGTCGGGCTCTGGGTGTTCGCCGGAAAGATGGACGGCGACAAGGATCACCGGGTCCTCGCCCAGGTGAAGCCGCTCGACTCCCGGGTCGGTGGGGAGACCCACCGCAACCTGCTGATCCGCCTGGCGAGCACGATCGAGGACAACCTGAGCGGTGGCGGGACCGCGTTATACGACACCACGATCGCCGCGATGCGGGAGATGCACGCCAGCTACGACCCGAAGGCGGTGAACGTGATCATCCTGCTGTCGGACGGCGGGAACTCGGACAAGACCGGGGCCACGCTCGACGACGTGCTGGCGGAGATCCGGAAGGTGAACAGGGGCAAGCAGAAGGTGGCGATCTACACCGCCGGGCTGGGGCCGGACGCCGACTACGCGGCGATGCGCAAGATCGCGGATGCCTCCGGCGGGCACACGTACCGGATCGATACCGCGCTGGGTGGGCAGCAGGCCTTGCTGGACGGCCTGCGCCGCAGCCGGAAGGTCGGCACCTAGCCGCAACCGGAAGGTCGGCGCCTAAGGAGTGAGACTCAAGAGCAGGTCCCCGCCCTCGACCTGCTGCACTGCGCCGACCGCCACCCGCTGGACCAGGCCGGCGATCGGAGCGGTGATGGCTGCCTCCATTTTCATCGCCTCGATGGTCGCGACGGTCTGACCGGCGTCAATCCGGTCACCGACAGCCACGGTCAGGGTGACGACACCGTCGAAGGGCGCGGCGACGTGGCCGGGCCGGGAAAGGTCGGCCTTCTCAGCGACGTGGACCTCGACCGCGACCGAGCGGTCGCGAACCTGAACCGGGCGTAGCTGCCCGTTCAGGGTGCACATCACCGCCCGCATCCCTCGCTCGTCCACCTCGCCGACCGCTTCCAGCCCGACGATCAGCCGCACCCCGCGCTCCAGCAGGACCTCGTGCTCCTCCCCCTGCCGCAGGCCGTACAGGTAGTCCCGGGTGTCGAGGACCGAGACGTCCCCGAAAGTGCTTCGGGCAGTAGCGAAGTCACGGGCTGGGCCGGGGAACAGCAGCCGGTTCAGGGTCTGCCGGGGATGCTCAGTCAGGCCGACGACGTCGTCCGGGAGCAGGTCCGGCATCCGGTTCTTGATCGTCCGCCCGGCCAGCGCGCGGCTGCGGAACGGCTCCGGCCAGCCGCCCGGCGGGTCCCCCAGCTCACCGCAGAGGAACCCGATCACCGAGTCCGGGACGTCGAACTTCTCCGGCTGCTCGGCGAACTCGCCCGGGTCGGCGCCGACCGCCACCAGGTGCAGCGCCAGGTCGCCGACCACCTTGGACGAGGGCGTCACCTTGACCAGCCGGCCGAGGATCCGGTCGGCGGCAGCGTACATCGCCTCGATCTGCTCGAACTTGTCGCCCAATCCGAGCGCGATCGCCTGCTGGCGGAGATTGGACAGCTGACCACCGGGGATCTCATGGTCGTAGACCCGCCCGGTGGGCGCGGTCAGTCCCGACTCGAACGGAGCGTAGAGCTGGCGGACCGCCCCCCAGTACGGTTCCAGGTCGGTGACCGCCCGCAGGTCGAATCCCGGATCGCGGTCGGTGTGCTGCAGGGCGGCGATCAGCGCCGACAGGGGTGGCTGGCTGGTGGTGCCGGCCATCGAGGCGGTGGCCGCGTCGACGGCGTCCACTCCCGCGGCAACCGCCGCCAGCAGGGTGGCGATCTGGCCGCCGGCGGTGTCGTGGGTGTGCAGGTGCACCGGAAGGTCGAATTCCGCCCGAAGCGCGCCGACCAGCGCGGTGGCGGCGGCCGGGCGCAGCAGCCCGGCCATGTCCTTGATCGCCAGCACGTGCGCCCCGGCGTCCACGATCCGGGCCGCGAGGCGCAGGTAGTAATCCAGGGTGTAGAGCGTTTCGGCCGGGTCGAGAAGGTTAGCGGTGTAGCAGAGGGCCACCTCGGCGACCGCCGTCCCGCCGGATCGGACCGCATCGATCGCCGGGCGCATCTGGTCGACGTCGTTGAGCGCGTCGAAGATCCGGAAGATGTCGATCCCGGTCCGGGTCGCCTCGGCCACGAACGCCTCGGTCACCGCGTTCGGGTAGGGCGTGTAGCCGACCGTGTTCCGCCCGCGCAGCAGCATCTGTAGGCAGAGGTTCGGCATCGCCGCCCGCAGCGCGGCCAACCGCTCCCACGGGTCCTCGGCCAGGAAACGCAGCGCCACGTCATAGGTGGCACCGCCCCAGCACTCGACGCTGAGTAACTGCGGCGTCGTCCGGGAGACGTGCGGTGCGACCTCCAGCAGGTCCCGGGTGCGCACCCGGGTGGCCAGCAGCGACTGGTGGGCATCGCGGAAGGTGGTGTCGGTGATCGCCACCGGGCCGGCCGCCCGCAACTGCGCGGCGAAGCCCTCCGGACCGGCGTCGAGCAGTCGCTGTCGCCAGCCCAGTGGTGCTGGGCCGCTGGTGTCCAGGACCGGCAGCTTGGTGGTCGGGGCGACAGTGACCGGTGACCGGCCGTGCGGGGTGTTGACGGTGACATCGGCCAACCAGGCCAGCAGCTTGCTGCCCCGGTCGGCGCTGGGCTGGGTGTGCACCAGCTCGGGACGGTCGTCGATGAAGGACGTCGGGACGCCGCCGGCGAGGAAGTCCGGCTCGGCCAGCACCGCGCGCAGGAACGCGATGTTGGTGCTGACCCCGCGGACCCGGAACTCGGCCAGGGCCCGCCGGGCCCGGGCCACCGCGGTCGGGAAGTCCGGTCCCCGGCAGATCAGCTTGACCAGCATCGAGTCGAAGTGCGCGCTGATCGAGGCACCGGCGTGCACGGTCCCGCCGTCGAGGCGGACCCCGGCCCCACCGGGCGAACGATAGGTGGTGATCATGCCGGTGTCCGGGCGGAATCCGTTCGAGGGATCCTCCGTCGTCACCCGGCACTGCAGGGCGGTGCCCCGCAACTGGATCCGGTCCTGGGTCAGGCCGAGATCAGCCAGCCGCTCGCAGGCCGCGATCCGGATCTGGGCCTGGACCAGGTCGACGTCCGTGACTTCCTCGGTGACCGTGTGCTCGACCTGGATCCGCGGGTTCATCTCGATGAACACGTGCTGCCCGGCGCGCTCACCCGCGGTGTCGACCAGGAACTCGACGGTCCCGGCACCGCGGTAGCCGACCTGGCGAGCAAACGCGACGGCGTCCGTGCACAACCGCCTCCGCAGGTCCGGATCCAGATTCGGGGCGGGGGCGATCTCGATCACCTTCTGGTGCCGGCGCTGCACCGAGCAGTCCCGCTCGAACAGGTGCACGGTCTCACCGCCGGCGTCCGCGAGCACCTGTACCTCGATGTGCCGTGGCCGCAGCACCGCCTGCTCCAGAAAGACGGTGGCGTCACCGAACGCCCCTTCGGCCTCGCGCATCGCGGTCGCCATCGCGGCTGGCAGGTCCGCCGCGGTGGCGACCCGGCGCATCCCGCGTCCCCCGCCCCCGGCCACCGCCTTGACGAACAGCGGGAAACCGACCTCCGGGGCGGCCCGCAGCAGCTCACTGACCTGGTTCGAGGGCGCCGAGGAACGCAACACCGGCAGCCCGGCCTGCCGGGCTGCGGCCAACGCCCGGACCTTGTTCCCGGCCAGCGCGAGCGCGGTCGGCGACGGCCCGATGAAGACGATCCCGGCCTGCTCGCAGGCCGCAGCCAGGGCCGGGTTCTCGGACAGGAACCCGTACCCGGGGTAGATCGCGTCGGCGCCGGACTCGCGCGCGACCCGGACGATCTCGTCGATGTCCAGGTAGGCCCGCACCGGATGGCCACGCTCACCGATCAGGTACGCCTCGTCCGCCTTGATCCGGTGGACCGCGTTGCGGTCCTCCCAGGGAAACACCGCGACGGTCCGGCAGCCGAGTTCGACTGCCGCCCGGAACGCCCGGACGGCGATCTCACCCCGGTTGGCGACCAGAATTGTGGTGAACACCGACAGCCCTTCGGTCCCTCAGCGCTCGGTCAGAACAAGTCAGAAGTGAATCAGGGGATCGATCGCGACGGCGACGAAAAGCAGCGTCAGGTAGGTGATCGACCAGTGGAAGAGCCGCATCGGCGCCAGGTCGGCCAGCCCCTGGCGGGCTCGGGCCAGCAACCGGTGCGCCTCAACCAGGAAGGCCCCGCCGAGCAGCACCGCACTGACCGCGTACACCGGGCCGGTCGGTCCGGCCGGGATCAGCAACAGCGACCAGACGACCATCGCCCACGAGTACCGGACGATCTGCTGAGCGACGTTCACCGGGTCGGCCACCACCGGCAGCATCGGTACCCCGGCGGCGGCGTAGTCGGCGCGGAACCGCATCGACAGTGGCCAGTAGTGCGGCGGTGTCCATAGGAAGACGATGCCGAAGAGCACGAACGGCGCCCAGGTCAGGCTGCCGGTGACGGCCGACCAGCCGATCAGGGTGGGCAGGCAGCCGGCCACCCCGCCCCAGACGATGTTCTGCGGCGTCCGGCGCTTGAGCAGCATCGTGTAGCCGACGACGTACAGCAGGATCGCCGCCAGCGCGAGCAGCGCCGACAGCAGGTTCACCGCCAGGCCCAGCACCAGGAACGACACCACCCCGAGGGTCACCCCGAAGATCAGTGCCCCGCGGGGGCTGACTTCCCCGGTGACCAGCGGCCGGTTCTCGGTGCGGTGCATCTTCTTGTCGATGTCGCGGTCGAGGTACATGTTCAAGGCGTTCGCGCTACCGGCCGCCAGCGAGCCACCCAGCAGCGTCACCAGCACCAGGGTGAGCGGCGGAAACCCGCGCTGGGCAAGCATCATCGCCGGGACGGTGGTGACCAGCAGCAGTTCGATGATCCGGGGTTTGGTCAGCGCGACGTAGGCCAGCACCGTCCGTCGCGCCGAGGCGACCGGGCTGAGCGCACTCTTGGCACTCTGCACCAACAACCGGGACTCGCCTTCGGCAACGGGCAGAGGGCTCGGGGTCACCGCCACCGTCGGCACATGGGACGGCGGCGCGGCCAGGCCCGAAGGCTGAGCTCGGCGGGGTTCGACGGCGGTCACAGTTCCCTCGGTCCTCCAGGATCGGTCGCGGCAACTCTACGCGCGCCGCATCGACCCTCCCACTCGGTACCCCAGCGTGGCAGGCACCCGTGCGGTTTGCGGGCGGAATCGGCGGGCGCCGGAACAGCGGGGCGGGTCATTGCTATGACACCTGTCTCATTGATCCGTATACCACTGCTGGTCGTGTGGTGTTAACGCGCGTCTGGAGGAGCGATCATCGGTGGCAGGACTAGGCTCGATCTTGAGTATCAGGGCAATGGAAGGATCCAGAGCGTCGTGACAGACACCGTGGCGAGTGCCACCACAGATGAGCTTGAGTGGACACCGTTGGACGACCGCGCGGTGGACACCGCGCGCCTGCTGGCCGCCGACGCGGTGCAGAAGGTCGGTAACGGTCACCCGGGGACGGCGATGAGCTTGGCCCCCGCTGCGTACCTGCTTTACCAGAAGCTGCTCAAGCATGACCCGCTGGACCCGAACTGGCCCGGTCGGGACCGCTTCGTGCTCTCCGCCGGTCACTCCAGCCTCACCCTGTACATCCAGCTGTACCTGAGCGGGTACGGCCTGGAGCTGGAGGACCTCAAGGCGCTGCGGACCTGGAACTCGCTCACCCCGGCGCACCCGGAGTACGGCCACACCGCCGGCGTCGAGATCACCACAGGCCCGCTGGGCCAGGGCCTGGCCAGCGCGGTCGGGATGGCGATGGCCGCCCGCCGCGAGCGCGGCCTGTTCGACCCGGACGCGCCCGAGGGCACCAGCCCGTTCGACCACACGATCTGGACGATCGCCTCCGACGGCGACCTGGAGGAGGGCATCACCTCCGAGGCGTCCTCGCTGGCCGGTCACCAGCAACTGGGCAACCTGGTCCTGGTCTACGACAACAACCACATCTCGATCGAGGACGACACCGACATCGCGTTCAGCGAGGATGTCGCCAAGCGGTACGAGGCGTACGGCTGGCACGTGCAGGTGGTCGACTGGACCGCCACCGGTGAGTACAAAGAGGACGTCGCCGGGCTGTACGCGGCGCTGCTGGCGGCCAACGCCGAGCGCAGCAAGCCCTCCATCGTCCTGCTGCGCACGATCATCGGGTACCCGGCGCCGACCAAGCAGAACACCGGCGCCGCGCACGGGTCCGCGCTGGGTGCGGACGAGGTCCGCGCCACCAAGGAGATCCTGAACTTCCCGCCGGACGAGCACTTCCACGTCGAGCCGGAGGTGCTGGCCCACGCCCGCGAGGTGGTCACCCGCGGTGGCGCCGTCCGTGCGGCCTGGCTGGACTCCTTCAAGGAGTGGGAACTGGCCAACCCGGAGCGGGCCGCGCTGCACGAGCGGCTGAAGAACAACCGGCTGCCCGAGGGCTGGGAATCGGTGCTGCCGGAATTCCCGGCCGGCAAGGACGTGGCCACCCGCAAGGCCTCCGGTGCGGTGCTCGACGCGCTCGCCCCGGTGCTGCCCGAACTGTGGGGCGGCTCGGCCGACCTGGCCGAGAGCAACAACACCACGATGAAGGGTGAGCCGTCGTTCATCCCCTCGGAGCGCTCGACGAAGGACTGGCAGGGCAACCCGTACGGGCGGACCCTGCACTTCGGCATCCGTGAGCACGCGATGGGCGCGATCCTGAGCGGGATCCGGCTGCACGGCAACACCCGCCCCTACGGCGGAACCTTCATGACGTTCAGCGACTACATGCGTCCGGCCGTTCGGCTGGCCGCGCTGATGAAGCTGCCGGTCACCTACGTGTGGACGCACGACTCGATCGGCCTGGGCGAGGACGGCCCGACCCACCAGCCGATCGAGCACCTGGCCGCGCTGCGGGCGATCCCGGGACTGTCGATCCTGCGCCCGGCCGACGCCAACGAGACGGCGTGGGCGTGGCGGGCGCTGCTGGAGAACCACAGCGGCCCGGTCGGGCTGGTGCTGACCCGGCAGAACCTGCCCACGTTCGAGCGCGGCCCGGACGCGTTCTCCTCGGCCGAGGGAGTGGCCCGCGGCGGATACGTCCTGGCCGAGGCCGATGGCGGGACCCCGAAGGTGATCCTGATCGGCACCGGTTCCGAGGTCCAGCTCGCGGTCGCCGCGCGAGAGGTGCTGCAGGCCGAGGGCATCCCCACCCGGGTGGTCTCGATGCCGTGCCGGGAGTGGTTCGACGACCAGGACGCCACCTACCGCGCCAGTGTGCTGCCGCACACGGTTCGGGCCCGGGTGTCGGTCGAGGCCGGGATCAGCCTGGGCTGGCGCGAGCTGGTCGGTGACGCCGGACGGATGATCTCGATCGAGCACTACGGTGCCTCCGCCGACTACAAGCGGCTGTACCAGGAGTTCGGGATCACCGCCGAAGCCGTCGTCGAAGCCGCTCGTGACAGCATCGCCGCAGCCGAGACACCGCAAGCCTGAACCCTTTTCGGGTTCAGCTCTGCTAACCGAACAACGCAGCCGTGCAGCGCACGGCGTGAGGAGTGTCATCCGTGAGCAAAGCACTGGCCGACCTGGCCGCCAACGGCGTATCCATCTGGCTTGACGACCTGTCCCGCGAACTGCTGGAAGGCGGCGACCTCGACGCCCTGATCCAGGACCGCGGGGTGGTCGGCGTCACCACCAACCCGACGATCTTCGCCAACGCCCTGGCTAAGGGTGACCGCTACGAGGCCCAGGTGAAGTCCCTGGTCACCAAGCAGGCGGACACCGAGACCGCGGTCTACGAGATCACCACGGACGACGTCCGCACGGCCTGCGACACGTTCCGGCCGATCTACGAGTCGTCCGGACACCTGGACGGGCGGGTGTCGATCGAGGTCGACCCCCGCCTGGCCCGCGACACCCCCGCGACGATCGAGATGGCCCAGCGGCTCTGGGACACCGTCGACCGGCCGAACACCATGATCAAGATTCCGGCGTCGGTCGAGGGCCTGCCGGCGATCACCGCCACCATCGCCAAGGGGATCAGCGTGAACGTCACGCTGATCTTCAGCCTGGAGCGGTACCGGGCCGTGATGGACGCCTACCAGACCGGTCTGGAGCAGGCCCGCGCCGCCGGCCTGCCGCTGGCCGACATCGCGTCGGTGGCGTCGTTCTTCGTGTCCCGGGTGGACACCGAGATCGACAAGCGCCAGGACGCGATCGGCTCCCCCGAGGCGAAGGCACTCAAAGGTAAGGCCGCGATCGCCAATGCCCGGCTGGCGTACCAGGCGTTCGAGGAGGTCACGGCCAGTGCCCGCTGGCAGGAACTGGCCGCCGCCGGTGCCCGGGTGCAGCGCCCGCTGTGGGCCTCCACCGGGGTCAAGGATCCGTCCTACCCGGACACCATGTACGTGACCGAACTGGTCGCCAAGGACACCGTGAACACGATGCCCGGTGCGACCCTGGAGGCCACCGCCGACCACGGGGTGATCACCGGTGACACCGTGACCGGGGCCTACGCCGACGCCGCGCAGGTGCTCAACAGCCTGCAGTCGATCGGTGTCGACTACGACGACGTCACCACGTTGCTGGAGACCGAGGGCCTGGACAAGTTCGAGAAGAGCTGGTCCGAACTGCTGTCCACGGTCACCGGTGAACTCGAGCGGGTTGCAGCCCTCGGCGGCGACGCGTGACCGGCCCGGACGCCGGTCTCTGGCCGGCCGACGACGGTGCCGCGGGGCTGGCCGTCACGGCGTCCGGGCCCGATGCGGTAGCGGCGCTGGAGCGCCACCTGTCCGTGCTGGTCGCGGACAAGGTGGCGGCCCGGATCGCTGCCGGTGACCCGACCCTGTGGGGCGATGCCGCCGTCGCGGAGGCCTCGATCCGGCTCGGCTGGGTCGGCCTGCCGGACAGTTCCCGTCCGCTGGTCGAGCCGATCATGCAGTTGCGTTCCGAACTGCTGGCCGAAGGCATTGACCGGGTCGTGCTGTGCGGGATGGGCGGTTCGTCGCTGGCCCCCGAGGTGATCACGGCCGCGGCCGACGTCGACCTGGTGGTGCTCGACAGCACCGACCCGGCGATGGTCCGCGCGACCCTGGTCGACCTGGATCGCACGGTCGTGGTGGTCTCCAGCAAGTCCGGCTCCACGGTGGAGACGGCAAGTCAGCGCAAGACCTTCGAGGCCGCCTTCACCGCCGCCGGGATCGACGCGAAGAGCCGGATCGTCGTCGTCACCGACCCCGGCTCACCGTTGGAGAAGGCCTCGACAGAGGCCGGCTACCGGGCCGTGTTCAGCGCCGATCCGACCGTCGGCGGCCGGTTCTCCGCGCTCACGGCGTTCGGCCTGGTGCCCTCCGGCCTGGCCGGGGCCGACATCGGTGCCCTGCTGGACGAGGCCTCCGCGGTGGCTGACCTGCTCGCCGAGGATTCCGAGGCCAACCCGGGACTGGTCCTCGGCGCGGTGATCGGTGGAACCCACCACGCCAGCGCCGGTGGTCCGCTCCGCGACAAGCTCGTCTTCACCGACCTCGGTTCCGGCCTGCCCGGCTTCGGGGACTGGGCCGAACAGCTGATCGCCGAGTCCACCGGCAAGGAGGGCACCGGCCTGCTGCCGGTGGTCACCACCTCGGCCAAGGCCCTCGAAGTGATCTCCCCACCGGACGACGTGATCGTCGTCCGGTTGCTGCCGGTCGGCGAGGAAGCCACCAACGCCGGTGAGGTCGAGACGGACTCGGCCACCGTGTCCGTCGCCGGGCCGCTCGGCGCGCAGATGCTGCTGTGGGAGTACGCGGTCTCGATCGCCGGCCGGTTGCTGTCGATCAACCCGTTCGACCAGCCGGACGTCGAGAGCGCCAAGACCGCCACCCGGGGCCTGCTGGACGCTCAGCCGGACCCCGAACCGGCCGACGCGGTCGATGCGGCCGTCGAGATCCGGGCCACCTCCGGGCTGCTGAACGGCGCCACCACGGTGGACGCGGCCGTGGACGCGCTCCTGGCGGCGATCCCCTCCCGCGGCTACCTCGCGGTGATGGCCTACCTGGACCGGATCGGCGAAGCCTCGCTGGCCCAGGTCCGCGACCCGCTCGCCGCCACCACCGGGCGCGTGGTCACCTTCGGCTGGGGTCCGCGCTTCCTGCACTCCACCGGGCAGTTCCACAAGGGCGGCCCACCGGTCGGGGCGTACCTACAGATCACCGGCGCGACCGACGAGGACCTGCAGATCCCCGACAGCCCGTTCACCTTCGGCGTCCTGATCGGCGCCCAGGCGGCCGGTGACGCCAAGGTGCTCGCCGACCACGGCCGCCCGGTCCTGCGGCTGCACCTGACCGATCGCCGTGCCGGTCTGGCTCAGGTGATCGCCTCGCTCAGCCGACCACCTAAGAACCCGCGCTAAGCACTCGCTTGAACCGCCGGGCCGTCCCATCCGTGAACCTGCCGAACGCGGCCGACGGAACGGTCAGCACGATGGTTGGACGGCGTCGCCAGCACCCCGGCGACGCCGTCCGGCTTGATCCGAACCGAAGTACGCGCAGCGCACCGCACCCGTCGTCAGAGGAGATCCTCAGGTGAGCCCAAGCAGGGTGACCGCCACGCACAACCCGCTCCGGGACGAGCGCGACCGTCGACTCCCCCGAATCGCCGGCCCTTGCGGCCTGGTGCTTTTCGGAGTCACCGGCGACCTGGCCCGGAAGAAGCTGATGCCGGCGGTGTACGACCTCGCCAACCGGGGTCTGCTTCCGCCCGGCTTCGCGCTGGTCGGGTTCGCCCGGCGGGACTGGGTCGACCAGGACTTCGCCGTGGTGGTCAAGGAGGCCGTGCAGAAGTACGCCCGCACACCGTTCCGGTCCGAAGTCTGGGATCAGCTGGCCGAGGGATGCCGGTTCGTCCAGGGCACCTTCGACGACGACGACGCTTTCGACCGGCTGGCCAAAACTGTTCACGAGCTCGACGAGGTCCGCGGGACCGGGGGCAACCATGCCTTCTACCTGTCGATCCCGCCAAGCGCGTTTCCCGTCGTCACCAAGCAGTTGGCTCGATCCGGGCTGTCCGCTCAGAACGGTGACAGCTGGCGGCGGGTGGTGATCGAGAAGCCGTTCGGGCACGACC
>JANNPJ010000773.1:0-20501 GCA_031400005.1 Kineosporiaceae bacterium | reverse complement strand
ATGCGGCACAAGGTGAGCCGTTTCTACTTCGAGGACCGCGTTGAGCCGGTCACGCCGGCCGAGCTGTTGGCGGCCCAGCACCACGGGCACGGCGAGAATCACGGACACGACGAGTTGTCCGCCAGCGGCGGCGACCAGCCTAAGGTGACCGCCGGCACGCACTGAGGTCTAGCACTCCCCTGATTGGGTGGATTGCGTGCGGATATTCCGCACGGAGTCCACCCAATCAGGGGGGCGCTAGACCTCAGTGCGTGCCGGCGGTCACCTTGGGCTGGTCGCCGCCGCTGGCGGATAGCTCTTCGTGCCCGTGGTGCTGGGCTGCCAGCAGCTCGGCCGGGGTGACAGGCTCAACCCGGTCCTCGAAGTAGAAACGGCTCACCTTGTGCCGCATGCCGTCGAGGAGACCGCCCCGCCGCTTGACGCCGCTGCCGTCGGCGGACGGCATCAACTCGGCCGGCTGGTGGTTCTCGAACTGCACCAGGGTCCAGCGGTCCTCGGCTGACAGCGGGGCGTGCAGCTCGAACACCTCGCCGTCCTCGGTCCGGAAGACCCGGCCGGTCTCGCGACCGTGCAAGACCTTCTCTCGGTCCTTGCGCTGCAGGCCCAGGCAGATCCGCTTGGTGATGACATAGGCCAGCGGCGGCAGGATGAATAGCCCAGCGCGCAGGACATACGTGATGTCGTTGATCGACAGCCGCAGGTGGGTAGCGATGATGTCGTTGCCGCCGCTGATCCACAGCACTACGTAGAAGGTCAGCGCCATCACACCCAGCCCGGTCCGGGTGGGGACGTTGCGCGGCCGGTCCAGCAGGTGATGCTCGCGCTTGTCCCCAGTGACCCAGGCTTCGATCCACGGATACATGATGGCCACTTGGGTGAGGATGCCTGGCAGGATCAAGGCGGGTAGGGCGATGTTCAACGACAGCGTGTACCCGAACAACTCGACTTCCGTCCAGCCGGGCGTCAGTCGGACGGCGCCATCCAGGAAGCCCATGTAGAAGTCGGGCTGGGCGCCGGCACCAATCGGTGACGGGTCGTAGGACCCATAAATCCAGATCGGGTTGATCGTGAAGAAGGCGGCCATCAGCGTGGTGACACCGAAGACGATGAAGAAGAACCCGCCGGCCTTGGCCGTGTAGATCGGGAACAGCGGATAACCCACCACATTGTCGTTCGTCCGGCCCGGACCGGGGTACTGCGTGTGCTTGTGCACCACCACCAGAATCAGGTGGAAAGTGATCAGAGCCAGCATGATCGCGGGCAGCAGCAGAACGTGGATCGTGTAGATCCGGGGGATGAACGATTCGCCGGGGAACTCGCCGCCGAAGAGGAAGAAGCTGACGTACGAGCCGACCACCGGAATGGCCAGGATGATTCCGGAGGCGATCCGCAAGCCGTTGCCCGACAGCAGGTCGTCCGGGAGCGAGTAACCGAGGAAGCCTTCAAATACGGTCAGCAGAGCAAGCAGGACACCGATCGCCCAGTTCAGTTCACGCGGCTTGCGGAAGGCGCCGGTGAAGAAGATCCGGAACATGTGAACGATGATCGCGACAGCGAAGATCAGTGCGGCCCAGTGGTGGATCTGGCGCAGGAGCAAGCCGCCACGAACTTCGAACGACAGGTGCATGGTCGAGGCGAACGCCTCGGACACTTGCTGGCCCTGCAGTGTGGTGTACGAACCGGTGTAGGTGGTTATGCCGGTGCTCGGAATGTAAAAGAACGTCAAGAATGTGCCGGTCAGCAACAGAATGATGAAGCTGTAGAGCGCGATCTCGCCGAGCATGAAAGACCAGTGATCCGGAAAGATCTTGCGCGCGAACGTCTTGGTGAGTTTGCTGGCACCGACACGCTCGTCCAGGAAGTTGCCGACGCCCGCTGCTGGCGAACTCGAACTCGAACTGGTGGTGCTCATCCGCGCTCCCAAAAGCTCGGGCCGACAGCCTCCGAGAAGGGGGCCTTAGCCACTAAATATCCCTCGTCGTCCACGGTGATCGCCAGTTGGGGCAGGGGGCGCTTCGCCGGTCCGAAGATGACCTTGCAGTTCTGCGTGAGATCAAAAGTCGACTGGTGGCACGGGCAGAGCAGGTGGTGCGTGCGCTGTTCGTACAGGGCGACCGGGCATCCCATATGAGTACAGATCTTGGAATAGGCCACGATGCCGTTGTAGGAGCCCGGCACCGATTCGGCGGCAAGCAATTCCGGCTCCAGCCGGATCAACAGCACCGCTGCCTTGGCCCGCTCATTGAGCAGTTCGTGTTTTTCTACTTCGTCCTCCATGCCTTCCGGCATGACGTGAACGACGGACCCGACGGTGAGATCGGATGCTCGCACCGCGCCTCCGCCGGGCTGGTCGAGCGCCAACCGGAGGCCTTCCTTCCAGTAGGTCTCCGAGAGGTGCTTGCCGGGCATCGGGCCGGTGTCGCGCAGCAGGACCAACGCCGGGATCGGGAACATCGCCATTGCGCCGATCAGCGTGTTGCGAATCAGCGGACGGCGGGCAATCCCGGACTCGTCTGCGCCGAGTTTGAGGATTTCCACCGCCTCGGTGCGGTCCTGGTCGGTGCCGCGCTGCAGATGCCGGTATTCGACCCGCTCCTCGTCCGGCATCAAGGTCTTGGCCCAATGCACCGCGCCGGCACCGATGCCGAGCAGGGCGATGGCCAGGCCGCCACCGAGCAACTGGTTGGACAGCCGAAGCCGGTCCAGGCTCTCGATGAAACTGAGGTTGCCGTACTCCAGCTTGACCGCGAAGTAGGCGATGAGCAGCAACAACGTGCCGACCATCGACAGGATGAACAGCGCCGCGACCTGTCGTTCGGCTCGTTTGGCGGCCTTCGGGTCGGTGTCGGCCATCCGGTGCTGATGAGCCGGTAGACCGGGGTTGTCGAACCGGGCAGGCACCTGGTCGCTTCGGTTCGCGACAACGGAATCGTTGTGATCGTCGTGCGTACTCATCGTTCCACCAGTCTTGTCGTTCACGAAGACTTCGCCCCCAGCCACACGGCGAAGCCCAGCAGCATCCCCAGTCCGACCAGCCAAGCCACCAGACCCTCGCTCACCGGCCCAATCCGGCCCAGAGAAAGGCCACCCGGGTTCGGCGTGCTGTCAATCCGGTCGAGGAAGGCGATCACATCTCGCTTCGCCTGCGGATCGATCGTCTTGTCGTTGAAGACCGGCATCGACTGCGGCCCAGTCACCATCGCCTCGTAGGTGTGGGTGTTACTGGTACCGCTCAGGTTGGGCGCGTACTTGCCCCGAGTAAGAGCACCACCCTTACCCGCCGCGCCATGGCACATCGCGCAGTTGGTCCGGAAGATCAGCGCCCCGCGGGACGGGTCACCGGTGGACGGATCCACCGCGTCCGCATCCGGGATGGCTGGACCGGCACCAAGGGTGGCGACGTAGGCAGCGAGCTGCTTGGTGTCCTCCTCCGACAGCCGGACGGGCGCCTTGGGCGCCTGTGGTCCGCTCTGCTGCAGGGGCATCCGGCCCGTGCCGACTTGGAAATCGACGGCAGCCGCGCCCACTCCGACCAGGGCCGGCGCGTTCTTCCGGCCCTCGGCGTTCATGCCGTGGCAGGTGGAGCAGTTGGCGAGGAACAACTTGCGGCCGGCAGCGACGTCCTGGGTCACGGTTTCCGCCGCATCCGCTTTGCCCGGCAGCACGGCGGCATAGGCCACACCCGTGATGACCAGGCCGAACAGCACGAGCAGGGCCGTGGCCAGCGGGTGTCGCCGTCGGGCAGCGAGTGCGGTCACGATGAGGATCTCCTACATCCGGAGGCCGGTAAAGGCAGGCTGGTCGTGATCACTTGATCACGTAAATGACAAAGAAGAGGCCGATCCAGACGACGTCAACGAAGTGCCAGTAGTACGACGTCACAATCGCGCTGACGGCCTCCTTGTGGCCGAAGCGCTTGGCCGCGAAGCTTCTGCCGATGATCAACAGGAAGGCGATCAGCCCGCCCGTGACGTGCAAACCGTGGAAGCCTGTGGTCAGGAAGAAGACCGAGCCGTATCCGGATGACGAGAGCGTCAGGTTCTCGGTGAACAACTCCGCGTACTCGTAGACCTGGCCGGCAATGAAGATGGAACCCGCAACGTAGGTCAGCAGGTACCACTCACGCATGCCCCAGTTGCGGAAGCCGTGCTCCCGAGTCCACGGTGCCCACCAGGCACCCAGCGCCGAGGGCTGGAAGCGTTCTGCCGCGAAGACCCCCATCTGGCACCACACCGAACTCAGCACCAGATTCACGGTGTTGATCGCGGAGAAGGGGATGTTGAGCTTCAACGGCTCGCTCTGCCACAAATCCGGTGCCACCGACCGGATCGTGAAATACATCGCGAAGAGTCCCGCGAAGAACATCAACTCACTGGCGAGCCACACGATCGTGCCAACCTGAACCATGTTCGGTCGGTTGGGGGTCGCGTGAACGCTCGGCCCGGGAGGGCTGTCTACTGCCGATACGGAGGCCACGGCGGCCATTATTGCCGTACCCGGCGCCGGATGCCTGGTTGGGGGTACCACCGCTTGGCGCGCCGCTGCATAACGTGCTCCCAGGAGAGCGTGGAACAGGCGATGCCGCCGTCGGCGCGGCCGGGTCTGCGGGCTGCCTCGCCCTTCGAAGGGCTCAATTCGAGAGGCTGCGGAGGAGCCGGGCCCGCACCGGTACGATCGCGATCGACACGCAGGCAGACGCCCGGAGCCGCACGAGTCATCGCACGATGGGCCCGCCACAATAGACGGGTGACACAGATGACCGAGCGGGCAAACGACCTCGGAGACGACGGATGACGAGCACCCCGGCCTACCCCGACACGGCAACCCCCGCGAGGGCTGGCCTCGGCCCAACCTCCGGCGAGGATGCAGGCGGCCAGCAACTGGTGCCGGTGGGTGACCCCGGCCCGCACGGACACCCCGACCCACGCCTGGCCGGCACCGAGCCGATCTCCGGCCCGCGGCCGGTCAGCATCCTGCTGTACAGCGACGACATGGGCACCAGAGCACAGGTCCGGCTGGCCATCGGCCGAAAGCTGGCGTCCGATCTGCCGCCGGTGGTCTGGACCGAGTGCGCTACGCCAGCCGCGTTGATCTCCGCCGTGGACACATCGGGTTTCGACGTCCTGATTCTGGACGGCGAGTCGGCCCCGGCCGGTGGTCTAGGTCTGTGCAAGCAGCTGAAGGATGAGATCTACGAGTGCCCGCCGGTGCTGGTTCTGACCGGCCGTCCGCAGGACGCGTGGCTGGCGACCTGGTCGAGAGCGGACGCCGCGGTTCCGCACCCGCTCGACCCGCGGGCGCTGGCGGAGGCCGTTGTCGGCCTCGCGCGCCGCAGCCGGAGCTGACGGCATGGCGACCGCAACCATCTCCTGGCCGCACCTGATCACCTCGCTGCTGGCCGGCCAGGACCTGTCCCGGGACGAGACCGCCTGGGCGATGGAACAGGTGATGACCGACCAGACGAGTCCGGTCCAGCTGGCCGGCTTCCTGGTGGCGCTGCGGGCCAAAGGCGAAACCGTGGACGAGCTGGCTGGACTCGTCGATGTGATGCTCAAGCACGCGGTGCGGATCGAGGTTCCTGGGCCCGGCCTGGACATCGTCGGTACCGGTGGTGACCGCTCCAAGTCGGTCAACATCTCCACGATGGCCTCGATCGTCGCCGCCGGTGCCGGATACCGAGTGGTCAAGCACGGCAACCGGGCGGCGTCCTCGGCCACCGGCACCGCCGACGTCCTCGAAGCGCTCGGCGTCCGGCTCGATCTGCCTCCGCAGCGGGTCGCCGAACTCGCCGCCGAGGTTGGGATCACGTTCTGCTTCGCCGGGGTCTTCCATCCGTCGATGCGGTTCGCCGGCCCGACCCGCCGCGAACTCGGCGTCCCTACTGTTTTCAACTTGCTCGGGCCGCTCACCAACCCAGCGCAGCCGGGGGTGTCCGCGATCGGCTGCGCGGACCTACGGTGGGCCCCGATCATGGCCGGGGTGCTCGCCGCCCGCGGTGATTCGGCGCTGGTGTTCCGCGGGGACGACGGGCTGGATGAGTTGTCCACCACCGCGCCGTCCCACGTCTGGCAGGTCCACGACGGCGAGGTGACGCCATTGCGGTTCGACCCGGCCGACGTGGGACTTCCCCGCGCCACACTCGATGACCTGCGTGGCGGCGACGCCGCGCACAACGCCGGCGTCGTTCGTTCGCTGCTCGAAGGCACCCGCGGTCCGGTCCGGGATGCTGTCCTGCTCAATGCGGCGGCCGGGCTGGTGGCGGCCGGAGCCGGTGAAGGGGATCTGGTGAAGCGAATCGCCACCGGGCTGGAGCTGGCCAATGAGTCGGTGGATTCCGGCGCCGCAGCCGACGTCCTCCAACGTTGGGTCGCTGCAAGTAACTGATTCGCGAGGGTTGTGGCGCTGGTGGCGGTGCCTTCCCTCGTCGGCGATCGGTGACTTCGTCCCCGATCACCTCCTCAGTCCAGGCACCGCCGCGCCACAGCCCTCGCTCATGGCGGGTGTCTTTGGGGGTGGTCACCTGATCGTGGCCGCAAGACTGGGTCCGTGCCTCGCGTCCGTTGCTCCAGCCATGCTCAGCTCATGCTCCCGGTGTCCACCGGGAGCATGAGCTGTGAGGGGGTTTCTCGGTGGCGGTCGGGAGTATCGCTTGAGTATCGCCGTCCCGGGCGGTGAATCGCTGCGGTGGTGGGCGGTCCCTCGTGGCGCACTGACCTCGTCCCGTTCACCTCATCAGTGAAGGTTCAGGTGGGGCCAGGGGGTCAGGTCGGTGAGCAGTTGGCGGTCGTGGGTGACGACGACGACAGCAGCTGGGGTGGTCAGCAATGCTTGGTCAGCTCGTCGACCAGCGCCGCCGACAGGTGGTTCGTCGGCTCGTCGAAGAGCAGCAGATCGGGCCGGGCTGCCAGCCGCACCGCCAGGTCCAGGCGCCGCTGCTGGCCCTGGGACATCCGCTGCACCGGGGTGCGCAGCGCTTCGCGGTCGAGCAGACCTGTCGTGGTCAACGGCACCAGGTCGTTCTCGCTGAGGCGACCGGAAGCGATCAGGTGACCGACGTGCTGCTCGTACACCTGCTGCGCGGTGGCACCGGCAGGCCAGATCGGCACCTCCTGTTCCACCAGGGCGACGCGCGAGGCCGGCAGGCGGGATGTCGATCGGCTGGTCGGTCGCAGACGACCGGCCAACATCGACAGCAGGGTGGACTTGCTTGCACCGTTCGCACCGGTGATCAGTAGCCGATCGCCGCCGTCCAGACTCAGCGTGACCGGGTGCCCAGGGCTGACCCCGGTCAGGGTGGTGTTCAGGCGAATCTGGAGCGCGCTTGGGCGGCGCCGGCGATCGGCCAGGCCCAGGTGCCGTCCAGCTCAACCAGGCGGGTACCCGGCTGTTCCAGCCAATTCATCACCAGTTCGGTCTCCTCTGGATGGGCGGCCGGTAGCGGAAACGAATTCGGGAGCACAACCTCCCCGGACAGGTTGAGCGCCTCGACGTAAGGCATCGGGTTAGCCCCAGGCGGGCTCAGACTGGTTCCGGCCAGCCGGCCGTGTCTCACCAGGACGATCTCCCAGCCGCCCCGGTCTCGGCGGCGGGCGGCGACCAGATGGGCGATTGCGGCGATCGGAGCCATCCGTTGAGAGCGCGCCGCACCGCGCAGGTAGGCCAGTAACCGGTCTCGGTGCACGGCGGCCTCCTCATAGCGCTGCACCCCGGACAGGGCGGTGGCGCGCAGCAGGTTGGCCTGGACCACTGGATCGGCCTCGGTCAAAATCGCCGACCGGACCTGGTTCACGATGACCTGATAGCCGGTGACGTCGATGCCGCCAGTACAGGGCGCGTTGCAGCGGCCGAGGTCTTCGAGGATGCAGGCGCTGGCCCCGGGCTGCGGTTGGCGCGGCAGTTTGGCCGTGCAACGGCGCAGCGGAAAGGTCTCGTGCAGGGCGGCCACTGCCAGTTCGGCCTGCTCTTGGGAGGAGAACGGGCCGGAATAGGTGGCGCCGTCCGGTTGGACCTCCCGGACGACGGACAATCGCGGGAACGCCTCGACGGTGAGCTTCAGCCACGGCGCGCGCTCGGGGCGTCGAGATCGCCGGTTGTACGGCGGAGCGTGTTCGGCAATCAGCCGGATCTCCCGGACCCTGGCCTCCAGCGCGGTGGCGCACGGCACTGGGCTGACACTCGCCGCCCGGGCCACCATCTCGCGGATCCGACTGCGCTGCTCGGCTGCGGTGAAGTAGCTGCGGACCCGGGACCGGATATTCACCGACGTCCCGACGTAGAGCACGCGTCCTCGATCGTCACGGAACAGGTAGACGCCCGGACCGTTCGGCAGGTGATCGGCCAGATGACGCTTGCGGCGGGTACTTTCGGGCACCTTGGCGGAGAACGAGCGCAACTCGCCGAGCGATGTCACTCCGAGCGAGCCGATTCGCGCGAGCAGAGAATGCAACACGTGGACGGTCGCCCTGGCGTCGTTGAGGGCCCGATGATCGGGCGTCGTGGGGGAGCCGAAGAGGGCGGCGAGGGTGCCGAGCTTGCGGTTCGGAGCTTCGTCCTTGCTGACAATGTGGCGGGCCAGCCGGACCGTGTCGATCACCGTGGCGGCGGGCCACGGGTGATCGGTGCGTTGACAAGCGCCCTTCAGAAAGCCGATGTCGTACGGAGCGTTGTGCGCCACCAGGACCGAGCCCGCGATGAACTCCAGGAACGGGGGCAGCGCGGCCGACAGCGGCGGGGCATCGGCGACCATAGAGTCGGTGATCCCGGTGAGGACGGCGATGAACGGTGGGATGGACGTCGGCGGCCGGACCAGGGTCTGGAACTCGCCCAGAGTCTCGCCACCGCGGATCTTCACCGCGCCGATCTCGGTGATTCCGCCGTCTTGTGGGGTGCCGCCGGTGGTCTCCAGGTCGAGGACCACGAAGGTGACCTCAACCAGGGGTAGGGCATCGTCTCCAGTGCCGCCCGAAACCGCAGACGCCGGTTCTTCCCACAGCGGATCTTGCTGCGGGGACGTCGGTGGCGGCGTGATGCTCATATCCGGACCGTACGGCCGACCACCGACATTCTCGGTCGGTGGTTCTTCGGCTGAAGGGAGAGCCCGGGTCTGCACCGGAGCAAGGGCCGGCCCGGAGCGGAGAAATCCGGAGCGGTCGTAGTCGGTACTGTCGATGTAGTGCCGACCGCGGAGCAGCCGTCCGGCTGTGACCGGGACGGATGCGTGCAGGATGACCGAGACCAGCGATCAGTCGGGCGTGGTGACAGTGTCGGAGGATCAGCTCCCGACCCTGCCACCACAGGTCCGTCGTGCGCTGGTGGAGTTCGCCGCAGAGGTCCTCGGGGCACTGGCCGAGGGCCAGGTCCCGCTTGGGCTACGCAAGATCCGTAGCTTCGCACCCGTCCGCCGGGCGCGCGCCGGGTCCGCCCAGCTGGCGATGGCCCTCGAACGGGATTCCGCTTTCCGGCTGCAGGTTGCCATCGCGTGGCGCGCGCTCAACCCAGATCTGGCCGCCACGCTGGACGCCGACGAGGTGGCCCCCGCGCTCGACCCGGTGCTCGCCGCCGTCGGGGCTTACCTGTGCCGGCCCGAGGGCTGGCAGCAGCAGTTGCACCGCAGGCTGGCGGTGATCGCCACGGACCGGCAGGCGGCCGAGATACGAGAACGGGCCGATGCTGGCCAGGACGAGTCGGCGGCTCTGCGTAAATCGTTGACCCAGGCCAGGGAGGAACTCCTTGCGGCTCGAGCGGAGCGAGCAGAACTGGAAGCGGAGCTCGCCACGCTGCGGCGCGAGCAGCGCCGACTGCGGGCGGATGCTGACCGGGCCCGAGCGGCGACCAGGGAAGCCGAGCGCCGGGCGGACCAGGAGCAGGAACGCCTGACCATAGCGCTGGCCGAGCGCGATGAACTCGTCCGGCAGTCCGAGCGGCAGGCTCAGCAGGCGCAGGAGCAATTGGCGGTGGCACAGCGTTCGGTCCGGGAAGGTAAGTCCTTGGCCGAGGTCCGAACCCGGTTGCTCCTGGACACCATCGTCGAGTCGGCTTCCGCGCTGCGACGCGAGCTGGCCCTGCCGCCCACCACCCAGAGCCCGGCGGATCTGGTGGCCGAGCAGTTGATCACGCAGGAGCCGGCCACGGCCGTCGTCCCGGCGCGTGGCAGGGCCGGTGACGACCCGGAATTCCTGGCGGAGGTGCTCCGGTTGCCGCGCACCCACCTGCTGGTGGACGGCTACAACGTGACGATTGAGGGCTTCGGTTCGCTACCGCTGGTGGATCAGCGGCGGTTGTTGGTCGATGGGCTGTCGGCGCTGGCGGTCCGTACCTCGGCCGAGATCACCTGCTGTTTCGATGGTGCCGAGGTGGAGGGTCGTGCGCAGGGTCTGGTCAGAGGTGTCCGGGTGCTCTTCTCCGATCCCGGGACGACGGCAGACGACCTGATCGACCGCCTGGTCCGGGCGGAGCCACCGGGCAGGGTTCTGGTGGTGGTCTCCTCGGACGGCGAGGTGATCGACTCGGCGGTGGCGGCCGGTGCCCGGTCGTTCCGCTCGACGGTCTTGTTGCGCTTGCTCGGGGCCGGTTTGCGCGAGCGTAAGCGATAGCACGCCGCAATCTTGTCGGTGGGCACCCTTAGCGTCCTGGGTATCGACATCGCGTCGGTCGGGTGATCGAACCCGGGACCTGCTGGAGGGCAACCATGCTGATCGATTGTGACGCGTGCGCGGCGCGTGGGCCGGCTTGTGGAGACTGCGTCGTCACCGTCCTGTTGGGCGCTCCGCCGGTTCGCCGAGTCGGCGACGAGCGGGGGATAGACCTGGATCGCGATGAGCAGGCGGCGATCGCCGTGCTGGCCGGGTCTGGCCTGATCCCGCCGCTGCGGCTGGTGCCCGCCACGCCCGGGAACGAGACAGTTCGCGACACGCACCACGCTCGCGCGGAGCGAAATTTGGTGGATCGCCAGCGGTCGGATGGTCACCCGAGTGACGAGCATCGCACCGCGGTCTGAATTGGTATTGACATAACACCCTAAATCTGGCCGGGGGTTAACTTAACGATCATCGCCGAATAGAGACTGCCACCAGCGTTGATCACGCTCAGTGAAGATCAAGAAGTATTTACCCGGCTTGGCGATGACCTTCAGGGGGGATAGGTTGCGGAGCGCTTAATAACCGTGGTTCGTGACAGTCCTGGGTGTGGTCGATCCCAGGGCGAATGGATTCGTCACGAGGATGGCAGCTCCCGCGTTGTGCGGGCGATCAGGACGGAGCTGGACGCACCTTGCCCTCGGACGATCTCCTGAACTCAGGGTCGCGGTGGAACCCTGATGTCTCCGCAACGTCAGACCCGAGCGACCGCAGTCACGTTGACCCCAGCGCTGGGTCAACGCCGCTTCGGGCCGCCCCCCTCGGCTCGCGCCGGTTGTGCTCGCGAGGGGCAGTGGGAATGCTGATCTCGGCCGCGCTGGTCGGCTCGGCAGTGTTCACCGCGCCTACCGCCACGGCCGTGCCCAAGCCCACCGTTCGCGAGGTGCAGCGCAAGGTCGAGAAGTTGCGGGACGCGGCGGAGAAGGCATCCGAGCAGTTCAACGACACCCGCGAGGAACTGAAGTCCATCAACGTCCGGCTCAAAGCGGCGCGGGTCAAGCTGACCCGCCAGCAGGCATCGTTGGGGAAGGCGAAAGCGAAGGTCGGGCAACTGGCGTCCGAGACCTACCGCCGCGGCCAGCTCTCCACGCTCGATCTGATGCTTGGTGACGACCCGGACAACGCTCTCGCGCAGGCCGGTTACCTGCCGTCCCTCGGTGAGCGGCAGGCCAGGGCGATGAACCAGCTGGCAGCCGGGGAGAAGGAACTCGCCGCCATCGAGGCGGAGATCAAGGCACAGCAGACCAAGGCCGAGGCCAGCAAGAAGCGGCTGGCGGCCACCAGAGCCACCGTGAAGAAGCGGCTCAGGCAGGCCGATGCTCAGTTGCAAACCCTGACGGCTTCGCAGCGCGGAGGCCTGAATAGGGCCGGTCAAAGCGACGGCATCCCGGCCGGTGCCGGCAACGGGTTCTGCACGGGCAGGGGTGCCGGTGCCCCCTCCAGTGCCGCGAAGGCTGCGATCGCCTTCGCCTGTAACCAGCTTGGCGAGTCCTACTACTGGGCTGCAGCTGGCCCGGACAGCTGGGATTGCAGTGGGCTCACCATGGCGGCTTACGCGAGCGCTGGAGTTTCCTTGCCGCACAGCTCCCGGCTTCAGGCCGGGTACGGCACCAGCGTCAGCACGTCCGCCATGCTCCCGGGCGACCTGGTCTTCTTCCACAGCCCGATCAGCCACGTCGGGATCTATCTCGGTGGCGGGCTGATGGTGCACGCACCGAGCTCCGGCTCTGTCGTCCGGGTCGCCGAAATGTACGCCACGCCGTCCGCTGCCGTCCGACTCGGATGATCTCGATCCGAGTGTGATCAGCGGTTCCCGCTTCGGATGTCTGAGGGAGCGCCCGTCCCGCCCGAATTGATCCACTTCGCCGTGGATCTGGCGCGGCGGGCGGGCGAACTCAGCCGTCGAGCGTTCTTCACCCCGGGCCCGTCCCTGCACCGGGGCGCAGCGCTCAAGGGTGACGGAACCGAGGTCACCCAGATTGATGTGGACGTCGAAGACCTGCTGCGTCAGCAGCTAAGCCGCCACGTCCCGCAGGACGGCGTCTACGGCGAGGAAACGGGCACCACCAGCGGCTCCAGCGGGCGCCACTGGGTGCTCGACCCGATCGACGGCACCTACTACTTCGCCCGGCGGATGCCCGGCTTCGCCACCGCCATCACCTATGTCGACGAGGCTGGCCCAGCCCTCGCCGTGGTTTGCGACCCGATCACCGGTGTCATGCTCTACGCCGGGCGAGGCCACGGCTGCTGGGTCCAGCTCGATGATCCACGTGCTGATTCACGGGAACAGACCACCCCGATCCGGGCCCAGGTCAGCTCGAGAGCCACGCTGGATGGTGCCCGCACCCAGATGGTCAATCCCGGAACCTGGTCTGAGCAGCTGCTCCGCGTCCTCCATCGCCGGGTATACCTGCCCGGACACCCGGCTGGTCGAGGTTGTCGACGGGGACGCCGACGCCTGCGTCATCGCCGGATTCCCGATGGGCTACGAAGACCTGGCTCCGCTGACCGTCATTGTCACCGAGGCCGGCGGAACGGTGACCGACCTGCGTGGCGGACCGGTACTCGATGGTGATGGCAGTGCGCTGGTCACCAACGGACTTGTGCACGAGCAGTTTCTCCAGCTCCTCACGGAGGTACCGACATCCCGCGACTTTGCCGATCTGAGCAAACGTGTCGGTCCGAATAACCCCCGGGAAGGCAGCGCCGTCACTGACTTTTAACATTATTGTTAGATAGAGGAGGTGTGGCGGCAGTGGATTTCTTAGTCCTGCGTGAGCAATTGATTCGCCAGATTTCGGCGGGAGTCGGACCAAGTGAGATGCACGAGCAGATCCTCGCCGCCGTGATCCACGCGTTTAATCGGGCCGGGCAAACAATAATGCCAGAAGTTGCTGACCAGTTCGAGGCGTGGACGCCGACCGGTACTGTGCTCCCGGTGTCTGGAATGACAGCCAATGTTTATGCAACGGCGTCTATTTACTGGGGAGTTCTCGCTGGGGAGCGAGTTCACGCTGTCAGCCTGGACCGTGTTTCCGCTGAGCGTCGCTCCCGACAGATTGGTCCGGTCCTCGATGTGCTGGGTGTTCGTCACGCTCTTTTGCTCAGCAAGGAACAAGCGGCACGTCAAGCAGCTTATGCGCTAGAAGTGGTTTTCGGGGACTGCCGTGACTTCATGCGGGACTATCTACTCGACCACTTCGTCGACAGGGCGGCCGACATCATTCAGGGCCCTCGTGATCGTTCAGTCATCGATGATATAGACGCTATCCTCCTCGATGAGGCGAACACCCTGGTCGGATTTACCTATACTGAAGATTTCCAACCGGTGACAACCGGGCGGATCACTGCTCGCGACTACTTCACTTCATATCGGTACTTGTCCGGGACCAGCGTCGCCGCCGAACTGGCCGGAGAGGAGTTGTCCGACGTTTACGGGCTGACTGTTGTTCGTCCGTCAGCAGGCAGCGAGGCGCCTCAACCTGAGGATCCTGATCTCTGCTTCGAAACTTCCTCAGCCCGCTGGGCGGCCGCTGCCCATGACGTCCAGCGACGTCACAGCGCGGGGCAACCCGTGGTCCTGAAGACGACCCGGGCTGAACTACCCACTGTTGTAAACAGTCTCACGGTGTTGAAACTTGCCCATTCGATCCTTGATGAGCGAGATTCAGCTGGATCGTTGATGGCGGTAGCCGGTCAGGTTGGTGCCATCACCGTGGTGGTGGACGACGTTGGTCGCGGCCATCCGGTCGTGTTGGACGACATGGCCCGGAAGGCCGGCGGGCTCGCCGTCATCTCGCTCGGACGTGGGCCGTCGGGACGAGTGGACACCTGGTTGCGTTCGCTTGTCTCGGATGATGCGGGTAATGAACAGGGGGAATGCCAATTCCTCTTGTCAGCGGACGATTTCCTGGGCTCTGGGATCAGGCATGGACGCTGGACAGTGCTGCGTCCTTGGTCGAGGCGGACTGCATTGGCTGATGATCGGATTCGGATGGCTGTCTCCGAAGCGGAGCGGGCATTCGAGATACGTGAACGTGGCGGTCGTCGAGAATGTTACGAAATGGATTCCATCGAGTCTCAACAACGGGCAGAGGTATGGGAGGAGCGTGAACGCGTACTACAGGAGAATGGTGTAATCACGATCGTCATGCTCGCGATCGAGGCCACCGTGACCCGAATCATTGCATCGAAACAGAATCCAGAAGAACTGCTGGGTGAGCTTCGCAAGTTTTATCCTTGTCGGGTCGACGTGAACGCCCTTACCGCCGCGTCCGATCGCTCCGAACTGCTGCTCGCCGACGTGCGACAGATATACCGGGAACGAGAGCACGCCCTGGGCAACGCAGCGTTCAGTCGACTCCGGCAGCAGATCCTTCTCCGGGTGATCGACATTCAGTGGAGCAGCCACCTTCGGCACTTGGAGACAGCCCGCTCAGACGCCCTGATCTCCACGAATCATCCTCAGGCTGTCGAGAAATACCGCGAGGCTGCCGGAGCCCTTTATGCGAGAATGCGACAGCGAACTCAGCGTGACGTCACGGGATACGTGTTTCAGGTCGCCGCGCCCTGACCGCGCCGCGTGGTCCGCAGGTCACGATGGCTCGGAGCAGTCGGCCAGCCGTCGTTCCAGGAAGCGGCGCTCGACGGCTGTTCGCACCAGCTTCAGCGCCTCGCGATAGGCCGCAGCCGCCTCCTGCCGGCGGCCGGCCCGGCGCAGTAGATCGGCCCGGACAGCGGGTAACAAGTGGTAGCTGGCATGCCGGTCGTCGTCCTCAATCGTGGCCAACGCCTCTAACCCGGCCCGGGGTCCGTCGCGGAACCCGTACGCCACCGCCCGGTTGAGCGCCACCACCGGTGAAGGCTGGATCAGCAGCAACGCGTCGTACCCAGCCACGACCCGCGCCCAGTCGGTCGCCGCGGCTTCGGGGGCGGTGGCATGTGCCGCGGCGATCTCCGCCTGCAGCCGGTACGGACCCGGTGGGCGGCCCGACACTGCAGCGGTCGCCAGGCTCGACAGCCCGCTGGCCAGGAGCTGTCGATCCCAGCCGCTGCGATCCTGCTCTTCCATTGGCACCAGTTCACCGTCGGCGTCCAGGCGGGTAGCCCGGCGAGCGTGCTGGAGCAGGAGCAATGCTCGCAACCCGTGCACCTCGTCGTCCTCAGGGAGCAGTTTGGCCAGCAACTCCGCCAGCCGGATGGCCTCGGCGGCAAGGTCATCGCCGGTGCCCTCGCTCTCGCTGACCGCATATCCCTCGTTGAAAACGAGATAGACCACGGCCAGGACGCCGGCGATCCGCTCAGCGAGCCGGTGCGGCGGGGGCACCCGGAATCGGATACCCGCATTCGCGATCTTGGTCCTGGTCCGGAGCAGGCGCTGTCCCATCGTTGCCTCGCTGACCAGGAAAGCACCGGCGATCTGCCGGGTGGACAAGCCAGCCACCGTCTTCAGGGTGAGCGCCACCCGGCCCGCGAGCGGCAGGGCCGGGTGGCAACAGGTGAAAAGCAGCCGGAGCCGGTCGTCACCGAAGACGCCGCCGTAAGGATCGACGTCCGGCCCAAGGTCGGCCGACCGGTCGATGGCGGCCAATGCCGTCACCTCACGTAGCTTGTCCGTCTCGATCCGGCGGCGGCGTAGGACGTCCAGGGCCCGACGGTAGGCGGTGGTGGTGAGCCAGGCGGCCGGGTTGTCCGGAATGCCGTCGGTGGGCCATCGAGCAAGTGCGCGCTCGACGGCGTCCTGCAGGCAGTCCTCGGCGAGGTCCCAGTCACCGGTCACCCTGATCAGGCTCGCCACAATCCGCAGTCGCTCGTCCGCGATCGCCGTCGAGAGCGACGTCTCGATGGTCGTTGCTGGCGATAATGCGACCTCGTCGCTGGTGCCGCCTACTGCTCAGCCCTCCATCGGCCAGAACGGGCGCAGTTCGAGCCGTCCGGCTCGGGCCATCGGATGCTTCGCCGCGATCTCGATCGCCTCGTCGAGATCATCGCATTCGAGGATGTCGAAACCGGCGATCCAGTCTTTCGATTCAGTGAACGGCCCGTCGGTGATGAGGAGTTCGCCGGAGCGAACGCGGACCGTGGTGGCGTCCTCGGCCGGTCGTAGGCGATCGCCCGTCAGGTGCTTGCCGCGGCTTGTGACGTCGGCGAACCAGGTCTCAATCTCGCCGGGGCGCTCGGGTGCGGTGTCGGGCTCGCTGTCGGTGGCGACGAACATCATGTACTTCATCGTGTCTCCTTCGAGTGGACAGATCCGATGGACGGAACGAACCAACGACGATCGGCGATGCCCCGATCCGACAAGTCTGCCGGACTTCATCGGGAGAAATTTCGGCAGTGGACCGAGAGGTCATCGCTGAAGCGAGCGGTGGGTCGCTCTTGCTCATGGATCAGCGGGTAGAGGCCCTGGCTGTGCCCTTGCGAGGGGAATGCAGTCAGCTGTGGATACCTTGGGCCGTCGTCCGAGGAAAACGAACTCCCGGCCCGGACGGTCAGGAGCATCACGGACGTCGTCAACCACATACCCCTGCGCGATCAGGTCCGCCTCGACCTCCTGTCGCTCACGAAAACGCAATGTCGAATCCGATGTCAGCACCTGCCCGTCCGCAGCGAAGACGTAGGTCTGCTGGAATGTCACCAGCGGCCAACTCACGTCGGTCACCTGGACCCAACTCTCAACCGCTCCGACATGCGGGATCTCCCTCACCCGGTATGAATCCTCCCGGTTCCACTCCTCCCAGGCCCGCCTGGCCGGAGCTCGCGTCTCGAACACCAAATACCCACCTGGACGCAATGATTCGCAGGCCCTCCGCAGAGTCTCCTGCCAGCTCGTGGGGTCCACGATGGCTTGGGCAACGTTTGCCGTCATGGTCGCCAGGTCAACCTCCAACGGCGGGAGCGCTGTTGCGTCACCGCGGATCCAGCGCACGCGTTCACTGCCCGGCTTGCTCTGGGCTACGTCAATGGATGCCTCGGCAGGGTCGACTCCGACAACCTCGATCCCGCGATCGGCCAGGGAAAGAGCGAAAACCCCTGTCCCACAGCCGATATCCAGCACCCGTCGGACGTCGAACTCCTCCGCCATCCGGACATAGGCATCGAGATCGCTGCGCTCAGGATCGAGCTGATCATAGATTGCGGCCAGCCGTGGATGCCCGAAGCACTCGTCAGCCATGGCATCGAAGGTATCTGGCGCCGGCTCCGATGTTCTACTGAATTCGCTGCCGTCAGGGTGGGGAGCCAGTCTTGAGGCTCAGCGATGATGGCGAGATGTCTCAGGCGATACTTCAGATCGCGCGCATCCGGCTTGCCCCGCTGACCAACGATCACTTGAGTACGAGGTCGAGCTCGACTCCGATCCCGAAGTGATGCGTTACCTGTGCCTATGGGCGAAAGGGATGATCAAATACCTGATGAATCGGCGGAGGGAGGTTCGCGTGCAGGGCCGATGTATGACGCCCTTTTGAAAGGAATGTTCGAGGGTGATCTGTCGGGTGCGTGTCGGGTATTGGGAGTTGCGGTCAAGGGGGACCCGAGGCGTTGTCGGCGGAGTTCACGCTCACGACCAGGAAGGTGGACCTCCTGGCGCGGGTCGGTCCGGCACAGTTGATGCATGTCGAGTATGCCCGGCGGGCGACGAGTGATCTGGTGCCCCGGGATGCTGGTCTACCGGGGCCTGATTATGAAGCGGTATCCGAAACATCATCTAAGCCAGCACATCGTGGTGCTGGGGAGGGGACGGTCGATGGGCATGATGATTTCGCCGAGAATGATTTCGCGGTGAATCTGCGGTTGCTGTACTTGCGGGATGCCGATCCGGATCGGTTTGTTCCAGAGGTGAATTTTGCTCCCTTGGCGATGTTGCATCGGGGTGATCCGGTGGAGTTGGAGCAGGTGGCGGCTGGGGTGGTGGGAGAAATTCTGGCCCGTGGTGGTGATCGAATAGGTGATTTTTTAGAATGCGTCAGTGTGTTGGCGTTGATTGCCTCGGATCCTCGTATCGTCGAAAAAATCATTGAGGAGGCGGAAATGGCAGTCGAGACGGTGGAAACTGTCGCGGCGTTCTACCGGGATACTCGGTTCGGGCGGAAGTTGCGTGCGGAAGCCCACGAAGAACTCCTGGCGGCTCTGCTGGTCGAGCGCTTCGGAGAGCATCCCGAGGTGGCGGGCGTCGCGCATCGACTCGCCAGCTGAGAGAACAACGCTCGGGCCGCGCACGCGATCACCACGGCCACGAGTTTGCAAGATCTAGAAGATCCAGAAGACGCGCGGGACGACGCAGACTCCGCTCAGTAACCGGGACACGTAGCCGGGACAATCGGCCTACGGTGGTTCGTGCTCAGCAGAATCTTTCATGAGGACACGAAATGGGTTCGGCCCTGGCCGTTTCGGACTGGCGGGCCGGTGCCCGGTGGCTGATGTCAGTGGCGGCGGGTGGCTCTGACGACGACGTCGTGCAGCGTGACCTCGTGGTCGCCGTGGTCGGACAAGGTTCGGTGCGACTCCTGAGCGGTCACGACCTTCCACCCGACCGGGTCGAGGCGAGCCGTGATGGCGGCCGCGGTCGCCGAAGCCGAGGCGGGCGGCTGATCGCCGCCGTGCCCGTGCGCATGACCGTGCCTGTCGCCCCCGGTGGCGTCATGGTTGCTGTGCCCGTCGCCCCCCGCGCCGTCATGGTGCAAGTGGCCAACGATCAGGAGGGTGCCGCCGGGCGCCACCCAGGAGGCGATGCGGTCGTAGAACTCCAGCTGCGGCATCGCGGGGTGCGCGTAGTGCGTGGTGACCAGGTCGTACCGGGCGTCCGGGTGCCAGACAGACAAGTCCGCCTGGACCCACTGCACGCGCTCGGCAACGCCGCTGGCGGTGGCGCGTTCGGCCGCGCGATCGAGTGCTGCGGCGGCGATGTCCGCTGCGGTGACCTGCCAGCCACGCGCGGCAAGCCAGATGGCCTCGGCTCCGGCGCCGCAGCCCGCGTCGAGGGCCGTCCCCGGCGCCAGGTCGCTTACCTCCTGCATCAGGTGCGGGTTGGGCGGACTGGTGCCCATGGACGTGGCGCGATCGCCTTGCCAGATCTGGTCCCAGTACTCGTTGTCGAACGAGTGCGTCATCGGGCGTCTCCTTCAGTGGTTTGGGCGTCGGCTCGCGCGGCTCCAGCTCGATCCAGGTCCTCATCACGAGGCTGCCGGTTCGACACGCGCTCTTCGAGAGTGTTCACCGGCAAGCAGATTTGCAAACCCTTTTGCCGATTGGCAAAAAGGTTGGGTGGATGACGCGACGGACCGCACCCTCGACACCGTGGGAGCGCGGCTGAAGCAGCTGCGACAGCGCCGCGACATCACCTTGAGTGACCGCGCGGCGGAAACCGGCATCTCGACAAGCACGCTGTCCAGGTTTGAGGCCGGTTTGCGGCGGCCTACCCTGGAACGGTTGCTACCGCTGGCCCGCGCGTACGGCGTCACCCTGGACAAGCTCGTTGACGCGCCGCCGCTGTCGAAGACTGCCCACGGGTGGGATTCTGTGCGAATCGCTGCTGTGCCCCTGAAGAACCGGTGATCAGGCTCATTTCTTACCTCGATCGCCGGTTCTTCAGGGGCACAGCAACCAACGGCAACGTTTGGGGCGCCGAGGTGAGGGTTGCGAATTCACCACCGGTCTGAGGGGGGGTGCGTGACTGGGCGGGGAGAGCGCTTGCCGCAGTGGGTGGCGCCAGGAGTTGTGGGCCCTCGGTAACTTGGAGCCATGCTGGACTCCGAACGGACGTCGGACCCTGAGTGGATGCCGGACGCTCAGCGAGCTTCGGAGCCTGGGTGGACGTCGGACGGGCAGGGGATGCCGGACGGGCAGGGGGCGTCGGACGGGCAGGGGGCG
>JANNPJ010000772.1:0-3492 GCA_031400005.1 Kineosporiaceae bacterium | reverse complement strand
CGGCCGGCGGGTCAGGGCAGCGGCCATCGCAACCCGGCTGCGTTCGCCTCCGGAGAGGGTTTCGACCCGGCGCGAGCGATCCAACCTGGCCACCCCGAGCCGCTCGGCGGCGATCGCGGCTCGCCGGTCGGCCCCCCAGGCGTGATCCTCGGCCCAGGCCAGCGCATCCGCGTAAGCCTGTTCGCTGCCGCCGTGCGCGAGTGAAGCCGCGAGGCGCTCGAGGGTTCGCACCGCCTCGTGCAGCGGGGCCAGCGCTCGCTCCAGGACCGATCCCACGGTCGCGCCCGGCGCGAACACCGGCTCCTGCGGCAAATGGACGAGGTCGAAGGGCCGTTGCACCGTCCCACCGTCGGGTTGCTGCTCGCCGGCCAGTACCCGCAGCAGGGTCGACTTGCCAGCGCCGTTCTCGCCGATCAGCCCCAACCGCTGGCCCGGCGAGGCGCGCACGTCCGTGCCTCGAAGCGCAGTCCGATCGCCGTACGTCACGAGAATGTCGACGGCGACCAGTGATTGACGAAAAGCCGATGATTGACGTGGAACTGACAACAGATCTCCGGAGCAACTGGACGGTTAAACCCGCCGGGCCAGGCCTCATCGGTTGAGGCGGGCCACGGGCGCGGGTTAGGACGTCGTCAGCTCTTCATAGTTCGACCACCATAGACCGGGCTCCCTCCGTTGCGCCACCGAGTTTCGGTCTCCCGGCTGGTCTCGGAGCGCAGCGGCAAGCCGCACTGTGCCACGCCTTTCACCAGGTGTTTTTGCGTGGCATAGTAACCGCGGCAACGTGGCGACATCGGTGTGCGGCATATCGTTGGCCGGACCAACAAATTCATTTCCCGGATGGAGCACCGCGACCATGGATGGTCACTACCCAGTCGTTGAACTGCGGCAGTACACCCTGAAACCCGGGCAACGAGACGCATTGATTCAGCTCTTCGATCGGGAATTCGTCGAGACCCAAGAAGCGGTCGGCATGGCGGTTCTGGGACAGTTTCGCGACCTGGACGACCCCGACCGGTTTGTCTGGTTACGCGGATTCGAGGACATGCCCCAACGGGCCGAGGCTCTGGGCCGCTTCTACGGCGGGCCGGTCTGGAAAGCACACCGTGACCAGGCCAACGCCACGATGATCGACTTTGATGACGTGCTGCTGCTCCGACCGCTGACGGCATCGGGCTTTCCCGCCGTCGCTCGGCCTCCAGTCGCCCACACGACGCCGCCCACCTCGCTCGTCCTGGCGACCCTCTATTACCGCGACAACCCGTTCGACGAGGAATTCAGGGACTTCTTCGACCGCCAGGTCCGTCCTGTGCTGGTTGACACGGGAGCCGCGCCACTGGCCTGTCTACAGACCGAGCCCGCCGAAAACACCTTTCCTGCCTTGCCTGTCCGCGTGGGTGAGAACGTCTTCGCCTGGTTCGCACGGTTCCCGAGTCTTTCTCACCTCCAGGACCACCTGCACCAACTGGAGTACTCGGAGCACTGGCAGAACCAGGTGCTTCCCGCCTTGTCGGCAACCCTCATCGGTACACCGCAGCAGTTGCGGCTGGCCCCGACCGCCAGGTCAAAGCTGTGCTGAAGCCGTGACCGTCGGCGGTCACCTCGGAAGGCCCGGGATTCCTCGACCTGTTCCCAGGGCAAAGGAGTCCGCCTTCTGATGCGTGGACCGCGTGGTTGAGCCTTAACCGACGTACTTCTGAACCGAAAAGCTTGCCGACGGTGGCATGCCACGTGTCTCGATGAAGAGCCGCCATCGAGTCCGCGCGCCGTGGGTGTCTCTGCGGCACACAGAACGAGGATGATCATGAGAACGCGATTCATTGCGCTCGCCACGGCAGCAGCGACCGGGGTGGCCCTGGCGATGGCTGGGATCAGCGCCGCGCAGGCCGCGCCCCCGGTCGGTCTGCACATCGACAACGGCAGATTGGTCGAGCGGAACGGCACACCCTTCATCGCTCGCGGAGTCAGCCATGCCCACACCTGGTACACGTCGCAAACTCCGACGGCGATCCCGGCGATCAAAGCAGCCGGTGCCAACGCGCTTCGGGTGGTGCTGTCGAGCGGTAACCAATGGACCAAGAATGATGTCGCAGACGTGACGAGCATCGTCAGCCAGTGCAAGGCCGCGAAACTGATCTGCATGCTCGAGGTGCACGACACCACCGGATACGGCGAGGTGGCCGCTGCTGTCTCACTGGACACGGCGGTCAACTACTGGATCAGCGTCAAGGCTGCTCTGGCGGGTCAGGAGGACTACATCCAGCTGAACATCGGCAACGAGCCGTTCGGCAATGGTTTCACCGTGTCGAAGTGGAGGGCCGATACCTCGGCGGCGATCGTGAAACTGCGATCCAACGGGTTCAAGAACCTGATCGTGGTGGATGCGCCGAACTGGGGGCAGGACAGTACCTTCACGATGGGCCTCAACGCGGCGGCCGTGTTCGCTGCCGACCCGGACGCGAACACCATGTTCTCGGTCCACATGTACGGCGGGTTCAGCAGCGCCTTGGCGGTGCGGGCCTACCTGTGGTCGTTCAACGCCCGGGGCCTGCCGATCACGGTGGGGGAGTTCGGCGACAAACACGCCGGCAGTGAGGTCGACGAAGACACGATCATGTCCGAGGCTCAGCGGCTCGGGATCGGTTACTACGGCTGGTCGTGGAGCGGAAACGGTGGCGGTGTCGAATACCTCGACATGGTGACCAATTTTGACCCGGCCCAACTCACCAGCTGGGGCCAGCGGATTTTCAACGGCACGAACGGAATCAAAGCGACAGCGCGCGAGGCCACCATCTACGCCGGGTCGACCCCAACCCCGACCCCAACCCCGACAGCGACCCCGACGGCGTCCGCATCGGCATCGGGATCGGGATCGACGTGACCATCACCAAGGCCGCCTGGACCGGCTCCCTCAACACCGGCGGTGACCTGCTCCGGCACCTGATCTGAGCTAGAGATGCACTGTGCAGTGATCATGGCGGGGTTTCCGGTAACGCGAAGGATCTGTCGGCGCATGACCGATCCATCCTTCGGGATCATGGAAACCAGCGGCCAGCGACGTGTCACTTCGTGCATGATCACGAAGGGGTTTCCAATAAGGCGAAGTGCATGCCGGCTTTGACCCGGTTGCCAGCCCTGCTGGCCAATTCCCCGTCGGCAGCGAAGGTGGCCTTCCATTTTGCCGTGACCATGCACGGTTGCTCGGGTGCTGCGTCGAAGTGGTCGCGCGTTTTGACCCGGCTAGGGACCCTGCTGGCCAATTCGGCAGTCCCGAACCATCCCGTAACCTGCGCCGGTTGGCAGGCCAGCAACGATTGCCCGCTTTGACCACGAAAGGGGGTTGCTGGTTGCTGTGCCCCTCAAAAACCGGCGATCGAGGTAAGAATCTGCCCTGATCACCGGTTCTTGAGGGGCACAGCAGCGATTCTCGACGTCTCCCTTTGAGTCCACACCGGTGGTGGCCGCCGTCCGGTCTTGGACTCTCGGGATAAA
>JANNPJ010000724.1:0-5139 GCA_031400005.1 Kineosporiaceae bacterium | reverse complement strand
GCAATTGCCCGCCGAGGTCCGGGTCGAAACCTCGCCGATCGGCACCAGGCTGGTCACGACCGGGGCTTTCGACGAGCTACGGATCACCCAGGAGGTCACGCTCTGGGACGACGTCGCGCGGGTCGACCTCCGCACCCACGTCGACGGTTCCATCGATCACGATCGGCTGCTGCGGATCCGGTTCGAGCTCGACCTGCCGGGAACCCTGCCGGTCGCCGAGGTGGGCTTCGCGGCGGTGGGGCGGTCGTTCGGATTCCCCAACTCCGACACCGCTGAACATCAATGGACGCTGGACAGCCCGGCGCACACCTGGGCTGGGCTGTCCGCCACCGCCCGGATCGCCCTGCACCGGGCGGAGGACGCCGGGGCTCACGCCCACGCCATCGGCGTGGCCGAGGTAGTCAGTGCCGGTTCGAGTGTGCGTCCGGGGGCGCTGCGCGCCCTGCTGGCGCGCCTGGTCGCGGTCGGTGTGACGGCCACGACCACCGAGCCGGAAGGTCCTCGCTACGGCGCCCTCGACGTCGACAGCAACCTGCCGGATATTCGCATCGTTCTCGGCGCCGACAATGTTTTCGCCCGGCAGGTTCTCCAGGCAGCCGATCCGGGGTACGCGGCAGCCCTGGCTGTTTCGGGCCGGGTGTTCATCCCTGCGACCGAACCCCGATCCCGTAGCCTGATGCCGGGGGCGGATCTACGTGGCACCCGAGACCTTCCGGTGTTGATCGTAACCGGTCCCGACCTCGACGCCACCGTGGCTGCCCTGATAGCTGACCTCGACGATGCGACCATCGACGTCGACCTGCCGGCCGAACTCGCGGGTACCACCGAGCCGCTCGTCGATCACTCCGTCGCCGTGCTGAATCAGGGCACGCCCGGATTCGTCGCCGAGTCCGACGGCACGCTCTATGTTTCGCTGATGCGTGCGTGCAGCGGCTGGCCGAGCGGGGTGTGGATCGACGGCGAGGCGCGGACCACCCCCGACGGTGCCAGCTTCTCCTGGCAACACTGGTCACACACGTTCGGGCTGTCGCTGGTCAGCGGCGCCGGAGATTGGCGCCAGGCCGGATTCGTCCGGTCCGGACAGGAAATCAACCATCCGTTGCTCGCCCGCCAGGTGTCCAGCGGCGGGGGTGACCTCCCGGCCTCGCTGTCCCTGCTCTCGGTGGAGCCCGAGCAGGCCGTCCTGTCGGCGCTGAAGCCCTGCGGCAATCCGCTGGCCTCGGCATTGTCCGGGAGCCCCAAACGTGAGGACGGGCTGGCCGTGCGCCTCTACGAGGCGACCGGCCGCCCGGTGACCGCGCTGCTGCGGATGCACGGCGGGGTCGACGAAGCAGCGACGGCCGACCTGCTGGAGCGTCTGTTGCCCGATCCGGAGCCCTCCGGCGACGGGGTGGTCCAGGTCCGGGACGGCGTAGCGCACGTCCGGCTCGAACCCGCTGACGTCGTGACTTTGACCGTGCAACCGCACCTCAGGCCGTCGGGTTCGGTCTCCGGCCCACACCTCGGGCCGAGCCGGGAACTGGTGCAGCCGGTCTCCACCCGCTACTGGTTGCACAACAAGGGCCCGGCGCCGCTCGGGTACCTCCCGGTGAGCGTGAACCTGAGCCCGTCGACGGTTCGGCTGCCCCGCGGCGGCAGCGCACCGCTCACGGTGACAGTGGCCGGTTCGGGGCGACCCGCGACCGGCGTCATCCACTTGGAGTTTCCCGCCGGCCTGGCGGTCGAGACGGCCGGCACCCTCGACTACGACCTGGGTGCCGGTGAGCACGCCGAGTTCACCGTCCTGGTCCGGGATGACAATGGCCTTCCCGGAACCTATTTCGGCACCGCACGGATCGACGATGATCTCGGGCAGACCCTCGAGGACAGCGTCGAAGTGCTACTCACCGGCGATGAACCGGGCACCGCGTCGGCGACAACGCCCGCGGAGGCCACACCGGACCTGCTCGATGTCCGACTCGAGCCCTCGACCCTTGAACTGGCCCCCGGCGAGACGGCCACGCTCACCGTTCGGTTGTCCAACCATGCTCGCAGTGCGATCCACGGCGAAGTGCAGCTACTCAGCCCGTTCGGTACCTGGGGAGCTTCCCCCGGCGACCTCGATGTCCAGCCCTGGACCCGGGCTTTCGAGATTGGATCGGGCGCGGACGGTGAGGTTCAGTTCACCGTCCATGCTCCGACCGACGCCCGCCCCGGGATGCATGCCTGGGCCCTCGCCAAGATGATGTACCACGGGCGGGTGTACTACACCGCAACCGTAGATCTCCGCGTTCCGGCAGCTTCGTAGGCGGACGGACGCTGCCCAAATCCAAGGAATGGGTCAAACCTCAGGGGCGGCAGCCCCCGCTGCCGCCCACTCTGTAGATTTGCTCTTGCCGGTGGCAGGATCTCAGTCCTTGAGTCCGCTGTTGATGTCGGAGTTCATCACGTACTTCTGGAAGATCAGGTAGAGCAGCAACAGCGGGACCATGGACATCACCGAGGCCGCGAGCAGGACCGACCAGTTGACGTTCTGGGCGCCGACGATACTGGCGACATCGATCTGAAGGGTGAACTTGCTCGGCTCGTTCAGGATGACCAGCGGCCAGATGTAGTCGTTCCAGCGCCACTGGAAGGAGATGATGGCCAGCGTCATCATGATCGGGCGGGCCAACGGCAGCATGATCCTGAAGAAGGTGGAGAGCTCGCCCGAGCCGTCGATCCGCGCCGCTTCGAGCAAATCGCTTGGCACGGTGAGGAAGAACTGCCGGAACATGAAGGTCCCGGTCGCCGTGATGACGGCCGGAACCACGACTCCGGCGAGGCTGTTGTAGAGCCCGAGGTTGCGGATCACCACGAACGACGGCGCCAGGATGGTCTCGCCCGGCAGCATGGTGGTCGCGAGAATGCAGAGCGTGAATCCCTTGAGCCACCAATTGTTGTACTTCGCCAACGCATAGCCGGACATGGCGCTCGTCGCGATCGTCAGGACGGTCGCCGACACCGCGACGATCAGAGTGTTGACGAAGTAACGGGCGAAATCGAAGCTCGTCCAGGCTTGGGTATAGCCCTCGACCGTCGGGTTCTTGGTGAAAAGCGTCAGCGGGTAGGAGAACAATTCTCCGGCCGGCTTGAAAGAACTCAAGACGAACCACAGGATCGGAAACCCGTAGACCGCGATGAGCAGCCAGAGAACGGCTGTCGTCCAGACTTTCTCGGGCAGCTCTCCGGTAGATTTCTCAGGTCGCCGGCGGCGGAGCAGCGGGGTGCGGGCCATAGACATCTCAGGCCTCCTTACGCTTGTTGACGATCAGCTGCGCCACGGCGATGGCCATGAGAATGAACATGAGGACGAACGAGGCAGCACTCGCATAGCCGATCTGCGCCTGCTGGAAACCCATCGTGTAGATGTACTGGACAACGAGATTGTTCTCGGTGCCCGGGCCACCACCGTTGAGTGACTGAAACAGCGCGTATTCCTTCATCGCGTGCAGGGTGGTCAGCAGGATGACGAGAAAGGAGGTCGGAGCGATGGCCGGTAAGGTGATGTACCGGAACTTGGCCCACGATCCGGCACCGTCCAGCGACGCCGCTTCGTAGTAGCTGGTCGGAACGTTCTTGAGGGCCGCGATGAACAGCAGCATGTTGAACGCGGTGCCCATCCAGGCTCCCGCGATCATCACGATGATCAGCGACAGGTTGGCGTTCGACTGCCACGCCACCTCCTTGCCCCCGAGGGAGGTGATGACATAGTTGATGAGCCCGAAGTTCTCCCCGAACATCCAGCGCCAGATGACCCCAGCGATGATCGGTGACACCAGCCACGGCAAGAAGAACGCGACCCGGGCCACGGTTTTGCCCCGGCTGTACGGGCTGACCAGGAGTACCGCGGTGCTCAGTGACGCGACGAAGGTCAGCGGCACCATCCCCGCTGTGAAGATCAAGGTGCGCAGCAGCGCAGCGAAGAACGCGGAGTCCTCGAGCAGGTTCCGATAGTTGTCCAGGCCGACGAACGGCGCGGTTCCCACGCCGGTGTAACTGGTGAAGGAGTACATCAGCCCGATCACTGCGGGCCAGACGAAGAAGATCGCGAACAAGGCGAAGTTGGCCGAGATGAGCAGCAGCGGGGCGATGGTGTAGCGGTCGTAGCGGCGTCTGGGCCACAACCGTCGAGACTTCAGCGGGAGCGACGTTCTCGGCTTGGCCACCGGCAGATCGGTTCCGCCGTCGAGCATTTCGGTCGACTCATCGACACTCTTCGTCATGGTGATTTCCTCTCCGGGCTAGTGGGACCCGCCGCCGACCGTGCGGTCGCCGGCGAGTCCCACGCAGCGCTGGTTCAGCCGGATCAGCCCAGTTGCTGGTTGAGGCCGGAGACGATGTTGGCGACCGTCTTGTTCACGTCCTGCTGACCATTGATCAGCTTCGCCATCTCAACCTTGGTGGGATCGTCCTGAATGGTTTTTCCCGCGATGACGAGCTTCTGATTGGCCTGGGTGGCCGAAGCGGAAATCGGATCGGCAAGCTCGATCTCCTTGTTGTACAGCTCGAAGGCGGCCAGCGCGGCCTTCTGCTCGAAGGGATACGTCAGCGTGAGGCCGCTCTCCACCGGCAGGTAACCGTTGGCCTGGGCGACCTTCGCGTAGTTCGCCGGCTGGAACAGGAAGTCGACGAACTTCTTGCTGGCGGCAGCCGTGTCACCGTTGTTGAAGGCCACGACCTGACCACCCAGGTTGAGGTCGGTGGCGTGCACCGGCTGCGCCGGCGTAGCCGCGCTGGCCCATTCGAAACTCGTGATGCTGTCAGCGAAGTCGGCCACCTGCCAGACTCCGGAGAAGTAGGCGACCACCTGCCCGCTCTTGAAGAGGGCGTTCGGGTCGGCGCCGGACGTCCAGACCGACTTCGGCATTATCACATCGTTGTTCATCGCGGCGAAGTCCCCGAACGCCTTGACGGTCGCAGCATCCGGGGTGATGTACTTGTTGTCGGCCCCGAGCTGGAAGCCCTTCCCACCGTGGGTGTAGGTGAAGGCCCTGATCCGCGCCGGGGAATTGTCGTAGACGAGCTCGTACTTGGCCTTCGTCGCCGTGCGGACCTTGGCGGTCGCCGCGAGGAATTCGTCCCAGGTCCAGGTCTTGGCTGGATCGGTGGGATAGGCGA
>JANNPJ010000103.1:0-3563 GCA_031400005.1 Kineosporiaceae bacterium | reverse complement strand
CCGCTGGGTCGGATCCGAAGAATCCGGCGCTGGGCTGGCGTCAGGTGGTGTTCGGGTCGAGCATGCGGCCGATGAACAGCGGGACGCCAGTGGGGACGTCATGGATGACGTAGAGGAACGGGCGGTCGGCGACGACGGATCGGGGTTCCTCGATCCTCGCCGAGGTTACCCGCATCATCACGGCAGTGGCGGCCGCTGCCTCGGTGCCCGCTTCGTCGACGGCGATGAAACCCTCGTGCACCACCGCGGAGATCTGCAGCGGGTCCTGGGTGGTCATGGCGCTGAAGTCGGCGGCATCGGTGAAGGCGAGCGGCATGCCGAGAGCCGAAAGGACGCCGCCGAGTTGGGTCTGGGAGCGCATTATCCAGCGGGGCAGGCCAACTCGGACCTGGGTCGGCGCGAAGCCGGCCAGTATTGCGGCCAGCCCGCCGTCGGTCAGTGATTTCTCCAGCTCGGCGAACTGGTCACGGTCGGGGACGATGACGGCCATCGCCAGTTGTCCCTTGGCGTACGGCAGATCGACGGCCTCCCAGCCGGGTCCGCTGGTGAAACGGGCACCGCTACCGGTCATCAGATTGACGTCGACCGTGGATCCGTCCAGCCGGTGAAATGGCGCAGTACGGGTCACTTCCGGCTCGAACGGTGTACGCCAGGGTGCCTTGAAGTAGAGGGCGTTCACCAGGGTCAACCGGGTGTCGCGGGTCAAGGTTCCGGCCGGGATGAGTTCCGGGATGCGGGCGTGGGTCTGCTGTGACACCCACGCGTTGATCATGGCCCGGGCCGTCTCGGCTTGCTCGTAGTCGACTACCCGCATGCCGGTACCGAAGTCGCGGGCCAGCGTGGCGAGGAACGGCTGTGCCCAGGTCATCGTCTGTCCACCCCACAGGCTGTTGGCCGAGGACAACTCGATTGTCTGCGGCCGGTCCGGGTCGGGGCCGGGGACCTCACCCGATCGGGAGGCCAATGCCAGGTCGATGGCGTTCAACCCGTCCGCGAGGGTTGTGGCGTCCCGGTTGTGCAGGACGCGCAGGATCTGTGCGGCGGTCTCTCCCCTCGCGCCCTGGACGGTCATCCCCAGTGCGATCGCGACGGAGTACGGCGAGCAGACCAGATTGCCGCTGCTGGAGCGGGCGACGGCGGTGAACAGGTCGGCGCTGAACGCCGACACCGCAGAGACGGTCGCTGCCAGCGCTCCGGGCCGCTCGGCCGCGCGCGGAAGGTCGGCACTGATCAAGCTCATGCGGCCTCCAGGGGCAACTGGACCGGGCGCCCGGCCGCAGCCGGCGAGCATGGCAGCGGTCAGGGCGAGGACGTTTCTCCGGGACATCACACCACGTCGACGCGGCGACCGCAGGGTCAGTTCCAGTTCGGGCTCGGGAGTAGCGGTTCCTTGGTGATGCTCGGGCAACCCGATCGACGGGCCCTTGCAGACGAGCGGGGTGACACCGTAGTGGTGACACCCCGCTGCGGGATGTGTTGGGCGCGGATCAGGCTTCAGCGTCGTCGGAGCCGAAGATCTGCCGAATTTCGGAGCCGCCGTCCCAGCCGGGCCAGTGCTTCTTGTGGAGGTTGAGGAACTCGGTGGCGTAGTCGGTCGCGTCCTTCTGGGTTGTTGCCTTGATGATGGCGTAGGCGGTGGTGACTTCCTTGGTGTCGGTGAATGGGCCGTCGGCGGCGGTGATGGTGCCATCGCTGAGGCGTAGCCGGGTGCTCATCGAGGTGGGGGCCAGGCCGCCGGTGTCGAGCAGCACACCGGCCTTGCCCCATTTCTCGGCAATCTCACCGATGGCCTGGAAGAGCTCGGGGGGCGGGCCTGCGGCGGAGGAGTTCTCCTGGGAGGTGAGCGTCATCAGGAATCTGGGCATGGTCGTGTCTCCTTCTGAATGATATTGCCTGGTTGGTGATCTCGGCTGCGGTGGTCTAGCGATCTGTGTCGGTCGCGGTGTTCGCCTGCCGGTACAAGTGGAGACTGAGCGCGGTCAGCCAGGCCCAGGCGATGACGATGGCGGCGGTGAACGCCAAGATTGCCCACGGTGCGTTCGCGCCGGAGGCGATGCAGGCGAACCCAACCAGGAACAGCACGCCTGTGGCGCGAGAGTAGAGCGCCCAGCCGCGTTGGTGTTCGGTGGTGAACCGGGCTGCGATCACCATGCAAGCGGCGATCAGGCAGAGGAATCCGAGCCCGCCGACTGCGAGGTGCAGCATGCCGTGCCAGCTGACGGCGTGCGCATCCTGCGGAGTGCCTAACGGAAACCCGGCGGCGGCGTCGGCGCGGAAGATTCCGCCGCCCACCAGGCCGGCACCGTAGCCACCGATCAGCCGCGGCGCCCATTGGGCACCTGGTCCGGAGCGCAGTGCCCGTCTCAGGCCGACGGCGCACGCGATTGTCATCAGGCCGACGGTGACGAGGTTGGTGACGTGGATCCAGCCGTGGGAGCCGTTGCTGAGCAGGCTCCAGTCGTGGCGGGTGAAATCGAACCCCGGGCGGGCCAGGCCCTCGATCACGGAGGTGATCAGATAGCCGGGACCAGCGATAATCCCGTAGCCCAGGAGCGATTTGGTGATGCGGGCAGCTGGGTCGCAGCGGCCCTGGCTGTTGGCGGGGGAGTTCCCGATGGGATGAGAAGAGTCGCGGGCGATGGTCTGCTGAGCCATGATCGTGTCCTTCTGGCTGTGGTGACGGTCAAATCTGGGGGTCGGGTGGTGAAGGGCTAGCGGGCCTTGCCGGCGGAGAGCAGGGCGATCGACTTGTCGATGCGCCGCTGGCGGGTGGTGTCGGTCTTGGCGCCTTCGATCGACAGGACGTGCCAGCGCCGGTTGCTGTAGGACAGCTGGTCGAAGCAGCGCCGGGCGGCCGGTTCGCGATCGAAGGCCGCGCCGAGGTCCGCCGGAATCGTGACCTCGCGGGGTTCGGTGTCCACCTGCAGGTCGATCTCGATGGTGTCGCCGGCCGCCACGCCGGTCTGCTGCCGGACGTCTGCGTTGAGACCGAGCATGTAGGTGCCGTTCATCGGCGCTACGGAATTGCGGTAGGTGTGCTCCCCGATGGTGACGCGAACCTTTGGCCTGCGGCCCGCGCCGAGGGCGTCGACGACGTCGGACGGGACAGCGACGCCGGTGGTGGTCTTGCCTGCGAGTTGGACGGTGGCGGTGAATTTCATGATGCTCTGCCTTTCAGGCGAAGAACTCGGTGAGGACGCAGGCGATGTCGTCCGGGATGGCCTGGTGGTGTGCTCCGGGGACGGTCCGATGCAGGACCGAGGGCAGGACGCCCGCCAGGGCGACTGCCGCCGCGGCAGTGCCGGCAGTGCTCGCCTCGCTGTGGATGACCAGCGTGGGTATGTCGACGGCCGACCATCGGCAGCAGCGGCGACACTCCGCCCTACGCGGTGGCCCGGGAGATCGAAGACTTGGCCGCACTCGTCGCGCACGCAGGCCGCCCGGTCTTCGCGTTCGGCGTCACCACCGGTGCGGTCCTGGCCGCCGAGGCCGCCGCTCACGGCGTGGAGTTCGCCGGACTCGTCTTGATCGAGCCGCCGTTCATTCTGGACGGCACCCGCGAA
>JANNPJ010000679.1:0-1912 GCA_031400005.1 Kineosporiaceae bacterium | reverse complement strand
CAGAAGGAGCTGATCGCGGCCAGGCGCTGGTTGCGCGTGGCCGTGCTGTTGTGTCGCCCGGACTGAAGCCATTCGAGGAATCGGGTGACGGCGTCGGCGTCGACACGATCGAGGGTGAGCTTCTCTGGAGGGATTGATCTTTCGTCGCGGAAGTAGGTGATCAGCAGTTTGAACGTGTCGCGATATGACGCGATGGTATTGGGTGAGCAGCCCCGCAGCCCACCCAGGTAGGCGGTCAGAAAGCGGCGCAGGAAGATCGCGAAATCAGTGGCCATGATGGGGCCCCGTGGTGAGAGGCGGGATGACATCACCGGTGGCCTGCTGGACTCGCAGGGTGATGTCCGGGTAGGACTCGGCGGTCAGCCTGAGGTAGTAGGCGGTGTCGGCCAGCGACGAATGACCCAGATACGTTTGCAGGACCGGCAGAAGCGCACCGACGTCCTGACCCGCAGCGAACCAGGACCGCAGATTGTTCACCGCGAAGGTGTGCCTCAGGTCGTGGAGGCGAGGACCGTGGCCGCGCCCACCGTGGGAGATGCGGGCTTGCCACAGGAACCGGCGGAAGTTCTTGTCGATATTCCCGAGTGTCAGTGGCAGGCCGGCCCGGCCGGGGAAGAACCAGTCCCGGTCCGAATGCCCGAGGAGTTGGGCGTGGTAGTCGGCGAGCCTGACCCGCAGGGCCTCGGAAACGGGAACCTGCCGATCTTTGCCGCCTTTCGCGTCGCGCAGTTGCAGCACCCCGGTGTCGAGGTCGACATCGTCGGCGCGCATCAGGCGGGCTTCGCTGGCCCGCAGACCGCAGGCGTAGATCGTCCGGAACAGCACCGGCATCACCAGGTGCCGGAAAGGGACCTGAGAACAGTAATGGCAGCAGTCGGTTTGGGCGAACAAGGACGCCAATTCCTGGTCGGTGTAGATGTGCGGGACGTAGCGGGCCGGCCTGGGCAGAACCCCCGCGGGAAGAATGTAGGCCACCACACCCCGGCGGCCCAGCCAGCGGGCCAGCTCCCTGATCGGCGCGGCCAGGCCCTGCAGTGTCGCTGGCGTGACCCCTCGTTGCTGGGCGGACGCGAGCCACGCCTCGACCGAGGCCTGGGTGAGTGTGCTCAGCCCGGGAAACTGGGCGCGGCAGAACGCGTCGAACCGGGCAAGGATCTGCGCCTCGGTGGAGTACTTGTAACCGACGGCGCGTTTCTCCTCGACCAGCGCTGTGATCGCTTCTGCCAGGGCAATGTCGGGATTCATCGAGGCACCTCCGTTACGGGCGCGTCCGGGTCCAACGCGCACCGGGACAGCAGTTCCAGCGACGATTTCAGATACACACCGGTCGACTGGACCGACTGGTGACCGAGGATGTCGGCGATCTGCTCGACCGGCGTGCCGTCCTCCATCAGCCGAGTCGCCAGCGTGTGCCTGAGCGAATGCATGCCGTGGCGGCGTTTCTCACTGACCGGGACATGAGCCGCCCGAGCATGTTTGAGGAGAATCTGATGCAGATGATCCTGCTCGGAGAACGGGCCGATCGGAGCGGTATGGCGAAGGAACACCTGCCGGCAGTCACTGGCCGGGCGAGCAGAGCGAATGTAGTCGATGACCGCCCAGCCGACGTCTTTCAGCAACGGTAGCCACACCCTGCGCCCAGTCTTGATCTGGACGACGCATAGCCGGTTTCCCGGCCAGTCGAAATCGTCGAACTCCAGACGTTTGACGTCGATACCGCGCAGCCCAAGCCTGGTGATGAGCAAGATGATCGCGTAGTCCCGCTTCCCGCACGGGTTACCCCGGTCAACCGCCTCCAGAATCCTGATCACATCGGCGGGATCCCAGATCGAGGGGATCCTCGTCTGCTTAGCGGACTTCACCGCAGGGACCGCGTCCACGACGGCCGCCTCGAGGAGTCCTTCACCGGCCG
>JANNPJ010000653.1:0-4741 GCA_031400005.1 Kineosporiaceae bacterium | reverse complement strand
TGCGTGAAGAACGGCGGCAAGTCACAGATGGCCGCCGCCCTTATGAGCAAGGCTGCCGGTGACGCAGTCCACGTGGACTCCGCCGGCACCAAGGCAGGTACCGCCATCAACGCTCTGTCCGCGCAGGCTCTCCTCGAGGTCGGTATCGACATCAGCAGCAACACCCCGAAACCGATCACCAACGACTTGATCGCCCGCGCCGACCTGGTCATCACCCTGGGCCGCGAGGCATGCGTCGCGCCCACCGACGCCACCGCGGTGGTGAACTGGGACACCGAGGAACCCTCGATGCGGGGCATCGAGGGAATCGAACGCATGCGTCTGATCCGTGACGACATCAACGCCCGTGTGGAAGAACTCGCGCAGCAACTGCGCAGTAGCTCATGAGTGAGGCCCTTAGCAGTCCCGGCGTGGATGAAGTGTCCCGATGGTGGCCTGAGGCGCGGTAGCGCGCCCTTGGAGGTCGGAATCCTGCTGGGCGAGTTCGTTGATGGCCGCCGCCATCGCGGCGAATCAGGGGACCGAGCGCAGTTGGCCGCCCTAGCGGCCCAGGTGCACACGCAGTCGCGCCTTAGCCGCGCTTGACTCGTCGGTAGGTCGGTGCGGGTAGAGATAGAGCCGAGCGCGGCATCTAACTGGATTCAACGACACGGTGGCCGAGTCGACCCGGCTAACCGAGTGCCCCGCATCCATACCCCCCAAGAGCCAATTGCCCTGGTCACCGCCCTGCGAACCGAACCCAACATACCCGCCTCCGCTGGCCCGTCCTGCACCAACCCACCTGAAAACCAATCATCTGGTTAGCCCAGGACACGACCCAAACGAAACCGACCCCGACCTGCGTTTCCGCTAGTCAGGGCCGGTTCCGGCTGTCTCAATGCGTGCGCCCGAAGGGATTCGAACCCCTAACCTCTTGATCCGTAGTCAAGTGCTCTATCCGTTGAGCTACGGGCGCTCGGGTGGTACCTGCCGCGTTGTGCGGCCCGGACAACCATAGCGGTTCCCCGAGCTCTTCATGAACTCGGTTGTCCCCGAGGACGCCTGGGAGGTGCGTCACTGCCTACCCTGGTCGCTATGACTGCTTCCGCGCAGGCCTCTGGGCGACCGTCGGCTGCCCCGGCGGACGGCGCCGCGCAGCCTCGGTCGAGGGCATCGAAACCAAGGACAGCGTCGAAGCCGGCGGGGCCGGCGGAAGGCGGGCCCGCGCTGAAGGGCCTGCCGGCGGAAGAACCAGAGCAGCGGGTGGACGGCGACTGGGAACGCCCGCCGCCGACGGCCCAGCAACAGCGCTGGGACGTGATGATCGGCATCCTGCTTGCGGTCGGCATCATTCTCAGCACACTTCTCTCGCGTAGCCTCGACACGGACCTCAACGATCTGCGGCCCAGCCAGGGCGAGGAGATCTTGTGGGCCCTCGCCGTCGGCCTGCCGTTGTGCTTGCGCCGGCGCTACCCGCTCGCCGTCCTGGTGATCTGCTCGATTGCCTTCCTCGGGATGCAGGGGCGGTTCGTCGGGGACTCGGCAGTCAGTTCGATCTGCCTGTTCACCGCGCTCTACACGGCCGGAGCCTGGGGCCGGAACCGGCGGATCACATCGACCGTGCGGATCGTCGTCATCGTGATCATGTTCTGCTGGTTGGCCTACGCGATCAGCACAACTGCCTGGGCCGACGCCAATGACGTCACAGCGGCGAAGGATCACGGTCCGATCCCGGTCCGGACGGCGGCGGCGATCTACACCACCGCGATCAACATCCTCTATTTCGGGGCCGCCTGGGCCTTCGGGAATGCCAGCTGGGCTCAGACCAAGCAACGCGCCGAGCTGGCTGAACGAAACCAGGAGCTACGGCTGGAGCGGGACGAGAACGCCCGCCGCGCGGTGATCGCCGAACGGGTTCGGATTGCCCGGGAACTGCACGACGTCGTCGCCCATCACGTCAGCGTGATGGGCGTGCAGGCGGGAGCCGCCCGCCGGGTCCTGAACCGCGACCCCGAACTGGCCGCACGCACCCTCAGCTCGATCGAGGCGGCCGGCCGTAGCGCGGTGGAAGAGATGCACCGCCTGCTGGGCGTGCTCCGAGAAGGCGAGTTGAGCGAGCGCGCTTACTCCGACCGATCCCCCGCACCCGGGTTGGACCAGCTCGACGCCCTGGTCGAGCAGGCCCGTGACGTCGTCCCGGATGCCAGCTTGACCGTGGTCGGCGAGCCACGCGCCGTCCCTCAATCGATCGCAGTTTCGCTGTATCGGATCATCCAGGAAGCTCTGACCAACACGATGCGGCATGCTGGCGCATCGCGAGTCGACGTCCGGCTGCGGTACCTCGATTCGGCAGTTGAGGTCGAGGTGGTGGACGACGGTCGCGGGACGACGAACACGGAGATGACCAGCGCAGGGACGAGGACGGGGATGTCGAGCGGGTTGGGGCATGTCGGCATGCGGGAGCGGATCGCGTTGCATAACGGTCAGCTGGAGGTCGGACGGCGGCCGGACGGCGGCTATCGGGTCCGCGCCCGGTTCCCGGTCTCATCACCGGCCCAAAAGCCATCACCAGGCCTACAACCATCACCGGGCCAACAGCCATGACCGGACCGGCGACCAGAATCCTGCTGGCCGACGATCACGAGTTGATGCGGGCCGGATTTCGCATGATCCTGCAGACTGAGGACGACTTGGACGTCGTCGGCGAGGCCGCCGACGGTGCCCAGGCGGTGGCGTTGGCCCGAGAGTTGCGCCCGGACGTCGTCCTGATGGACGTGCAGATGCCCGGCCTCGACGGCTTGGCCGCGACCCGGCTGGTGGTGGACAGCTGTGAGTGCGCGGTCCTGATTCTCACCACCTTCGACCGTGAGGACTACCTGTTCGAGGCGCTGCGAGCCGGAGCCAGCGGCTTCCTGCTGAAGAATGCCTCGCCCGAGGACCTGATCAGTGCGGTGCGGATCGTCGCCCGCGGCGACGCGATGCTGGCCCCCGAGCTGACCCGGCGGCTGCTCGACCGGTTCGCCGCCCAACCGAACAGCACCCGGCGGCCGGACCGGCTGGACCTGCTCACCGATCGGGAGGAACAGATCCTCCGGCTGGTCGCAGCCGGGTCGAGCAATGCCGAGATCGCCGCTGAGCTGTACCTCGGTGAGGCGACGGTGAAGACCCACGTGTCTCGGGTGCTGAACAAACTCGGCTTGCGCGACCGGGTCCAGGCAGTGGTGTTCGCCTACGAGACCGGCGTCGTCACCCCCGGCGGGACAACCCGAAACCCCAGCTGACCTGCTGTCCGCCTTGCGGGGGATCGGGCGGGTCCACCTCGCGCCGGACGACGTCGCGACCGGCCGGGCCCTAGCGTCGAAGTATGCGATTCCACCGAAGGATTCCCCATGCTTGAGCTAGCGGAGGTTTCCCGCTCGTTCGACCAACGGCAGGTGCTCAAAGGCATCTCGTTCACGGTCCGCCCCGGCCGGCTGACCGGGTTCGTCGGCTCGAACGGCGCAGGCAAGACCACAACGATGCGAATCGTCCTGGGCGTGCTCTCCGCCGATGCCGGACAGGTGCTGTGGCGGGGTGCTCCGGCAAACCGGGCCGCCCGCCGCCGGTTCGGCTACATGCCGGAGGAACGTGGCCTCTATCCGAAGATGCGGGTCAAGGATCAGCTGGTCTACTTCGGTCGGTTGTACGGCCTCAGCCAGGCCCGGGCCGCGCAGCAGGCCGACGGCCTGCTCCTGAAACTGCAACTCGGCGAGCGGGCAGGTGATCGGCTGGACGCCCTGTCGCTGGGCAACCAGCAGCGCGTCCAGGTGGCCGCCGCGCTGATCCACAACCCGGTGCTGCTGGTTCTGGACGAGCCGTTCAGCGGGCTCGACCCGGTAGCCGTCGACGCGATGACCGCCCTGCTGCGCGAGCGGGCCGCGGCCGGTGTCCCGGTGCTGTTCTCCAGCCATCAGCTCGACCTGGTGGAGCGGATCTGCGACGACCTGGTGATCATCGCGGACGGTGCGGTGGTCGCGGCCGGGCCGGTCGCCCAGTTGCGCGCCGAGCGGGCCGGTGCCCGGTACCGCCTGGTGCTTGATGACGACGCCGGATGGCTGCGCGACGTCCCCAATCTCACGGTGCTGGACGTCGACGGGCCCCGGGCCCTGCTTGAACTCTCCGATCCGTCCGAAGACCAGCACCTGCTGAGCCGGGCCCTGGAACGCGGGCCGGTCCGCGAGTTCAGCCGGGTGATCCCGGCACTGGCCGACATCTACCGGGAGGTGGCCCGATGACTCAACTGACCGAGGCACCCGTGCGCAACCAGCATGCGGAGGAGGCCGAGAACCAGCCGCCGACCGCCCTCCAGATGATTCGGCTCGTCGCCGCGCGGGAGATCTCCGCCAAACTGCGGGACAAGGCGTTCATCATCTCCACCGTCGTCCTGTTGTTGATCGTGGCGACATCCGTGATCGTGCCAATGATCCTGCAGCGCGGTTCGGACCGGCCCGAATTCACCGTCGCTGTCGTCGGTGACAGGGCCCGGACAGCCGCCGAGGCGGCCCGGGTCGCCGGCGCTGCTGCGGTTCGTCAGGCGGACGAGCGCGACAAGCACGAGGACGACGCGAAACCCACCGAGCCCGGGCCGGCCATCCGCCCCGGCGAAGCCGCGGTGCCACCCGCCACCCTGACGCTGCGCCCGGTGGCCGACCTTGCCGCCGCGGAGGGGTTGCTGCGCAGTGCGGACGCCGATGTCGCCCTGGTGCCCAGCCCCGACGGCGCG
>JANNPJ010000579.1:0-35168 GCA_031400005.1 Kineosporiaceae bacterium | reverse complement strand
ACAAGGGGATCGATCATGGCGCAACAGACCACGCGGGCGGCTGCAGGCGACGCCGTCGCAGCCGCCCGCGGGGTGGTGGAGCAGGGACTCAAGGCCTGTACGGCCTTCGGCCGGCCGGATCTCGGTGAGCGGCTGACCCTGGCCCAGCGCAAGCTGTCCGATCCCGGGATCCATGTGGTCGTCGTCGGCGAGTTCAAGCAAGGCAAGAGTTCGCTCGTCAACGCCCTGGTCGGAGTGTCCGCCTGCCCGGTGGACGACGATGTTGCCACAGCCCTTCCGACCTACCTGCGACACGGCGCCGAGGTGGGGGCCCGGGTGATCCTGGAGGGGGATCCCCCGGTCCGCGAACCCATCCCGACGGATCAGATCCGCAAGCACACCCTGGAGGGTGGCCAGGTGCTCGCGGACGGCCGAGGGATCGTCGGGGTCGAGGTGCTCCTACCGCGAAACATGCTGGCCGGTGGCCTGATCGTGGTGGACACCCCGGGCCTCGGCGGTCTCGGCTCCGCCCACGCGGCCGCCAGCCTGGCGGCCACCGCGATGGCCGATGCGGTGCTCTTCGTTACCGACGCCTCGCAGGAGCTCACCCGGACCGAACTCGATTTCCTCCGCCGGGCCCAAGAGCTCTGCGGCACCGTCGCCTGTGTGGTGACCAAGACCGACTTCTATCCGGCCTGGCGCACTATTCGTGACTTGAATGAGGGGCATTTGCGGGCGGCGGGCGACGTCCCGTTGATGGCCGTGTCGTCTCCGCTGCGCCTGCAGGCGGTCAAGCACAACGATGCCGAGATGAACGCCGAGTCCGGATTCCGCGAGCTGGTTCGGTTTGTCAGCGATGACGTCGGTCGGGGAGGAACCGACCGGATCGCCAAGGAGGCCGCTCGTGAAGTGATTGCCGTCTGTGGTCAGTTCACCGAACAATTCCGGAGCGAGCGCTCCGCCCTCGCCGATCCGGCGTCCGCGCAACGGGTGATCGACGACCTGAAGGACACCAAAGAACGGGTCGAGAACCTGCGGGCCGCGGCCTCCCGGTGGAATCAAACCCTGGGTGATGGTGTCTCGGACCTCAGCGCCGATGTCGAACACGACTTCCGCGGTCGGATCCGCAGGGTCATCGCCGAGGCGGATGAGGCGATCGAGGAGGCCGATCCGGCTGACACCTGGGCGCAGATGGAACCGTGGTTGCTGTCTCGCGTCTCGTACGAACTGGTCTCCAACTACACCTACCTGCGGGACCGGGCCGCCGACCTGAGTCAGTTGGTGGGCGAGCACTTTCAGGAGGCGTCCGGAGATCTTGGCCAGCTGGCCGTCTACGATCCGGCACCGCTACTGAACCGGACCGAATTCGAGCCGGACATCAAACTGGACCGGATGACCGCTCGCAAGCAAACCATGGTCGCGCTCAAAGGCAGCTACAGCGGGATCCTGATGTTCACGATGTTGCCCGGCCTGCTCGGGATCACTGGCCTGGCACCGATTGCCATCCCGATCGGCCTGATGATGGGCCGATCCAGCCTTCGGGACGAGAAGCGACGGCAGCTCGCTCAGCGAAAGGCGCAGGCCAAGAATGCGATTCGGCGGTACTGCGATGAGGTCCAGTTCGTGATGGGGAAGGATTCCCGCGATACTCTGCGGCGGATCCAGCGGCAGTTGCGCGACCACTACAGCACTCGCGCCGAGGAACTCAACCGGACGACGGCCGAGGGGTTGCGTTCCGCGACTGAGGCGGCCAAGCGGACCCAGGCCGAACGGGAACTCCGGCTCAAGGATCTGGACGCCGAACTCACCCGGCTGCAAAAGCTACAGCAGCGGGCCGAAGCGGTGCAGGGGTGACCCTCGTTGAGCGAACCCGAGCCGTCCTGGCTCGGGCAATCGAGGTTTACCGCGGGACACCGGACGAGGCGCGGATCGCGGCGACGATCGCCCGGCTGGACGAACCGCTGCGGGTCGCCATCGCGGGCCGGGTCAAGTCGGGTAAATCCACGCTGCTGAACGCGCTGGTCGGGGAACGTCTCGCCGCCACCGATGCCGGAGAATGCACCCGCATCGTGACCTGGTACGAAGACGGGCAGAACTACCGAGTGACGTTGTATCCCCGAGACGGGGAACCCCGGACCGCCCGCTTCGACCGCGAGGACGGCGTGATCGACGTCGATCTCGGCGGGCTTGCCCCCGATGACGTCGAACAGATGGTCGTCACGTGGCCGTCCCAGCAGTTGCGCCGGGCCACTCTGATCGACACCCCAGGGATCGGGTCGCTCACCGAGAGCGTGAGCCGGCGTGCCTGGACGTTCCTGGCCACCGAGGAGGAGGAGACCCCGGCGGACGCCGTCCTCTACCTGATGCGGCACCTCCATGCCGGGGACGTGGAGTTCCTCCGGGCTTTCCACGACTCCGAGGTCTCCCGTCCGAACCCGGTCAACGCCATCGCGGTGCTCTCCCGGGCAGATGAGATCGGTGCTGGACGGCCCAATTCGATGGCCTCGGCGCGGCAGATCGCGGCCCGACTCTCGAGTGACCCGGTAGTGCGGAAGGTCGTGCAGACAGTCGTCCCGATGGCCGGGTTGCTCGCCGAAACTGCCGTGACGCTGACCGAGGCAGAGGTCGCAGATCTGCGGAAACTGGCCGAGCGTACGCCCCGCGAGGTGGAGGCACTGCTGCTGACCGCGGACCGGTTCCTCAACCAGATGCCTGAACTCGGGCTGACCTCGTTCGAGCGGCAGCACTTGCTGGACCGGTTCGGCATTTTCGGCGTCCGACTGGCCTCGATGATCCTGCGTCGCGGCCCGGTCACCGCCAGCGAGTTGGCTCGGGACCTGGCCGAACGCAGCGGCCTGGAGGAGTTGCAGGCGGTGCTGCATTCGCTGTTCTTTGCCCGCCGGGACGTGCTGAAGAGTCGCTCGGCGTTGCTCGCTGTCGACGATTTGGCCCACCGAGAACCCCGCCCGGGCAGCCTCGCGCTGTCCGCCGAGGTGGAGGAGATCATCGCTTCGGCGCACCCGTTCAACGAGTTGCGGGTGCTCTCCGCCGTCCGGGCCGGCTGGGTGGCGGGCAAGCAGGCCGTGCTCGAGGACCTCGAGCGAGTGATCGGTGGCTCCGGTACGACCCTGGCTCAGCGGCTCGGCCTGGAGCCCGGGGCCACCGGAGAAGAGGAGTCCGCGGCCGCCGCTGACGCTCTGGCCCGATGGCAGCGGCGGGCGGAAAGCCCGATGACCGTGCACGAACTCGTGGTGGCCGCCCGGGTAGCGGTCCGATCCTGCGAAGGCATGCTGGCCGAGTTGGCCCGCTCCCGATGATTCGCTCTGATGTATTCGCGCCCGATGATTCGCGCCGATGACTTGACTCATCCGGTGGCCGCTGGTTCAGACGTCGAACTCGTCGAACCCTGGCAGATTGTCGAGGTCATCGACGTCCAGTGGTTGATCCGTCGGCCGATCGGCGATCTGGTCCAGGTAGTCACCGTTGGAGCCGTCGGTAACCTCGTCTCCACGGTTCGCTTCGATCGAGATTTCGGTTTGTGCCTCAGATTCCAGATCGAGGACCCCGGAATCGGGCTCACCGTCGTCGGGGTGGGCGTGGGCGTTCTGCCCGAAGTCGTCCGCAAAGCCGTGATCCGGACGAGTCTCGCTCAGGTCCAGGTCATCCGCGCTGCCGAGATCACCCAGGTCCAGTTCGGCCGGCAGGTCATCGGAACGGTGCGCGTCGGACGCGTCATCCGCACCGTGTGCGGACAGATCGACCTCTTCGTCCCAGGCTCCGGTCGGGGCGCTAGTGAGCAGGTCCAAGCCGTCCGCCGGGTGCGCTCCCGGCTCCGCGATGAACGGAGCCAAGTGCTCGGCGACTTCTGCCGGTGCCGTGTCTGCGTAGCTACCGATCGCCGTGACCAGCAGGTCGTCAGGTAGATCCTGGTACTCGGCCAGTAACGATTGGGGATCCAGGGTGCTCGATCCCGCATCTTCGGTACCGGTTGTTTGCTCTGCTAAACCGGCGAAGATGTCACGAAGGGCGCGTACAGGTTCCATACCCATCACTTTAGGGAGCGAATACGGGGGTGCGATGCGGGGACATCCCCCGTGACACCCCCCTGATCCGCTCATAGCCTTTCAGTTACACCCAACGATCGGCGGAACTCGATATGTATGCACTCGGGATCGATCTCGGCACCACGTTCACCGCGGCCGCCGTCTGGCGTGACGGGCGGGCAGAGATCTCCTCTCTCGGCAGTCGTAGCGCGGCGATCCCGTCGGTCGTGGTTCTTCGCGAAGACGCGACGATCATCACCGGGGAGACCGCTCATCGCCGGGCGCTGAGCGCCCCGCACCGGGTTGCTCGCGAGTTCAAGCGCCGACTCGGCGACACCACGCCCATCCTGCTGGCCGGGGTTCCCTATTCGGCCGATGCGCTGATGGGTCGGGTGCTGCGAGCGGTGGTGGACGAGGTGACCGCTCGCGAGGGTGGACCACCGGATGCGGTGTGCGTCTCGCACCCGGCTAACTGGGGCCCCTACAAGACGGATCTGTTGTACCAGGCGGTTCGCGGGGCAGGCCTGGAGGACGCGACCTTCACCATCGAGCCGGTGGCGGCCGCGGTCTTCTACGCCCGCCAGCAGCGGATGCCGGATGACGCCGTGATCGCCGTGTACGACCTCGGCGGCGGCACCTTCGATGCAGCGGTGCTGCGCAAGACCGTGAACGGGTTCCAGATCCTGGGTCGGCCGGAGGGCATCGAGCGGCTGGGCGGCATCGACTTCGACGCCGCGGTGTTCGCGCACGTCGCCCGAGCGCTGGATGGTGCGTTGGAGCAACTCGACGACGAAGATCCGGCCACGATCGCCGCCGTTGCCCGGTTGAAAGAGGAGTGCACGCAGGCCAAAGAGGCACTGTCCGCGGACACCGATACGACGATCCCGGTTCTGCTGCCGAATTTGGTGACCGAGGTCCGGTTGACTCGTGGCGAGCTGGAGGGGATGGTTCGACCTGCCTTGCAGGACACCATCGACGCTCTGCATCGAGCGGTGCGGTCGGCCGGGATCACCCCCGAAGAGTTGCACTCCGTGCTCCTGGTCGGAGGCTCGTCCCGGATGCCGATGGTCTCTCAGCTGGTCGGGGCCGAACTGGACCGCCCGGTTGCCGTCGATGCGCACCCCAAGTATGCGGTGGCGCTAGGGGCGGCCATGGTGGCCGGAAACTCCCTGAGCGAGACCGCGAGGGCCGCGGTGCCGAATCCCGACCCGGGGCCAGTGGTCCCTTCGCCGGTCGCTGCCCAGCCAGTCGTTGCGCGGCCGGTCACTGCCCGGCCGAACACTGCCCGGCCGAACACTGCCCGGTCGGTTACTGAGCGGCCTGCCACTGCCCGGTCGGTTACTGAGCGGCCTGCCACTGCGCGGCCGAACACTGCCCAGCCGGTGGCGGAGCGGCCTGTCACTGCGCGGCCGAACACTGCGCGGCCGGTTACCCGGAGGCCGGGCGCTGGACGGCCGGCCACTGGGCGGCCGGCCGTTGCTCAGTCGGCCGCGCCGGTTCAGCCGCAGCCGACCCCGGACGTCGCGCCGGTCACCAGATCGCAGGGTCAGGACACGCAGATCTTCCCCGTGGCCGGGCTGACCTCAGCCCGGGCCCGGCAGGGCGGATCACCCGAGGTGGCGCGGATCAGCGGAGGGCCGCCGGGATCGCAGAATCGGGGTGCGGGTTCTGCTCGAGGCGAGCACCCTGGTCGGGGACCGGTGTATGCGGCGGCGGCCGGGGCAGCGGTGATAGCGATCGCGCTCGGGGCGGCCGGGTTGGTCGCCCTCCAGAAGGACGACGCCAATCCGGCCTCGGGTGCGATCGGGAAAGCCTCGCCGACCACCAGTCCGACGCAGCAGTCCTCGGCGCGCGGCCGGCCGGTCGCGGGTCAAGACCAGCCGGCCGACGAGCGGTGCACCGCCGAGATCAAGGCAAACCCACGTTGGGTATGCCTGGTCAGCGCCACCTTCAAGGGGGAGGCCCTGACCATCCAGTACAAGGCGGACTTCGCCGGCGCCGAGCCCAGTCGCGACAGCGGCTATCACCTGCACATCTACGGCGGCAACGGGGTCACGCCGTTGGCCGAGATCGAGGGCCGGCAGGCGATGAGCCCAGGTGAGTGGTACGAGGAGGACGAGGAGCCGTCGGTGCGCGCGATCAGCAGCAGCGACTACCGGCGGGTCATCGGGAACGCACCCAAGGTCTGCGCCCGGATCGCCACCTCCGCGCACCTGCTGGTGCCGGACAAGAACGGCACCTACATGACCGGCAACTGCGTCCCGATTGACCGCACCACCCTGTCCGCCGCCGCCCGGGAGGCCGCGAGCCAGCCGACCCAAGGCTCATCGACCTCCGGGCAGAAGGCGGACCCGCCGAAGAACCTGCCGAAAGATCCACCGAAAGACCCGCCGAAGGATCCGGATCCCGTTCCGACCACGGTTCCGCCGGAGGAACCCGTTCCGACCACGGTTCCGCCGGAGGAGCCGGATCCGACCACGGCTCCGCCGACACCTTCGGTCGTGGTCGCGAAAACGCCATAATTTCACTGGCATACACGCCAGTCGAATCAGCGGCGAATCCGCGGACCAGCCAACAGGCCGTCGGGATATCACCGCCGACTACGCGGACAGCGGTCGGGGCGGCGTGATCAGCGGGCCGTGGTCTTGGGTTCGGGATGCGGCCCGCTGGCGGGACGTCGGATTCCTTGCCTTCGCATCCTCGGCCGGGTTCGCCGTGTCCATGGCCGTGGTTTGCGCTCCAGCGCTCCCGATCACACACGTTGTTGTCGCCATCCTGTTCGGTGACTGGCGGTGGTGGGTCCTGCTGCCGATCGATGTGGTGCTCTGGTGGATACTCACGCCGTACCTGGTCCGCGCCCGAGCGCTCGCCGAGGGGGTGATCTTCGGCTAGTCCCGGACCCGGCAGTTGGAGCGTCAGGTTGCGACGGTGTCCGCCTCGCGCGCCGAAACCATCGACCACTCGGCCGCCGAACTGCGCCGGATCGAGCGCGATCTGCACGACGGTGCCCAGGCCCGGATCATCTCTCTGGGAATGCATCTCGGTCTTGCCGAGACCCTGATCCGGAGCAAGCCGGAGGCATCGCCGGGTGCTCGCCGTCCTCGCCTATCTCCAGCGCGAAAGGCGCTGAGCCTGAACAGCTCAGCGCCTTCGCTCGGGCTGGAACTGGTTCACCGGGTGCTGAGCCAGCGCACGATCCTGGCTGTTGCCCGCACGTTCGAGCCGGCGTGATCGGTCCGCCCGACCTTGCTGATCGGTGCCTGGAAGCCGTTGTTGGCGAGCGCGGTTTGGCAGGCGAGGGTGTTCGCATAGGCGGCCTGCTCGTCGGTGGTCGTCGCGTACAGCCGGACCGGTACCTGAGGTGTCCAGTCGGTACAGGTGGAATCGGCCACCTGCAGCGCGGCAGCGAGAGGTCCGCTGGGGTGGCGAAGCATCTGCACTGCGTGGCCGGTCAGCAATCTGTTCAGCGAGCGCGGTAGGGCGGCGACCAACTCCTCACCGGTGTGCTTGCCGTCGAGAAGCTTCGGGACGATGCGGTCGTACGGAGCCTTGAATACCTCGCCGGGTGAGTCGTACAGGCCATGCTGGCGATTCCAGGAGACGAGGAACAAGGCCGCGTAGGCAACGCTCCACTGCTCGTTGACCCGCCGCTCCAGCATCGCGGGGATCTGGGAACGGCGGAAGTCATAGGCCCCGCTGACCGGCGCTACCGCCGACAGCCGGAACTCGGGGATCTGGCCCTCCTGCAGCGCGCGGGCCGTACCCATTGCCACTGAAGCGCCCTGGGAGAAACCGGTGGTCACGACGTCGGGGCCGAGTATGCGTCCCGAGGTGGTGGCGAATGCGCGGGCGGCTCGGAGCATGTCTATGGACGCCGTGACTTCCGAGGGCACGTGCATCCAGGGATGCTGCCCGGGGCCGAGCCCGAGACCGAGGTAGTCCGGTGCCACGGCGGCGAAACCGGCCGAGGCATAGGTGATTGGTGGTGCCGTCTCCCAGGTCTCCTTGGTGACCGAGGGAGCATTGCCCCGGAAGACCTGCGTTCCGTGCCCGTACGAGACGGTCGTCAAGGCGTGCCGCGCCGAACGGTGCGGCAGGACCACCAGTCCGCTGGCGGTTGTCGCTTGGCCGCGCACGTCGATGGTTCGGTAGACGAGCCGGTGGAGGGTGACACCATACTGGGTGGCACGTGGGTTGTACCCCGCCCCGGTCAGCTCGGTGATCACCTGCCGCCGGGAGGCCTGTCGAATCAGCGTGGTCGAAACCACTTCTCCACGGCCAATTTCGGTACTCATCTGGCTGTTGGCCGGGCTGTCGATCGAGCTGTCGACTGGATGTCCGGTGGCGGTCGAGTCGACAGTCGCGAGGGCCGGCGCCGCGGTGAGCGCAGCGCCAGCGGCGATCGCAGCGCTCACGGCGAGGCCACGAAAAATACTGTTCTGCCTCAGTTTCGATGTCATGGCAGGACGTTACGGATCGGAGTGGTCCATCCGCGTCACCCTGGAGTAGCCAACCAGGCCTAGCTCTCAGGTATCACCCAAAACGCTGTCAGGCCTTCCGCTGTATCCCTGCGTAGACGGCCGGTCACCTATGAAGCTGATTGCTAAGCTCTGATCACCAGACGAAAGGTGACGACGTGGCAAGCAACGGACCGCCGGCTGCTGCTGAGCCGGCCGGCGAGCGCGGCGGGATCCGAGAGGTGAAGTCCGCCGCGCGCACCGTCGACCTGCTGGAACTGATGGCTGCGCGAGGCAACGAGCCAGCCCGGTTGCGGGAGCTGAGCGATGCCCTGGGTGCACCGCGCAGCAGCATCTACGCCCTGCTGCGCACCCTGGTCGAGCGGGGCTGGGTGCGCACGGATGTCACCGGGGACGCTGTACAGCATCGGCATCCAGGCGCTCCTGGTCGGGACGACGTACCTGGACTTTGACCCCTTCCTGCGCATCGTCCAGCCGCAGATCAACGAGCTGAGCGTGAAGCTGGACGAAACCATCCATTACGGCAGGCTGCAGCGCACCGAGATCGTCTACCTGGCCACCCACGAGTCCAGCCAGTACCTGCGCCCGTTCAGCCGGGTGGGCCGGACGCTGCCGGCGTTCAGCACCGCAATGGGCAAGTCGCTGCTCGCCGAACGCCTGGCGAGTGACCGGGACTGGTTCGCCGAGCACCTGCCGGAGGCGCTGGACCCGCTCACTGTACACACGATCGTGGATCGATCGGCGTTGCTTCGCGACCTGGAGGCGGTCCGGGCTCGTGGGTATGCCATCGACCGCGAGGAGAACCTCGAAGGGGTGGTCTGTTTTGCCGTCGTCCTGCGTTTCGGCAATCCACCCTCCGACGCGATCAGCTGCTCGGTGCCGGTGGAGCGGCTGCACGAGGGGCGGGAGGCGGAGATCGTCGATGGCTTGCGACGAGCCAAGTTAGCCATCGAGCGGATGGCTCCGGCGAGGTCCGCTCGCGAGCAGTCGTGGACATAATCTGAGCTAGACACTTGATCTTTTATTGACAGGTGTCCATTATCTTCGTGTGTCCCCTTCCGAAGCCAAGGCTCCTGCCGCCCTAGATCGTCGGGTGCGTCGCTCACGGTCGGCCCTCACGCGGGCGGCAATCGCGCTGGTGACCGAACGGGGTACGACGGCGGTTCCGATCTCTGACCTTGCTGAGGTCGCGGATGTCAGCCGGCAGGTGATCTATCAGCAGTTCGGTGACCGCGACACACTGCTGCTGGCGGCCGCGCTGGAACTGGCACAGGGCGAGCTGCTGCCCGGTTTGGTTGACGCCCCGCATCCGATCGCCGAACGCGACCAGACACTCGCAATGGCGCGGCACTTTGCGGACCACCGGGTGTTCTACCGAGCGATGTTCACCGGCTCATGCGCCTTCGAGTTGAACAAGATGCTGAACGCCCTGCTGATGCCGGTCAACGCGCAGTTCGTTCGTCAACTGTACGGTGGCCGGCACGACCCGGGCACGATTGAGGATCTCGCGGCCTTCCTGACCGGTGGCGCGTCCGCCGTGTTCAACGAGTGGGTGGTGGAAGGTGTCGACCCTCTCGACCCCGAGGAATTCGCCGACCGGCTGATGCGGTTGGCGTCCCTCATCCTTGCCGCCATGGGCCAGTCCACCGCCAGCGCCAAGGACGAGGAGCACGAGCGATGAACCTGATGAGTCATCTCTTGCAACGGCAACTGAAGCTGTCTCCGCCGATCACCCGAGATCTGTTGCAGCAGAAAAATATTCGGGTAGCGATGCCGGACGGCGTCGAACTGCTGGCGGACCGCTGGGCACCTAAGAGCGGCGGCGAAGGCCTGCCGACCGCTGTGCTGCGTACCCCTTACGGCAGGGGATTGATCGGGACGCTGATGTCCCGGCCGCTGGCCGAGCGCGGGTATCAAGTGCTGATCCAAAGCACTCGCGGTGGGTTTAGCTCCGGCGGGACCTTCGACCCGATGCGTCAGGAGCGCGAAGACGGCCTGGCCACCCTGGAGTGGGTGGCGAAGCAACCGTGGTTCGGGGAATCCATGGTGCTGGTCGGCCTGAGTTACCTCGGCTACGCGCAATGGGCGGTCGGTGACCGGCTCCCATCCCAGGTCAAGGCGATGATCCCGCACGTGACCGAGTCCGCGCTGACCCTGGAATTCCTTCGCAAGGATGGCTTTTCGCTGGAGACGCCGTTCGGCTGGGGAGTTCTGGTGGCTACTCAGGAGAGTCGCTGGTCGCTCCTGCGCCAGCGCTCACAGGCCAAGAAGACCCAGCGGGCGATGCACACCCTCCCGTTAGGCAAGGCCGATGTCGCCGCGCTCGGCCACCGCTCGGACTACATTCAGGACATCCTCGCCTCCAACGCCGACGAGCTCCACTGGGCCGACGTCGATCACCGGCATCGGGTCGCCGAAGTCACCGTCCCGGTCAGCTCGATCGGTGGCTGGTACGACATCTTCCTGCCCGGCCAGGTCCGCGATTTCCAGATCCTCCAGGAGCTTGGGCGTACGGTCCGGCTGACCATCGGGCCCTGGACGCACCTGGATGTGAACAACGTGCCGATCAACGAGGCACTTGAGTTCGGGCTTGCCTACGCTCGCGGCGAGCAGCCCCCGCCCCGACCACCGGTGCGGTTGTTCGTGATGGGCGAGGAGGCCTGGCGGGATTTCGATTCCTGGCCGCCGAGCGGCTATTCGGCCCAGCGCTTCCACCTTCAGGCGGGTGGGGCGCTGTCCGGCGAGTCGATCGTTGAATCGGCTGGTGAATCGATGCCTGATACCTACCGATACGACCCGGCGGACCCGACGCCTGCGGTCGGAGGTGTGCGCATGGTCAGTGACAGTGGTCGGGTCGACAATGCGGCCTTGGAGGCCCGCGCCGATGTGCTCACGTACACCACCACGGCACTTGATGCGGATGTGGAGGTCATCGGCGAGGTCAGCGCAGAGATTTGGTTCCGTTCCAGCCTGCCCTACGCCGACGTTTTCGTCCGGCTCTGCGATGTCGACTCCGAAGGCCGCTCATACAACATCTGCGACGGCCTGACGAGCCTGTCCGGCGCCGACCAGGTTTCCCTTGTCAGGGTCCACCTGTGGCCCACCGCATACCGTTTCAAACGCGGCCACCAGATTCGAATCCAGGTGTCCAGCGGCGCCTTCCCGCGCTATGCCCGCAATCACGGCACTGGTGAACCGCGCGCCACCGCCGTCACTCTCCGGGGCGCCGACCAGACCGTCTACCACGACGCTGCGCGGCCCTCGGTGATCATCCTTCCGGTTCGAGAGCCGCGTTAGCCTGCGCAGGTCATCAACGGGCGGGAGCCCGCCGCGACGTTGGGTCGAGCCAGTCCGGGGCCACAACGGTGGCGACCAGGTCTTCGAGCAACCGACCGGCTTCCGCAATGCAAACCGCTGGGTCGGGCTCGATGCTGGTCAGCGGGTAGGCCGCCGCGAGTCCACCAACCTGTAGCTCCGGAAGGGACAAGGACGAGCGTCCGGCGACCGCGATCGTCGGCACGCCATGCTGGCCGGCTGCGGTCGCGACACCGATCGGCGCTTTGCCGTGCAAGCTCTGCTGGTCCAGCGATCCTTCCCCGGTGATCACCAGGTCGGCGCCGGGCAACAGGGCGTCGAAATCGATGAGCTCGAGGATCAATTCGATCCCGGGACGAAGCTCTGCCTGCAGCACGGTCAGTGCGGCGAACCCCACCCCACCGGCCGCACCGGCGCCCGGCACGGCGGACATCTCTCTCCCGGTGGCCTCGGCCAAGAGCCGTGCCCAGTGCTGCAGAGCCAACTCCAATTCATCGACCTGGGCTGCAGTGGCGCCCTTTTGAGGTGCGTAAACCGCTGCGGCACCGGTTTGGCCCAGCAGTGGGTTGTCGACGTCCCCCGCCAAGAGCACCTGAGTCTGCGTGAGGCGAGGGTCCAGACCGGTCAGATCCACGGTGTGCAGGGATCGCAGCGCAGCACCGCCGGGCGCCAGTTCCTGGCCCTGCCGATCGATCAGGTGAGCGCCGAGGGCCTGGAGCATCCCCGCGCCACCGTCGGTGCAGGCACTGCCGCCGAGCCCAATGATCACGTGATCGCAGCCGATGTCCAGGGCCGCCCGGATCAGGTCGCCGGTGCCGTAGCTGGAGGCGTTCATCGGGTTCGGCCGACCACCCTGCAGCCGTCGCAGCCCGGAGGCCTCGGCCAGTTCGACCACGGCGATCCGGTCGCGCAGGACGAAGGTGGCCTCGATCGGCGTCCCGTCCGGCCCGCTGACCAGGACCGGCACCGGCGCGTAACCCCGGGTCAGGGCCGCCTCGACGGTGCCGTCGCCGCCGTCTGCAACCGGGGCGATCCGGACCTCGACGTCGGGCCGGAAGCGGTGCAACCCGGCGGCCACCCGTTCGGCGACCTGGAGGGCGGTGAGTGACCCCTTGAACTTGTCCGGGGCGACGACGATGATCATCCGCTACCTCACTAACGCCGGTCTCTTGTGGTCGAAAGTCCAGCCAGGGATGAGGTACTGCATCGCAACTGCATCATCTCGGCCGCCGAGCGCATGGTCGAGGTACACCTGATGAGCGGCCTCGACCCGGTCAAGGTCGACGTCAATACCCAGCCCGGGCCGGTTCGGCACCGCGATCTCACCGTCCTCGATCCTGAGCGGCTCCCGAGTGAGCCGCTCGATCCCCTCCTGCCAGATCCAATGAGTGTCCAGCGCGGTGTAATCACCCGGCGCGGCGGCGCCGACGTGAGTGAACATCGCCAGTGAGATATCGAAATGGTTGTTCGAGTGCGAACCCCAGGTGAGGCCGAATTCCTTGCAGATCTGCGCCACCCGGACCGATCCCTGCATGGTCCAGAAGTGCGGATCGGCCAACGGGATGTCCACGCTGTGCAGTTGCAGCGAGTGGCTCAGCTGCCGCCAGTCGGTGGCGACCATGTTGGTCGCGGTCGGCAGGCCGGTCGCCCGGCGGAACTCCGCCAAGATTTCGCGACCGGAGAAGCCATCCTCTGCGCCGCAGGGATCTTCGGCGTAGCTGAGGACGCCGGTCAGGTCTTGGCACAATCCGATCGCCTCGGCCAGCGACCAGGCACCGTTCGGATCGAGGGTGATCCGGGCCTGCGGGAACCGGTCCTTCAGTGCCCGGATCGCCTCGACCTCCTCGGCCCCGGCCAGGACTCCGCCCTTGAGCTTGAAATCCTTGAAGCCATAGGTCTCTTGAGCAGCTTCTGCGAGCCGGACGATCGATTCCGGGGTGAGTGCCTGCTCGTGCCGTAACCGGTACCAGTCCGACCTCGCCTGCTCCTCCCCGATGTAGTCGAGGTCGGTCTTGTGCCGGTCACCGAGGTAGAAGAGGTAGCCGAGCATCCGGACTGAGTCGCGCTGCTGACCGTCGCCGCTCAGCATCGCCGCGACCGGCAAGTCCAGGAACTTGCCCAGAAGGTCCAGCAACGCGCACTCGACTGCGGTGACGACGTGGATGGTGGTACGAAGGTCGAACGTCTGCATACCCCGGCCACCGGCATCCCGGTCGGCGAATTCGGCCCGGATCCGATGCAGGATCTCCCGGTAGTTCGCGACGCTTGCGCCGAGGACGAGCCGCTCACAGTCCTGGAGGGTCTGGGTGATCCGGGTGCCGCCGGGAACTTCACCGACCCCAAGGTTTCCGGTCGAGTCCTCCAGAACGAGGACGTTGCGAGTGAAGTACGGCGAGTGCGCACCGCTGAGGTTGAGTTCCATGCTGTCTCGGCCGGCCACCGGATAGACAGAAAAGCTCACGATCCGCGGTGCGCTCATCCCTGCGGTCAGTCCTTTCCGAACTCGACGGTGTCGGTGGTCCACGCCTGCGCCTGCTCGCTCAGGCTGAAACCGAGACCGAGCCGGTTAGGCACAATCATCCGCCCACCCCGGTTCTCCAGTCGCTCATTGAACAACGGGTTGAGCCATTCGAAGTGCTCCACCCACGGCTCGCGCGGGTACGCGGCGGCCAGGTGCAGGTGGATCTCCATGGCGAAGTGCGGCGCAAGTTGCAGCCCTGCCTGGTCGGCCAGCGCGGCGAGCCGCAGGAACGGGGTGATTCCGCCGATCCGGGGGGCGTCCGGCTGGAGGATGTCCACCGATCGCTTCTCGATCAGCGCAATGTGCTCGCCGACGCTGGAGAGCATCTCGCCGGTAGCGATCGAGGTATCCAGGGCAGCGGCCAGCTGGGCGTGTCCTTCGGCGTCGTAAGCATCGAGCGGTTCCTCGATCCACACCAGATCGAACTGCTCCAGCGCGCGGCCCACCCGGATCGCGGTGGGCCGGTCCCACTGCTGGTTGGCATCGACCATCAGCGGGACATCGGGCCCAAGGTGCGCGCGCAACTCGGCGACCCTGGCCAGGTCGATCCGATAATCCGGCTGCCCGACCTTGATCTTGATCCCACCGAGGCCCTCGGCCAGCGATGCGCTAGCGCGGTCCTTGACCTCGTCGATCGACAGGTGCAGGAACCCGCCCGAGGTGTTGTACGACCGAACCGAATCTCGATGACTGCCAAGAAACTTCGAGAGCGAGAGGGCGGCCCGCTTGGCCTTCAGATCGTAGAGAGCGATATCAACTGCGGCAATGGCCTGGGTGGCGACCCCGCTACGGCCGACCGAGGCCCCGGCCCACAGCAGCGTGGTGTAGATCCGGGCGATGTCGTTGGGGTCCTCACCGATCAGCCGGTCGGCGATCTCCTTGGCATGGGCGTACTGAGCCGGACCCCCGGCCCGCTTCGAGTAGGAGAACCCGATCCCGTGCTGGTCGTCCTCGGTAGCGATCTCGGCGAAGAGGAAAACTATTTCGGTCATTGGTCTTTGGGCGCCGGTCAGCACCTTGGCATCGCTGATCGGGGTCGGCAACGGCAGAGTCAGGGTGGAAAGCTTGACGTGCCGGATTCGGTCGCTGCTCGCCTCGCCCGTCGTTCCTGGTGACGTCGTCCCTTGTGGTGACGCCATCAACCCTTCCTTTCGATCCGGGTGTTGGCCAGCTTCTCGTAATGCTGAACCAGCCCGCTGTGATCCTCCTTCTCGTGCCCATCGGCCTGCAGCCCGGTAAGCATCTCCAGGACGGCGGCGGTCAGCGGCAGCGGCGCGCCGACCTCAGCCGAGGTGTCCAGAGCATTGGTGAGGTCTTTGATGTGCAGGTCGATCCGGAATCCGGGTTTGAAGTTGTGGTCCAGCATCATCGGGGCCTTGGCCTCCAGCACGGTGCTGCCGGCCAGGCCGCCACGGATGGCGGCAAACACGGCCTCGGGCGGGACGCCGGCCTTCTGCGCCAGGACAAAGGCTTCAGACACGGCGGCGATGTTCAGCGCCACCACGACCTGGTTCGCGAGCTTGGCGATATTGCCGGCTCCGAGGTCACCGACGTGCACGACGGCCGCGCCCATCGCAGCTAAAACCTCTCGCACCTGGTCGAAAACCGCCTGCTCGCCACCGACCATGATGGCGAGAGTGCCCTCCACCGCCTTCGGCTCACCGCCGCTGACCGGGGCGTCGAGCATGGCCACGCCGCGCTCGGCGAGCGCCGCGGCGACCTCGCGAGAGGCCAGCGGGGCAATCGAGCTCATATCGACATACACCAAGCCGGAGCGGGCGCCCTCGATCAGGCCGCCGTCACCGAGCGCGACCTCGCGCACCTGCGGGGAATTCGGCAGCATGGTGATCACCAGGTCGACCTGACCGGCGATCTCGGCCGGGGTGGTGGCGCGAGCGGCACCGAGTTCCGCCAATTCCTCGGCGGCCGCCTTGTTGTGGTCACTCACCACCAGGTCGTGGCCGGCCGCGAGCAGGTTCTTGGCCATCGGCTTGCCCATGATGCCGAGTCCAATGAATCCGATCCTCATCTACGTGCCCTTCTCATGGCTGTCTTGGCGGACGGAGGCGGGTTCAATGGCGATTTTGTCGAGCGCAGCCTGCAGACCGCGGCGCTGCTCTGTGGTCAGATCCCCGGCCGGGGCGAGGGCGTAGCCGACCTCGACGCCAACCAACCGGAGGGCCTCTTTGAGGACGACGGGGAACGTCGCCTTCTCGATCCAGGCTCGCAACGGGGCCAACTGGAACTGCAGTTCCAGGGAGCGGGCGTGATCTCCGGCAACGTAGGCGTTGTAGATCTCGGCGACCAGGCGCGGGGCGATGTTCGCGGTGCTCGCGATGGCCCCCTTGGCACCGAGGCACATCCCGGCATGGATCAGCGTGTCGCGGCCGGTCAGGACGGTGAAGTCGGCATCGGTGACCTGGAGGTAGCTCAGCATCTGGCTGAGGTCGCCGCTGCTGTCCTTGATCCCGATGATGCCGTCGACGCGGCTCAGGGTTTGGCAGGTGTCGGCCGTGATCGTGACATGCGTCCGGCCCGGGTTCTCGTACAGCATGATCGGCAACTCGGTGGCGCGGGCAATGTCGGTGAAGTGCTGGATCAGTTCACTTTGGGTGGGAGTGAGGAAGTACGGCGTCAGCACGGACAGCGCCGCGACACCACCCACCGCCTCGACCATCCGTGCGGTCTTCAGGCAGTCCCTGGTGGTGATTTCGCTGGCCCCGGCGTAGATCGGCACCCGGCCGGCGGTGTGCTCGACGGTGAGCTCGACGACGCGTTGCTTCTGGTGATCGGTGAGGCCGTAGATCTCCCCGCTGCTGCCGAGCACGAAGAGGCCGTGCACGCCACCGGCAATGGTGAAGTCGATGACGTCCCGCAGGCCCTGTTCCATGAGTTCGCCACCACGATCCAGCGGCGTTACCAGTGCGGGGATCACTCCCCAGGGTGTGGTCATCGCCATCCTCTCTCACACACGGACATATGCAGAGTAGACACGCCTGAATACGACTGTCTACACATGAACACAGTCAGTCTGTGGGAGAGAGGATGGCGAGCTCTGCGGAGAGAGGGTGGCGAGCGACGAACCGTCGCGATGGGTTAGCTGGCGAGTAGCTCGTCGAGCTTCTCGTAACCTTCGCGGACGCCGATTTCCATGCCACTGGCAACGAAGCCGTCCCGGTCCTCGAACGAGTCGACCAGGGACGTCGTCGTCAATCGGGTCCTGTCGTTGCCGAGGTCCGCAAAGCTGATCTTTTCCAGGGCCACGCCGTCCGGCATGCCTTCGAAGGTGAAAGTCTGCACGATGAGCTCGGCCGGGCGCACCTCGTGGAAGCTGCCGTAGAAACCGTACTCGCCGCTCTTGCCCATCAGATAGCGGTAAGATCCGCCGGTTCGGCAGTCGTAGTGCACGACCTCCATCGGCTCCTCGCGCGGCCCGAGCCAGCGAGCGAGCAGTTCCGGATCGGTGTGGGCGCGAAAGACCTTCTCCACCGAGGCATCGAACTCCCGGATGATGCGCACGAGCGGGACATCGTGGGCCACGATGATCTCGGTCTCATGGGTGCTGGTCTTGGTCATTGTGATGCTCCTCTTGTGGTTGGTGGAAAGGTGTCGCGTACTGGTGGGGTGGGGTCGACGACATCCGGCATCGATTGCAGGATGTCGTCCAGGCGGCGGTAGCGTTCCTCCGCCTGGCGGCGATAACGCTCGATCCATTTGGTCATCAAGTCGAAGACCTCGGCTTCCAGGTGAACCGGGCGACGCTGGGCGTCCCGGCTGCGGCTCACCAGGCCGGCGTCCTGCAGCACCTTGAGGTGTTTGGAAACGGCCTGGACGGTCACGTCATACGGCTCGGCGAGCTGATTGACGGTGGCGTCCGCAACAGCGAGCCTGGCCACCATGTCGCGCCGGATGGGGTCGGCCAAGGCCGAGAACACCCGAGACAGTGGATCAGCCGCCACAATTCTTCCTCCTCGTTCAACCGCATGGTTGATTAAGGCTAAGTCGGAGCCAAGGCCTTGTCAACCATCCGGTTGAAGACGGCGAAGAGCACATGGAACGCACTGTGCCCCTGATAAGCCGGTGCTGAGGGCAAATTTTGGCCTCGATCACCGGTTTACCAGGGGCACAGTCGCGGGTAGGCGCAGTCGCCTTCGGCGGCGGCAGCAGCGGATGAGGGGGTTGCGCCTGGTTGGGCGCTAGGGGGTCAGGAGCCGCCCTTTTCCAGGGTGACGGTGATCGGCTTGTACGAGGCGCCGGTGGTGTCCACGCCGTCCGCCTTCAGGTTGGCGAGCGCCTTTTCGACGTACTCGTTCGTGTAGGCCAGGCCCTCGGGAGCCTTGGTGAGCACCGTCTTGCCCTCGGCGTTCTTGGTGCCCTGAGCGATCGTGACGGTCTGGTCCCAGGCCGCCTTGTCGATCAACCCGGCGCCGGCGGTAGCCGGCCAGATCAACTTGTTCACCTCGTTCATCTGCCAGAGCTGATGGCTCGCACCGAGTTTGGATCCCTTGGCGACCACGATGTCCCGGCACTTCTCCACGTTGTCCCGGCAGTACGCCCAGCCCTTGAGGCTGGCCTCGATGAACTTCACCGTGGTGTCCTGGTACGTCTTGTCGCTGAGCTTGGCGGTGTTCGCCCAGATCGCGTCCTGGAGCATCGCGGTGCCCTCGTCCTGCCAGCTGATCACATTGAAATCTTCCGGCTGGTAGAGCTTTCCGGTCTTCGGGTTGGTTGCCTCGAGGACCTGGGCGTACTCGTTGTACTCCATCGCCTGGGCCGCGTCGATGTCACCCTTGAGCAGCGCCTGCATGTCGAACTGCTGCTGAACCAGGGTGACATCCTTCTTGCTCGGATCGACTCCAGCCTTGGTCATCCCGGCGAAAAGCTCGAACTCGTTGCCAAAACCCCAGTTTCCGACCTTCTTGCCCTTCAGGTCGGCGGCCGTGGTGATGTTCTTGTCCTTGAAGCTGACCTGGCGGGTTCCCGAGCGCTGGTAGACCTGTGCGACGTCGGTGATCCCGGCGCCCTGCTCCCGGGAGGCCAAAGCCTTGGGTACCCAGGCGATGGCGAAATCGGCCTGACCCTGGGCCAGGACGGTCTGCGGCACGATGTCCACCCCGCCCTCGATAATCGAGACATCCAGGCCGGCGTCCTTGTAGAAGCCTTGGTCGACGGCGGCGAAGTACCCGCCGAACTGCGCCTGGGTGAACCACTGCAGTTGCAGTTTGACCGGTGTCAGCGCCCCCGAGGCGGGAGACGCCGTCGAAGAATCCCCGGTGCTGGTGGTGCTGCAGGCGGCCAGGGCCAGGGTGGCCAGGCCGGCGCCCAGACCGATCAGTGACCGGCGGCGGACAATGCTCGTCACGGCATACCTCACTTCATCTTAGGTAGAGCTCGGGGGACGACCACGGGTCGCCAACCGCTCAGCAGCGAGCGAGGCGAGATAGAACACGAGTCCCAGGCCGATCGCGGCGACGACGTAAGCCCAGGCCCGGGCGTACGCCGTGTTCGAGGCGGCCGAGGTGATCCTGCTGCCGAGTCCGTTCTGCAGTCCGCCGAAGTACTCGGCGACCACGGCGGAGATCACGGCCAGAGAGGAGGCTACGCGCACGCCGGTGAACAGGTAGGGCACCGCGCCGGGGAACCGGATCACTCGGGTCAGGTCCCACCCACCGGCGGCATAGCTACGCATCAGTTCGGCGTGGATCGGATCGATTCGAGTCAGGCCACGCACGGTGGTGACGAAGACCGGGAAGAAGGCGACGATGGCCACCACGATCCGACGGGGCAGATCGCTGGTGGCGGAGAACATGATCGACAGCACCGGCGCGAGTGCGACGATCGGCATTGCGCTGACCGCGGCCGCCATCGGCGTCAACAGTCGTTCGACCAGCGGGACCCAGGCCGCGACCACGGCTGCGAGTATTGCCAGCACGATCCCGGCGATCAGTCCGACCAGGGCATTGGCGCCGCTGGCTCGGCTGGTGGCCAGGATGTCGGCGAAGTTCTCGCGCACCTGGGTGCCGATCGCACTGGGACTGGGCAACAGGTATCCGGGGATGTCCCGCAGGTCGACGAACAGCTGCCAGCACACCAACAACAGCGCCCCGAAGATCACCGGAGTGAGTACCCTGCGGGCCAAAAGGGTTGCTGTCATGACAGGTCCACGCTCGCGCGGTCAGGGGCACGCAGAGCTTCCCGGACGGCGATGACGGCGGCGAAGAAGGTCGGGTCCTCCCGGGTGTCCTCGGTCCGCTCGGGCAGGGCGATCGGCACGATCGCGCTGATCCGGCCCGGTCGTGGTGACATCACCACTACTCGGTCGCTGAGGTATACGGCCTCCGGGATCGAATGCGTCACGAAGATCACCGCACATCCGGTTTGCGCGCTCAGTTGGACGAGTTCGCCTTGCATCCGTTCGCGGGTCATCTCATCGAGTGCCCCGAACGGTTCGTCCATCAGCAACAGTCGGGGTCGCTCGGCCAGTGCCCGAGCGATCGCCACCCGCTGTTGCATGCCGCCGGACAGCTGGTCTGGCCGGTGCCCGGCGAAGTCGGCCAGGCCCACCAGCTCCAGCAGTTCCTCGGCCCTGGCCCGGCGTTGCTGCCGGTTCACGCCGTGCACTTCCAGCGGCAGTTCAATGTTGGCCCGAACGGTTCGCCAGGGCAGTAATCCGGCGGCCTGGAAGGCGATCCCGTAGTCCTGATCAAGTCGGGCCTGGTGAGCGGACTTGCCGAAGACCGTAATTGTCCCGGCGGTGGGTTGCTCCAGGTCGGCCACCAGTCGCATCAGGGTGCTCTTGCCGCACCCGGACGGACCGATCAGCGAAACGAACTCGCCTGGTGCGACGGTGAGGTCGATCCCGGTCAGCGCGGTCACGGCCGTCGCTCTGCTGGCTCGGTCGGTTCCGAAGGTCTTGTCCACCGAGCTCAGCGCCACGGCTGGGACTGCGGGGACAGCAGGGGTAACGGAGGCAGCGGGGGCGGCGCTCATCGGGCACCCGCCGGATTGAAGCGGCCCAGCCCCAGGTCGAGCAGGCTGACCAGGGCCGCCACCAGGAGGCCGAGCGCCGCTGCTCCGATGATCGCCGTCCAGGGGCGGGCCGGATCGCCGGTCGCGGACTGCGCGTACTCGATGATCAGGCGGCCGATGCCTCCTCGGGTACCGGTGGAGATCTCCGCGACAATGGTGCCGATCACCGACGCCGCGGCGCCAAGTCGCAGCGCCGGGATCAGGTAGCCGACGCTGGCTGGTAACCGCAGCCGGACCAGGGTCTGCCACCAGGACGCCGCGTAGCTGTGCATCAGCCCCAACTGCGCCGCCTGCGGGGAGTTGAGGCCGCGCAGAGTTCCGACCGCGACCGGGAAGAACGCCAGATACCCGGAGATCACCGCAACCGACATCCAGGGTTGCCAGGGTTGGCCGAAAACGGCGAGATTGCCGCCCCAGCCGACGATGACCGGTGCGATCGCCACCAACGGCACTGTCTGGCTGACGATGATGTACGGCAGCAGGGCGTCCTGAGCGGTGCGGAACCGCTGCATCAGGACGGCGAGCAGGACGCCGACGATCACTCCGCCGATCCAGCCGGCCACTGAGACGCGAAAGCTGAACCAGGCCGCCTTGATGACCGCGACCAGGACGGAAGAGCTTCCCGCAGCGGAGATTTCGGGCTCGCCGAAGCGCTGCACGATCTGCCGGATGTGTGGCATCGAGTCGTCGTCCGCCCGCGGTAGCAGCCGGACGTCGTGCACGGAGAAGCCGTCCGGGGAGCCGACGAGCTTGTAGGTCTCCCAGAGCAGGAGCAGCAGCGCGAAGGCCCCGATCCCGGCGGCCAGTGACCGCAGCGTCTTCACGCCTTGGCCGTCAGCGTGTCCCGGACTGCCGGGATGACCGTCTCGCCGTACGCCTCCAAGGTTTGCGCCTTGCCGTCGTGCTGCAGGTAGACGGCGAACTGGTCGACCCCGAGCGCCTTCAGTTCTTCCAGCCGCTCGATCTGATGGGCCGTGTCGCCGAGCAGGCAGAATCGGTCGATGACGTCGTCCGGGACGAAGTCGGCGTGCGAGTTACCGGCCCGGCCGTGCTCGTTGTAGTCATAGCCCTGCCGGGTCTTGATGTAGTCGGTGAGCGCGGTCGGCACCCCGGCCCCTTCGCCGTACCGGGTGACGAGATCGGCGACGTGATTGCCCACCATGCCGCCGAACCAGCGGCACTGATTGCGCATGTGGGCGAGATCGTCACCGACGTACGCCGGAGCCGCCACGCAGATGGTCACCTCGGCAGGATCGCGACCGGCGTCCTCCGCGGCCCGCCGGACGGCGTTCACGGTCCAGGCGACGATCGCCGGATCGGCGAGCTGAAGGATGAAGCCGTCCGCGACCTGCCCGGTCAGCTCAAGTGCCTTGGGTCCGTATCCGGCTACCCAGACGTCGAGCCGGGAATCGGCGCCCCAGGGGAAGCGCAGCGTGGCGCCGTTGATCTCCACAGCCCGGCCGTTGGCCAGTTCCCTGATGACATGCACGCTTTCACGCAGTGCGGCGAGCGTGGTCGGTCGACCGTTCATCACCCGGACCGCCGAATCCCCGCGACCGATACCGCAGATCGTCCGGTTGCCGAACATCTCGTTCAGTGTGGCGAAGTGCGACGCGGTGACGGTCCAGTCCCGGGTCGCCGGGTTGGTGACCATCGGGCCGACGATCACCTTGCGGGTGGCGGCCAGGATCTGGCTGTAGATCACGTACGGCTCCTGCCAGAGCAGGTGCGAATCGAAGGTCCAGACGTGACTGAACCCGTGCATCTCCGCTTGGCGGGCGAGTTCGACCACCCGGGAGGCGGGCGGGTTCGTCTGCAGAACGACACCGACGTCCATAACCTGTCTTCTCTCTTCTACTTCCCGGTGATCATGCACGGTTGCTCACCTGAGGGGGCAACCGTGCATGATCGCGGGTGGCTTTGGGGGCAACCGTGCATGATCGCGGGAGGTTTCCTAGCGGAGGTATTGGGAGAGACCGCGCTTTACGTAGGCGCCGTGCCCGGCCCGGCCGAGGAAGGCGCCGTCGTTGATCACCACGCTGCCGCGCGAGAGCACGGTATCGACGTGACCGTCGATCTCGAAGCCTTCCCACGCCGAATGGTCCATGTTCATGTGGTGAGTCTTGCCGGCGCCTATCCCGATGCTGGTGTGGCCGTTCGGGTCGTAGATCACCACGTCGGCATCGGCACCGGGCGCGATCACGCCCTTCTTGCCGTAGAGGCCGAACATCCGCGCCGGAGTGGTGGAGCACAGTTCGACCCAGCGTTCCAGCGTGATCCGCTTGTCCACCACACCTTGGAACAACAGGTCCATCCGGTGCTCGACCGAACCAATGCCGTTGGGGATTTTCGAAAAGTCGTCGAGCCCGAGTTCCTTCTGCCCTTTGAAGCAGAACGGGCAGTGGTCGGTGCTGACCACGGACAGGTCATTGGTTCGCAGATACCGCCACAGCTCTTCCTGATGCTCCTCGGCGCGCGAGCGCAGCGGGGTGGAGCACACCCACTTCGCCCCCTCGAAACCGGCCGCACCCAGTTGCTCCTCAAGGCTGAGGTACAGGTACTGCGGGCAGGTCTCGCCGAAGACGTTGTACCCCTGCTGGCGGTGGGCGGCCAGGGTGGCGACCGCCTGCTTGGCGGACATGTGCACGATGTACAGCGGCGCACCGGTCAGCCGGGCGAGCATGATCGCCCGATGAGTGGCCTCCTCCTCGGTCTCCCAGGGGCGGGTCAGCCCATGGTTGATCGGGCTGGTTTCACCTCGGGCCAGCGCCTGCTGAACGAGCACGTCGATCGCGAGGCCGTTCTCGGCATGCATCATGATCATCGCGCCGAGCTCCGCGGCCTTCTGCATCGCCCGCACGATCTGACCATCGTCGCTGTAGAAGACCCCTGGATAGGCCATGAACAGCTTGAAGCTGGTGATGCCCTCGGCAACCAGTTCCTCCATCGCCTTCAGTGACTCGTCGTCCACCCCGCCGACGATCTGGTGGAAGGCGTAGTCAATGGCGCAGTTGCCGCCGGCCTTGGTGTGCCAAGCCCCGAGCGCATCCTGGATCCGCTCACCGGTCTTCTGGACCGCGAAATCGACGATTGTCGTGGTACCGCCCCACGCCGCCGCCGTCGTCCCGGTCTCGAAGGTGTCCGACGCGGCGGTGCCACCGAAGGGCAGTTCCATGTGGGTGTGGGCATCGACCCCGCCGGGGACGACGTACTTTCCGGTCGCGTCGATCACGGTGTCGGCGCCGGCCGCCAGGTTGACGCCCAGCGCTGTCGAACCCGGCTGGATCAGCGCGGCGATCGTCTCACCGTCGATCAGGACGTCCATCGGGGCCGAACCGGTCGCGCCGACGACGGTGCCGCCGGTGATCAAAGTCGTTGTCATGGCTCTCCTTACGGCGCTGCGTGATGATGACCGGCGACTACGGGGCGGTGATCGAGGTGTAGCTGTCCGGCCGACGGTCCCGGTAAAATTGCCAGTCGTTGCGCACCTGGCGGATCATGTCCAGGTTGAGGTCGCGGATGAGGAGGTCCTCGCTGGTTTCGCTGCCCCGGTCGCCGACATAGTTGCCCTGGGGGTCAACGAATTGGCTCTTGCCGTAGAAGTTCACCGCGAGCTCGCCGTACTCGTTGTCCTCGGTACCGACGCGGTTCGGCGCGGCGATGAAGTAGCCGTTGGCAGCTGCTGCGGCCGGCTGCTCAATGTCCCAGAGACGGTTGGAGAGACCGGGTTTGGTGGCATTCGGGTTGAACACGATCTGCGCACCGTTCAGCCCCAGCTCGCGCCAGCCCTCCGGGAAGTGCCGGTCGTAACAGATGTAGACGCCGACCTTGCCCACCGAGGTGTTGAAGACCGGGTACCCCAGGTTTCCGGGGCGGAAGTAGAACTTCTCCCAGAACTTGTCCAGGTTCGGGATGTGGTGCTTGCGGTACTTGCCCAGGATGGAGCCGTCGGCCTCGACCACCACTGCGGTGTTGTAGTAGACGCCGGGCATGTCCTCCTCGTAGATCGGCAGGACCATCACCATCCGCAGTTCTTTCGCCAACGCGGCGAAGCGCTGCACGATCGGGCCGTCGGCCGGTTCGGCGTACTCGTAGTACTTGGTGTCCTCGGTGATGCCGAAGTAGGGCCCGTAGAACAGCTCCTGGAAGCAGATGATTTGCACGCCCTGGGCGGCGGCGTCCCGAGCGAATTCCTCGTGCTTGGCGATCATAGATTCCCTGTCGCCAGTCCAGGTGGTCTGGCTGATCGCTGCTCGGATCACAGACATGAGCTCCCCTTTCCCAGTGCACACGTTGTGCGCTGGCCGTGACACTAACGGCACACCGCCGACGAGTGAAGACGTCATCTTGGGGCCTGGCAGATCGCGGGCGTGTTACGCAGCGGCGGGCTGCGTTTCCGGAGCGTGAATTCTTGATCTTCGGAGGCGACTTGTCCGATTCGCAGTGAAGTGAATCGGTCAGGTCGCCCGCAGGTGCAGCGCACGTCGGTCGGTGGCGCCGTCCATTATGTGGATCGGAATCTCCCAGTCCTGCTGAAACAACTGTTTCAGTGATCTAGGGTAGCGACGTGACGACGGAAACGGCACCCCCTTCGGCCAGACAGGCCGAACTGTTGGAGGCTGCCTACCGGTATGCGCTCGAGCATGGTCTCGTGGACTTGTCCCTGAGACCGTTGGCAGCCGCGATCGGTTCGAGTCCACGGGTGCTGCTGTATCTGTTCGCCAGCAAGGAAGGACTGGTCCGGGCCCTGCTGGCGCGCGCCCGGAAGGATGAGTTGGACCTGCTGGGTCGGCTCGGTGGCGGTGTGGGTCGGCCATTAGGGCTGGTCGTCGTCGCCGAACGGGTGTGGCGCTGGTTGGCCGCTGACGAGCACTGCGCGCTGCTGACGCTGTGGGTCGAGGCATACTCCCGATCCCTGGTCGAGCCGACCGGCCCCTGGGCAGACTTCGCTCGGACCACCGTCGACGACTGGCTGACCGTTCTGGCCGCCGCGCAACCGATCGACGTACGCGACACCGATGCCGGACTGGCCCAACGGACCGTGATCCTCGCTGTGCTGCGTGGCGCCCTACTGGATCTACTGGCCACCGGAGATCGGGAGCGCATCACGGCCGCAGTGACCCATTACCTCGAGAGCGCGCGATCGGTTCAGCAGGTTTTGCCTGGTTGCTAGTCTGCGAAGGTGAATCAGGGAATGCAGCGATGACCGATCGGCCGTCGCGGTGTGACCCCGGGACCCGGACCCGGGTTTGGCGGGACGGGAAACTCCAGGACGAGAACTTCGCCTTCGATGAGATCTCCGACCACCTTGAGCGCGCCGACTGCGTGATCTGGGTGGATCTCGATGATCCCGGTCACGAACGACTTCAGGCTTTGGCGGGGGAGTTGTCTCTACATGCGGCCTCAATTGAGGATGCCATCGCTGCCGACGAACGTGCCAAAGCCGCTGCCTACCCTGGGTACCTGTTCGTCAGCCTCTATGCGACGGAATGGGTGGACCAGCGGGTGGTCGCGCATCGGGTGTCGGCATTCGTGCTGGACAAAGTTTTGGTGACCGTACACGGAGCCGACTGGGACGGGATGGAGGAGGTCGTCCGTCGCTGGGATGCCGAGGCCGATCTGATCGAGAGAGCTGGATACGGAGTCGACGGCCTGCTGCATCCCCTGCTCGACGTGATCGTGGACAGCCAGTTTGAGACGGTGCAGGCCTTGGACACAGCGATTGACGCCTTCGACGATTACCTATTCTCCGAACGCCCACAGACCAAGGACCAGCACCGCGAGATCTACCAGGTGCGAACCGGAGCGGTGAGCTTTCGGCGACTGGTGGTCGCCATCCCGCAGCTTGTCAGTACCGTCTACCGGCTTCGCGGCCATAAGCACCCGGCGATGGCGTCCGACTGGGACGATCTGCACGACCACGTTGCCCGGGTTGTCGAGTGGAGCGACGCAACTCGTGAGCAATTGCAGAATGTCTTCGCCGCCAGCATGTCTCAGCAGGATGTTCAGATGAACGTGGTGATGAAGAAGCTCACCGCCTGGGCCGGAATCATCGCGGTGCCGACCGCAATCACCGGTTTCTTCGGACAGAACATTCCCTATCCCGGATTCCAGCAGCAGTCGGGATTCTGGTTCTCTTCGATTGTGATCCTGGCAGCGATGTTCGGCCTGTTCTTCGGCTTCAAGCGTCGGGGGTGGCTCTGAGGTATTTTTACCCTGAATGTGGCTCCTCCACACGGTGTTTCTACCGCTTCCACGGTTCCGCCATGAGCCTGGACGAGACCGGCGACAATCGACAGCCCCAGCCCGCTGCCACCACTGGCGCGGGTGCGGGAGCTGTCGGCGCGGTAGAAGCGTTCGAAAATTCGCGCCCGGTCGGCCGCCGCGATACCCGGGCCGTTGTCGGCCACCTCGACCACGGCTTGCCCATCCTCGGACGTGACTCTCAGCGTGACGGTCGCTGACGCCGGGGTATGGATCAGGGCATTCGTCCCCAAATTTCCGAAAACTTGTGCGAGACGGCTCGGATCGCCCTCGACCAGATAGTCGATGTCGTTCGTCTCCAGGCAGATGACCCGGTTCGGGGCGGCTGCCTGCAAATCGTGAACCACATTGCTGACCACCGAGACGAGATCGACCGGTGTCCGATCCAGCGGACGCTGCTGATCCAGACGGGCCAGCAGGAGAAGGTCGTCCACGAGTTCACCCATCCGGCGGGCTTCGCTTTCGACTCGAGACATGGCCCGATCGACGTCCGGGCCGGCTGGGAGCGCGCCCTGTCGGTAGAGCTCGGCGAAACCTCGGATGGAGGTCAGCGGGGTCCGCAATTCATGGCTGGCATCGGCGACGAAACGTCGCATGCGCTCTTCCGAGGCACGAGCTTGAGCTTCGGAGCAGGACCGGGCGGTGAAGGCCGTTTCGATCTGGGCAACCATGGTGTTGAAGGACTTTGACAACGAACCGACCTCGGTCCAGGGATGGCCTTCGGGCACCCGCTGGGACAGATCACCGGCGGCGATGTGCTGTGCTGTCAGCTCGACTTGGGCGAGCGGCCGCAGAGATCCTCGGACGACGACGTAGGCTACTCCGGCGAGCAGGACGAGAACCACGGCGCCCCCGCCGATCTCGTACAACACCAGCTGGTCCATCGTGGCGTCCACTCCGTCCAGCGGGAGAGCGACGACAACCAGGAAGTCGTCCTCGGCAGAGACCTGAACCCGCCAGGCGAGCTTTCCATCCGCTGAGGGCACCGTGAATGGATTCCGATCGCTGCTCAGGTTTGTCGGTAGCGCCGGCGCTGACAGCCCGTCGGCCAGTTGCGCCCGTGCCGTCGTCCCCTCCCGGATCACTTGGGAGAAAGTGTCATTGAGGGGGTCTGGTCGCCTGGTGTCCATCACGTCGTTGCTGTGCAACCGCTCGTCCGCCACCATCCGGGAGACGCTGGAGTTTAACTGCTTGTCGACCCGGTCGAGGAGATACCCACGGAGTGCGGTGCTCGCGGCGAGCCCACTCAGGGTCAGAGCGAGCGCGGACAGCAGAACGACCACACCAACGAGGCGAACGCGCAGGGGTATCGAGGACATGCTCTCAGGTTCAGCGCTGTCGCTGCCGCTCAGCTGATAACAAGGTGTGCATTGGCTGGGGGCGCAGAATCTCGACCGACACCGCGAACCGCATCCTGGCCAGTAGCTCCGCGACCCGGGTCCCGGTACCGCTGAGGGCCCGGACGATGCTGGCGGAGGCACGCCGCCGACCGCATCCGCTGCTGCCTGAGCTCTGGCCAGGCCCGGGCATTGGTTCTTGACAGGTCCGGCGCAGGTTTCTCGCAGCCAGCCAATTCAGAGTAACGCCGTATCCGGGATCGCCCGGCTAACCAAAAGGAGCTCACTGTGCGTAAGAAATTCGTTGCAGCCCTAGCCGCTGGAACCGTCGGCCTGTCCGGTCTGGTGCTAGCCGGACCCGCCCTGAGCGCCGTCGGCGCGCCGAGTGCAGCGGCCACTGCGAGCGCCCCGGTGGATCGGATCAAGGAAGCACTATCTGGTCTGGTCACCGACAAGACCCTGACCCAGACCCAGGCCGACAAGGTCGCCAGCACGCTGAAGTCGGCCGGTGTCGGCCGTGGTGGGCACGGCGGCCACGGCGGCCCCGGCGGCCCCGGCGGTGGCGGCCACACTCTGAGCACCGCCGCGTCCGCGCTGGAGATGACCGAGGCTGATCTGCGTACCGCCCTAGGGTCCGACAAGAGCCTTGCTGATATCGCCAAGACCAAGAACGTCGCGGTCGACACGCTGATCGCGGCCCTGGTGAAGGCCGAAAAGGAGCGAATTGCCAAGGCCGTCACGGACAAGAAGATCACCCAGGCCCAGGCGGACGAGCGGTTGGCCGACCTGACCAAGCGGGTCACCGACCGGGTTAACAGTGTCCGCCCGGCCCGTCCGGAGCGCTCGGGCGAAGGCAAGGGCGATGGAGCGGGCCCTGGAGCGGGCGGTGGCAAGAGCGACGTAGCAACGCCGTCGGCCTCGCCGAGCGCCTCCAGCTGAGCCATCGGGTCCCCTCGCCCGATTAATCCGATACGTACGACAACAACAAGGCCGAGAAGAATTTCCTGGCAGGGTGTCGGATGGCTGGATGGCCGTTCGTTGACCTAGTGAGGGGCAGGCACGGGCCGCCCCCGGCACCCGGAGGAGAATCCGATGAGCCAGTACCTGCTTTCCGTACACGGTAGCGAAGCCGACTACGCCAAGATCACGCCCGAGGCCATGCAGCGCATGTTCAAGCAGGTCGATGCCTTCAACAGTGAGCTCCAGACGTCCGGCGCCTGGGTCTTCGGTGGCGGCCTGCACCCGGCCGAGACGGCGACCGTTGTCAACAGTACGGACGGCAAGGTGGTCACCACTGACGGCCCGTACCTGGAGACGAAGGAACACATCGGCGGCTTTTGGATCATCAAGGCGCCTGACTTGGACGCCGCGCTGGCCATGGCTGCCAAAGCCTCGCAGGCCTGCGAGGGAGCGGTTGAGGTGCGTCCGTTCCAGGAAGACGCCGGCTGAGAAATCGTGACGACTTTCGACGTCGCGGATCTCGATCATGTGTTTCGGCAGGAATCTGGACGTGTGGTCGCCACCCTGGTCCGCGTCCTCGGCGACATCGATCTCGCCGAGGAAGCGGTCCAGGAGGCGTTCGTCGTGGCCGCCGAGAAGTGGCCGGTCTCGGGTCTGCCCGCCAATCCAGGCGGGTGGATCACGACGACCGCTAGAAACCGGGCGATTGATCGGCTGCGTCGGGAAGCGAGCCGATCGGACCGACACGCGGAGGCCGCGTTTCTGCGCACTTACGATGCGCCGGCGTCGGTGGGACCGGTGAAGGACGACCGGCTCAGACTGATCTTCACCTGCTGCCACCCGGCGCTGGCCCCGACCGCGCAGGTGGCGCTGACTCTGCGGCTGCTGTGTGGTCTGCAGACGCCAGACATCGCCCGGATGTTCCTGGTGCCAGAGGCCACGATGTCCCAACGGTTGCTGCGAGCCAAGAACAAGATCAAGGCAGCGAAGATCCCTTACCGGGTGCCGGAGGACCCGGAACTGCCCGATCGGCTACCCCCGGTGCTTGCCGTCATTTACCTGACCTTTACCGAGGGCTACACCGCCACGGCCGGGCCCGGCCTGGTCCGCGACGATCTGTGTGCCGAAGCGATTCGCCTCGCCCGGCTGCTCGTCGAACTGATGCCTGATGAGCCGGAGGCAGTCGGGCTGATGGCCCTCCTGTTGCTCACCGAGTCGCGGCGCAGTGCCCGAATCGCGGCCGACGGCGCACCCGTTCTGCTGTCCGATCAGGATCGCACCCGCTGGGACCGGACGCTGATCGATGAAGGGCAGGCTCTGGTTCGAGCGTGTCTTCGCCGCAATAGCCCTGGTCCCTATCAGGTCCAAGCGGCGATCAACGCCGTGCACAGTGACGCCAGGTCTGCCGCTGACACCGACTGGCGGCAGACCCTGGTGCTGTACGACCACTTGTTCGCGCTCACCCCGACACCAGTCGTGGCGCTCAATCGGGCCGTCGCGCTGGCGGAGATCGACGGCCCGGCGGCGGGTCTGGCCGTCGTGGACACGCTCCCGTTGGAGCATTACCAGTTCTTTCACGCCACCCGGGCGGATTTCCTCCGCCGCCTCGGCCGCTCTGGTGAGGCCGCCAAGGCGACTCAGCGGGCACTTGATCTGGCCACCAATGAAGCCGAGCAGAGACTGTTGAAGGAGCGACTGAAGGGATTTCTGAATACGCCGGTTCGTGATTATTGACGGGATTTTTTCGGCACGCGTAACGACACGCCCTTATGGTATGTGTCGACCATCGCGGACGGCGGATTCGATGAACAGGCCATGAAAACCTGGAGATCCCATCGACCGAAGATTTTATATCTGGTTCACGAGAAACTGGCGGTCGGCTCGGCGACAATGAGGCGTGTCGAATTCCACCGAAGCCCGTTCCGTTGGCGACCTCTCCGTGGATTGCGCTCCGTCGAGTCGAGCGGACGCATTTCCGGTCGGTAGCCGGGTTCTGCACATCGGCGCGCCCAAGACCGGCACCACCTCGATTCAGGCGGCGCAGGGGCAACTGCAGGCGGGGATGGTGGACGGCGAAAGCGGGCATTCGATCACCATCCCCGGAACCGCCCTGGAGCAGGCCCGAGCCGCGCTCGCGGTACTGGACCGCAGCACCGGCTGGGCCAGGGATCTCCAGGTGGTACCCACGAAGTACTGGACACGCCTGGTGCAGCGAGTCCGCGAGTCCACAGGCACGGTCTTCATCTCCAGCGAATACCTCTGCGAGGCAGACCGTCCGACTATCCGCCGAATCGTTGACGAATTAGCCGATGGCGACGTTCGCGCGGTTCTGACCCTCCGGCCGCTGGCCCGAATTCTGCCTTCGGCCTGGCAGCAATACCTCAAGAGCGGTCACGAGTTGCCCTACCAGCGGTGGTTGAAGGCGGTGCTTGCCGATCCGCCCAAGGCGTCGGTGACGCCGTCCTTCTGGCCTCGACATGACCAGGGTGCGGTGATCGACCGCTGGGTCGGCGAGATCGGCGCGGACCGGCTCACCGTCGTTATCTTGGATCCGGACGATCGGGGGTTACTGCTGCGCAGCTTCGATGACCTCCTCGGTCTGCCCATCGGTACGCTCGCCGACCTGCCGGTCGGTCAGCAGAACCGATCCATGTCCGCGGCCGAAGCCGAATTGTTCCGTCAGGTGAATATCGCGCTGCGAAGAAATCGGATCTCCTATCGGGATTATTCGCATTTGATCCGGTACGGGGCGATCATGCGAACGGTAGAGCGGGTCAAGCCGGGTCCTGAATCTGCCTGTCTGGCCACGCCGGGGTGGGCATTGAAGCGCGCGGTGGAACTTGGAACCGGATATCAGGAGCGAATCGAGGCGCTGCGCTCGGAAGGGCTCACGGTCATCGGTGACCCGCGGCGATTACGCGACGCCCCTCCTCCGGTCGATGTCGATGAGGCCCTCCCAGAGACAATCCAGCTGACGGTCGCGGTCGAGGCGCTGCTCGGTGCGGTGTCCCGAGTGGCGAACGGACATGCTTTCTTTCCCGAGGAGGTACAGAGCGATCCCTGGACCAATCAGCCCGGGATGCCCGGCCGTGGACGAAGCAAAGCCAAGCCGATCTCGGTGAAGGAGTTGACCTTTCGGCAGCTGAGTGGCGCTATGGGTGATCACCTGCGCCGAGCGGCGCGTCGTCGGGCTCGCCGTGCCCGGGCGGCGCTGAGTCGCCCCTTGCCTTCATCAGATCGTCCATCGTAGGGCGGTCACCTCGTAGAGTCGCGCAATGCTGAACACGGTGGAGCTTCGTCCTGTACTGGAGTCGGATCTCGATCAGTTTGAGGCGGCTTTCCAGAGCGAAGCGGGGGCAACCGAATATCAGTGGTTCGGTTTCACCCCGACGCATGGGTTGCGCGAAGCACTCCGATCCCGGGGGCTTCTGGCCGGGCCGGACAACATGCTCTCGGTGCTGTCCGACGGTGCTCTGGTGGGCCGGGTCGAATGGCTGGAGCGGCGCTGGGGCCGGCGCGACACCTCGCTCTGCTGGGAAATCGCCGCCGGAATTCTACCCAGCGCCAGGGGCAAGGGGATCGGCACCATGGCACAGCGCGAATTGGTGTCCTACCTGTTCACTCATACCCGGGTGGAGAGAATCCAGGCCACAACAGACCCGCAGAACATCGCCGAGCTGAGGTGCTTGGCGAAGATCGGCTTCGTCCAGGAGGGAGTGGTCCGGCGAGCACAGTGGCGCGGCGGCCGCTGGCATGACCAGGTGCTCTTCTCGCTGCTGCGGACCGAGTTCGTTGTTGATCAGCGCGCTACCCTGCAGGAATGAAGGGCCTGCTGCTGCGGCTGTCGATGGTGGACGCCGATGCCGAGGCAGCCGTGCGGGTGATCGCCTATTTCGACGCGCTCGTCGAACAGCGGGCCACCGTGGCCATGCTGGTCCGCTCGGTGGCAGCCCTCGCGGAGTGCCCGGCCGGCGTGGCTATGCCCGGGGCTGAACCATTGCGAGCCGGGCCCGAAGGCAAACCGGTGCCGATCGAGGTGCCTGTCGTCGAGTCCGGCGGGGTAGACCTTGGACCGCAGGGCCGGGTGTGGTTGGAGCGAGCGAGTGCTCCCGGGCCGCTGGACGACTTGGTCCTGGAGCGGTTCGCGATGAGTGCCCGGGTTCTCACTCGGATGGAACGTCGCCCCTCGGCACCCGACCTGGCCGATCCCGCGTTGGTGGAGTTGGTCCTCGCGGAACGGGAGGCAGTAGAAGACCGGTCCCGGGCGTTGCGTCTGCTCGGTATCGACGCCACCGGCCCGGTGCGGGTACTCGCGGTGGCGGCGCCCGGCCGGGACGCCGGCGCCGAGGCAGTTGGGCTGGTGGCGCGCGGGCGACCGCTCAGGTCCGTCCGGGTGGCGGTGGTGGGTGAGACCGCCGCAGTATTGCTGCAGCCTCGAGTCGATGCCGTAACAGTCGTCGATGACCTGCGCGCCGCGCTCACCGATCGGATCCGGGAACGCGGAACCAGCGGCCCGGCGCTGCGGGTGGGCGTCGGTGCACCGGTTCAACCGCTGCTGGCGCGCAGTTCCTGGTTGCAGGCCCAACTGGCCCTGCGCTTCGCCGTGCCCGGAGTGGCGCAAGACGCGGTGATCGAGCATGCGGCCCTCGGCGCGCTCACCCTGCTCGCGGATCTGCCACCGGCCCGATTGCGGGCCGAACCCGACGTCGCCGCGCTGCTGGCGCTGGCCGAGACGGAGTCCGGCGCCCTCGACGTCGACACGCTGGAGGCGTTCTGCCGGACCGGATCGCTACGGCAGGCCGCCCTCGCCCTGCACCTGCATCACAGTTCCGTCGCCGCCCGCCTGGCTCATGTGGAGGACGCCCTCGGCTGGCGGCTGGACGAGCCGCAGAGCCGGTTCCGTGCCCGGATGGCCCTGCTCGCCCGACGTCTCGTGCTCTAGCAGGCCGCCCAATTCCTTACGAATTACTTATAGCGACAATGCTTTTCGCAAGACAGTTACCTCCTCGGCAAGTTCGCGCTGAGAGATCTCGGCATAGCCGACCAAGGACGAACCGTGAAACGTCCCCGGGAACAAATGCAGTTCGACGGTGACTCCGGCTGCCAAAAGTGCTGTTGCGTAAGCAATCCCCTCATCTCGCAGCGGGTCGAATTGCATCACCGAGAGATAGGCCGGCGGCAGTCCGGTCAGGTCAGTTGCCCTGGCCGGGGCGGCGTACGCGGAGACGCTGTCGCTGCCCGG
>JANNPJ010000437.1:0-2485 GCA_031400005.1 Kineosporiaceae bacterium | reverse complement strand
ATCCGATGGCATAGAGCCATCGGATCCACCACGATATCCAGATTCACCCCGTTCTGGGATCAGACCTTGGGGTCCAACGACTGCAGGAGGTAATCGGCGTTGATGCGGTAGACGCCCTTCTTGCCGTCGCGATTGACCTTGATCTCCGCTCGGCGCTCCAGCTTGAGATACAGCCCGTTACTGACGTCGAACCACGCCTCTGCCACGGCCGTCCCGTCCAGCCCGGTACCGGAGAGATAGCTGTCGATCTTCATGCGGTGGGTCATCCGGGTGACGCCGCCAACCGTCACCGGTTCATCCCCGACGTACGTAATAACGATTTTCGCGGTGTTCCCGTGCGCGTGGCAGACGGTGCTCTCCACCCCGCCGGGGCGGCTGGCTTTTCCACCGACCTGGATCATCGCCGGGTGGCACATGTGCGTCTCGTCCTCCTCGATGCCGGCGAATGACACCTTCTGCATGTGCGCGAGGCACAGGTACTCGCCGGGGCCGCTGCACTGGCGGTGCGCGTCGGTATGTTCCTCGATCGGTGTGAAGTACAACTCCCACACGCAGCCCTTGCCCTGATGCACGGCGGCGAACGTGGTGGCCGGGAACGGTCGATCGTAGGTGTCCTCCTCGTACTGGATGGAGTCCAGGCCCGTGGTGGCGTACTCATAGACTCCGGCCCGAGGCTGGACAAAGCCTTTCACCGCCTTGCTTGGAGCCACCGGGCCGGTCGGACTACCCAGATCCTCGCGAAACGTTCCGGGGTGCTTGCGGTAGGCATCAAGGGCTTGCTGCAGGGTCACCGGGGTTCCCTTGGGTGAGATCGCCTGCGTCTTCGTGGCGATCACCACCGCCCCGGCCGCTATCACCACGGCAAAGATGGGGATGAGGGTAAGTAAACGGCGGCCGCTAAAAGACCTCGGCGTGGTGCGTCTCACGGTGCTCCTTCCGGCGCGGACGGTCTGAGCCTCGATGTAAGTGCGTGCGGGGCAGTCAACGGAAGGCTGAGCCGCCGGGCCGACCGAGCCACTCCCACGAGGTGTGTGATCGGGTACCTCGGAGGGCGCTGACTCGGGCACTCCCGATGGCCGGGCGGACTCGATCCCCCGCAGGGCACTGTCCAACCCCGGCTTTCCCGCCAGCCTGAAACGTAGAGCGACTGTTCGCCTGGCATCTGCCGTGATGCGGGCGTGATGTCGTCCATGACTGTGGACGACGGTGAGGAGACCTGGTGGACACGTCACGCATCGAGGCCGCAACCATGCTCGGACACCCCGATCGCAGCACATTGCTCGCGGTGGACCCGGTGCAGCGGCGGCGGATGCTCACCGAGTTCGTCACCTCGGTCTGCGCTCGACTGACCGGTCGGCCGGTCTGCGACGAGCAATCGCTGTTCTTAGAATCCTTGCAAGCCACCGAATTGCAGATGGTCATCGAATCCCGGCTGGAAATCGAGTTGTCCCTGCTGGACCTGGTTCCGCCGTTCGGAATCGACGACCTGGTCACGGTATTGGACGACGCCCTGGCCACGGAGCCGGCCCGAAACCAGGTGCCGGTGGTGCAACCGGACGTGAGTGGTCGATATGAACCCTTCGGACTGACGGACGTGCAGCATGCCTACTGGCTGGGCCGCTCGGGGTTGTTCGATCTGGGCGACGTATCCACCCATGTCTTCCTCGAGTTCGAGGCCCAGGGTTTCGACGTCCACCGGGTGGAGACGGCCCTGTCGCGGTTGGTGCAGCGGCATGACATGTTGCGGGCGGTGATCCGGTCGGACGGGCGCCAGCAGGTACTGGCCGAGGTTCCGCCGATTCGCGTCGCGGTCGAGGACCTGACCGGGTGTTCGGTGGCGGAGGCTCAGGCCCGGGTCGAGGTGCTTCGGGATCGGTTGTCGCACGAGGTTCGGCCCTCGGATGTGTGGCCGCTGTTCGAGGTGTCAGGGCAGCTGCTGCCCTCGGGCGTCACCCGGGTCTACCTGAGTCTGGATCTATTGATCGCCGATGCGGCGTCAATCCGCATGCTACTAGCCGAGTTTGCCACCCTGTACGAGAATGCTGAGCTTGTTGACACTCCAGGACCGGTGAATCCGCTCGGCCTGACCTTCCGGGACTACGTGACCGCGCTGAGCGGTGCGGAGACCGGGGAAGCGTTTGAGCGGGCGCGGAAATACTGGTCGGGGCGGGTGAATTCGCTACCGGCGGCTCCGCAGTTGCCGGTGGTTCCGCCCTGCGCGGGCGTGGCGACGCGGTTTGTGCGTCGGTCGGGTGGTTTGGATGTGGTGCGGTGGGAGCGGTTGCGGGTGGAGGCGGGTCGGTGGGGGGTGACGGTGTCGGCGGTGTTGTTGGCGGCGTATGCGGAGGTGTTGGGGGTGTGGGGGAAGTCGTCGCGGTTCACGGTGAATGTGACGGTGGGGGATCGGTTGCCGGTGCATCCGGGGGTGGAGCAGGTGGTGGGGGATTTCACGTCGTTGGTGTTGGTGGAGATTGATGCGTCGGGG
>JANNPJ010000436.1:0-12538 GCA_031400005.1 Kineosporiaceae bacterium | reverse complement strand
GGTCGATCCGGGACCGCGCGGCCCGGTATGCGGACGGCGCCGCTGAGCGCGAAGCCCTGGCCGACATGGCCCGGAAGAACGCCGAGGCGGCCCGGCAAGTCACGTCCTGATTAGTCGTACGGGGCGGTCATTGTGGTGAATCGGACGGCTCTATGCCACCGGATTCAGCACAATCTGGAAATTCCGCCGATCGGAATTAGAGGGCGGCGTTGATCAGGCCGATCGGAGGGGCGCCGAGATCTAAGAGGGCGGTGTGCAGGCGGGGCAGGCTGAAGTCGGCGCCCCACTGGGCCCGGGCCCGCTCCCGCAGGTCCAGGATCGCGAATTTGCCCTGGGTGTACCGGCCGTAGCCGATGTCGAAGGTGCCGCGCCGCGCTTCGGAGCGGGCCGCGCTACCGCCGAGAAAGGCATCGTGACGGAATCGCTCGGTCGCGTCGTCCACAGTCAAGGCGCCGGTATGCAGGCCGATCGAGCTGACTAGCCGGGTGACCCGGATCAGGGCCTCCAGGCACATGCCGATCACGTAACGCGGGTCATCGGCGCGAAACCCCTGCTCTATCACCATTTCCTCGGCATAGTGAGCCCAGCCTTCGGTGAAGGTGCCACCGATCAGCTGGCGGCGCACCGGGGAGCTGAGCCGGCGTAGTGCGCGCGAGTGCGCGTAGTGTCCGGGCGCCACTTCGTGCACGGTGATCGCCGGCAGGCTGGTTCGGCTGAACACGGCCAGCCACTCCGAGACCTCGTCGGCCGGCCAGTCCGGATCCGGCGGAGTGACGTGGTACCAGCTCGGCGCATCCGCTTCCTCCGGCCCGGCCCAGGACATCATCGCCATCGCCCACCGACGGGCCGGCGGGGCCGGCCCGACCAGGCATTCACCGTCGGTCCACGGCGCCAACTGGTGATCGCGGGTGAAGGCCAATACCTCTGCGGTGACCGTGCGGGCCTCCTCGATAACGCCTTCGATGCTCGGATGATCCGCCAGCAACCCGGCCACCACCTCGGCGGTGGGTCGTTGCGGGTGCAGTTGGGCGCAGGCCTGGGTCAGCACCGCCAGCAACCGGGTGCGCTCCGCTTCGGCCCGCCCGGCCAGCTGATCCAGGTCGACGTCGGTCGCCTCGAAGGCGCCCAGGGATCGGGCCAGGACGTCGGCGCCGACCGCGCAGTTCGGGTCCCCGGTGACGGCCACCCGTTCCAGGTGGGCCACCAGCCGAGCGTGTGCGGCCCTGGCCGCCTCGATCACTCCGGGCGCGGCGGGCGGAACCGGCTCGTCCAGGGTGGCGCCCAGCCCGCGGACGGCGGGCAGCAGCGCCTCGGCCACCGGCGCCGGGACGGCGTCCAGGGTGGTGACCGCGACGTCGATCGCGGCCGGCCACTGGGCGATCTGCTGGGCGCGGGCGGCGGCCCGCTCCGGCTCCGGCGCGTACTCGCGGTCGTAACAGGCCAGATCGAGCCCGGCCAGGTGCAGCAAGGGATCCCGGCGGTGCGCCTGGTAGTCGCCGAAATACCAGCGCAGGCCGGTCTCAAAGGCAGCCAAATGGGCGTCGTCCTGCCGTTGGTCGGGGTCGGTCTCGACGGCGACCGGAGCGGGTGCGCCGAGCGCGGCCAGACCGGCGCGCACCGCGGCGTCGGACAGATCCTGGATGACGCCGTCGTAACTGTGCAGCCCGGCCCCTTCCCGGACGTCGGCGATCATCAGGTCCCGGACGGCGCTGAGCCGGCGATCGAGTGCTGTCACGGTGCAATACCTATCATTTCCTCCGCCTTGGCTTCGTCCGCCGACCCGGGCAAGGTCATGGATGGCGCCTCGGGCAGCGCGATCGTCGACGGGCGAAGGTCGACGTTGGCGGTGCGCCGGAGGTCGGTGCCGAGCGCGGAGATGGGGGTCGTCTCGGTGTAGATGGCCGTCGTTTCCGCCGCGACGTCCTGCCAGGTCACCGAGCGGACGGCGGCCAGGCCAGCCTGCGCCAGCCGTCGGCCCCGGCTCGGATGCGCAGCCAGCAACGAGATCGTGTCGCGGAGCCCGTGCACGTCACCCACGTCCATCAGCACCCCACTGACGCCGTCCTGCACCGTTTCGACCAGGCCGCCGACCCGGGTGGCGACCACCGTCGCGCCGGCCGCCTGCGCTTCCCGGGCGACCAGGCCGGAGGGCTCATACCGGCTCGGGACCACAACCATGTCGGCGGCGGCGTACAGCGCGGCCAGGTCCCGGCGGGCCAGCCATCCGGGCAGCGCGAGCAGATCGGTGACCCCGAGTTCGGTGGCAAGCTCGAGGAGTTGCGGGGTGTACGAGCCCCGCCCGGCCAGCACGAAGCGCAGATCCGGGTGCACTCGACGCAGGTCCGGCAGCGACCGGATCACGGTGGAGAAGCCCTTCTCCCACTCGATCCGCCCGGCCGAGGCGATCAGCAGCCCGGTCTCCTCGGGCAGCCAGTGCCGGCGGGCGGCCCGGATCGCGGCCGGTCCCGATCGCCACCCGGCGGCGTCCACAGCGTTCGGCACCACCCGGACCCGTTGCGGGTCGGCGCCAAGAATCTCGCTGACCTCGATCCGCATCGCCGCCGAGCAGACGATCACCACGTCCGCCGCGGCGACGGCCTCGCGTTCCAGGGCATGCACGGCAGCCGGCATCCCGCCGTCCACCGAGGGTTCGATCTCTCCACGCCGCCGTCCGTACTCGGTGGCGTGCACGGTGAGTACCAGCCGCGCGCCGATCGTGGCCGCCACCGTGCGGGCGGCCCGGGAGCCGATCCAGTCGTGCGCGTGCACCACTCCGGGCAGCGGCGCACCGGTCGCCGCCAGCTCATCGAGGTGGGTCAGCGCCGCGGCGGCCATCGCGTCGTCCAGTTCCCGGGCGGCGCCGTGCAGGTCGGTCCAGGGTGTCCGGGGCAGCGGTCGACGGGCCCGCAACACCAGGACGTCGCGGCGCACTCGGCGGCCGATCGGAACCCGCCGGGTTGAATCCGTGACGTCCTCGGCGGCGGTGACCACGGTGACGTCCCAGCCATCCCGGCGCTGGGCGCGGGTGAGTTCCTCGGCGTGTCGGCCCAGCCCGCCGTAGATCACCGGGGGGAATTCCCAGACCAGATGCAGGACGCCAGCCGGCCCGGTCTGCTTCACGGCTTCGATCATCCTCTATCGGACGCAGGGAACCGACCGGGCTCAGGAAACAGAGCGCGGGCGTCGAGCCGGGCGAACGGCGTACCCGGGCCGCTCACTTCCCGGGCGGCGACCAATGCTTCGCCGGCCCCGCGCCCGAGCGCATCGGCCACCCAATGCACCGCGTCTCGATGGCCCACCGCCCGTCGCCAGGCGTAATCCGCCGCTTGTCCGCGGCTGATCGCGAACGCCCAATCGCCGGACAGGTGCAACAGCGTCTCCCGGACCAGCTGATCCAGGTCGCGACGGCGGCCGAACTGGGTGCCCGCGGGCATTTCGGCATCCAGCACAGCGAGCAGCCGCTTCTGCACACCGGCGCCATCCGCCACCAGGGCGCTCACCGCGTCACCCGCCCAGAGCCGGAAATCCTTTCCGGCGCCCCAGGTTCCGGCCGGCGGCAGGAACTGGTCCGGGCTCTGGTCGACCAGGCCCGACTCCAGGGCGGTCCGCAGGGTGGCGACCCGGATCCCCGCGGTCGGTAGCAGCCGCAGCACCCGGTCCAGGAAGGCCGGGCCCTCGCGCCACCAATGCCCGAACAGTTCGGTGTCGTACGCCGCGACCACCAGTCCCGGCTTGCCGTCCCGGGTGGCGATCTCCTGCAACCGAGCCCGGACCGCGCCGACGAAGTCGTTGGCGTCCCGCTCGATCGCGGCCGCCGCATCCCGCTCCGACCAGGGTTGCTTGTCCGGGCCCGGCCCGGTCACCCGCCAGAGCCGGAAACCGGACTCTGGGTCGACGGCGTGGAAATCGCGGTAATCCCGGCCGGCCGGGTAACCGTCCCGCGACGACCAAATCCGATTGGTGACGGCGAGATCGCGGCCGAAGGCGACGACGTCGGTGTCACCGAGCCGGTACCCGGCCGCCGTGGAGCGGCCCGCCGCGGCCAGGCTCGCCTCGTCCATCACCAGGTGGCTGACCCCGGCCGCGGCATAGGTGTGCTCCAGGCCAGGACGCCAGCCGCATTCGGGGGCCCAGATCCCGGCCGGTTCGCGGCCGAACCGGGTCCGCGCGTCGTCCAACCCGGCGGCCAGGGCGATCTGCGCCACCCGCGGGTCGAGCAGCGGCAGGACCGGGTGGGTGGCCGGACCGCCGAGCAGTTCGATCACCCCGGCGTCGGCCAGCTCTCGCCAGCGCGGGGAGCCGCCGTGCCGCCAGCCGGTAGCCGCCTCATCCAAGGCGGTGGAGGCGGCCCGGAACTCGGTGGTGGCGATCTGCCGGGCGGACGCATCCCTCCGGGCAGCCAGGTGCTCGGCCCGCAGCCGCCAGTCGGCCAGCCAGGAGGTGAACCCGGCGAGGCAGTACGGATCATCGAGCTGGTCGGCCAGAACCGGGGTCAGCCCCAGGGTGAGCACGTCCCGGTGTCCCTCGGCGGCGAGCCGATCAAGCACCCGGACCACCGGCAGGTAGCTGCCGGCCCAGGCTTGATACAGCCACTCCTCGCCGACCGGCCACCGACCGTGATGCGCCAACCACGGCAGGTGGGTATGCAACACGAGGCTGAAGGTCCCGATTTCCTTACTCATGCTTTTGATTCGCTCGGTGGGCGAGGACGACGAGATCGAGGACGTCGTTCGTCTGATCGGCAGGTTCGATCCTCGTGCCGTCGTCCCTGGTTTCGTCGTCCTTGGTTTCGTCGTCTGTGATCAAGGGGCCGAGAACGAAGTCGGACGCCGTCACGGACCGGACCAGGTCGATCACGTGGGCGGGCCAGCGATCGGGGGTGGTCGCGAGCTGCGCGGTGATCGGGTTTTCGCCATGCTCGGCCTGCCAGGCCCGCAGTCTCGGCCCGTGGCGGACGCCGAGCAGGTCGGTCACGGTGAGGTGCTCGGCGATCAGATCGCGCAGCTCGGCGGCGTCGAACTCGCGGCAGTGGAACGGGTTGGGCGGTTTCTCGCCGCGGCCGAGTCCGGGGGAGAAGGTGAGTCGATCCGGAGTGCTGACCACGAGCCGCCCGCCCGGACGCAGCTCTCGGGCGCACTCGGCGAGGAACTGCCCCGGCGTCCACAGGTGCTCGATCACCTGCAGGCAGGTGATCGCCGAGGCGCTGGAGTCGGCCAGCGGCAGGGCGGTCAGGTTGGTCCGGACCGCTCGCCCGCTCACGTCGTCCGGATAGCTGTCCCGAGCATGCGCCAGCGACTCGGCGTCGTAATCCAGGGCCACCACCCGCTCCACCCCGGCCTGGCGGAGCAGTCGCACGCCGTACCCCTCGCCGCTGCCGGCCTCCAGAACCGGCCAAGCGCTCGCGAAGACTGGCCCGCCCCGCACCACCGGCTCGCTTTCCAGGGCCGGCCCGGTGCTGGTCGCGGCGACCCATGACCCCAGAGCGAGGTAGACGATCTCGTGCCGCCGAAACCAGTAATTCTCGTGCCACAGGGTCGGCACCGTGCGCTCACCAACGAGCCGCTCGAGTTCTCGGGTTTGTCTGGCGGCGGGAGCGGTCACGGGAAACGGCACGGGCCGATCCTTCCAGTCGCAACGGACGTTAGTGGCGGCCGGAACCGTGGGCCAGGTGGATCATGCTCGGTGAGAGAGGTCACAGGAGGCAGTGCTCAACTCACAATACCTGCCGGTAACGTGAGCTTGGCCTCCCCTGCGGTCGAGGGAACTCGATCCGAGGGTGAGACGCTGAGCAGAGACATCGGAACAACCACATCGAGTCGAGAGGCGCTCATGAATATCGTGGTCTGCGTCAAGTACGTACCCGACGCACAGGCGGACCGGCGGTTCCTCCCGGCCGACAACACCACCGACCGCAGCGGCGTCGACGGCCTGCTCTCCGAGCTCGACGAGTACGCGGTGGAAGCCGGGCTCAAGCTCGCCGAGGCCTCGGACGGCAAGGTCACGGTAGTGACCGTCGGGCCCGCCGAAGCGACCGACGCCGTGCGTAAGGCCCTGCAGATGGGCGCGCACGAGGCCGTTCACGTCGTGGACGACGCCATCCACGGCTCGGACTCGATCGCGACGTCCAAGGTGCTCGCCGCGGCGATCGGCAAGCTGGAGTACGACATCGTGCTCACCGGGATGGCCTCCACCGACGGCACGATGAGCGTGATCCCGGCGATGCTCGCCGAGCGGCTGAGCCTGCCGCAGGTCACCTTCGCCAGCGAGCTGACGGTGGAGAACGGCGTCGCCCGGATCCGCCGGGACGGCGACACCAGCACCGAGATCATCGAGGCGTCGCTGCCGGCCCTGGTCAGCGTGACGGACCAGATCAACGAGCCGCGCTACCCCTCGTTCAAGGGGATCATGGCGGCGAAGAAGAAGCCGCTGCAGACCTGGTCGCTGGCCGATCTTGGGCTCTCGGCCGACGAGGTGGGCCTGTCGGCCGCCTGGTCCACCGTCGAGGACGTCACCGCCCGCCCGCCGCGGCAGGCCGGTCAGATCATTACCGATGAGGGTGACGGCGGAACCAAGCTGGTCGAATACCTGGCCGGCGCCAAGCTTGTCTGATCTGCCCTGATCGCCCTTATCTGTTGACTGGCCCGCAAGGGAACGAAAGGACTGACAATGTCGCAGGTTCTCGTGCTCGTCGATCACATCGACGGTGCCGTGCGCAAGACCACGCTTGAGCTGCTGACGATCGCGCAGCGGCTCGGCGAGCCCGCCGCCGTCTTCATCGGCAAGGGTTTCGAGAATGCGGCCGGCTCGCTGGCCGAGTACGGCGCGAAGGTGGCCTACCAGATCGAGGGCGACGGGGTGGAGGACTACCTGGTGGCCCCCAAGGCCGAGGCGCTGGCCCAGGTCGTGGCGCAGGCGGGGGCCGACAACCTGGCGGCGGTGCTGATCCCGAGCTCCTCCGAAGGCAAGGAGATTGCGGCCCGGCTGGCCATCAAGATCGGCTCCGGGCTGATCACCGACGCGGTGGACGTGGAGGCCTCCGACGGGGGTCCGGTCACCACCCAGTCCGTGTTCGCCGCCGGCTTCGCCGTCCGGGCCCGGGTCACCACCGGTGTCCCGGTCATCACGGTAAAGCCGAATTCAGCTGCGCCACAGATGGTTTCCGATGCTTCGGCGACTCCTGAAGTGATCACCGTGCAGGTCTCGATCTCGGATCTGGCCAAGACGGCGAAGATCGTCGAGCGTCGGCCGAAGGAGAAGAGTGGTCGCCCGGACCTGTCCGAGGCCGCGATCGTGGTCTCCGGTGGGCGCGGGACGAACGGCGACTTCGGCCCGGTCGAGGCGTTCGCGGACGCCGTCGGTGCCGCGGTCGGTGCTTCCCGGGCGGCGGTGGACGCCGGCTGGTACCCGCACAGCAACCAGGTCGGCCAGACCGGCAAGCAGGTGTCGCCGCAGCTCTACGTCGCCAACGGGATCTCTGGCGCGATTCAGCACCGGGCCGGCATGCAGACCTCGAAGACGATCGTCGCGATCAACAAGGACGCCGAGGCGCCAATTTTCGAGCTGGTGGACTTCGGCGTGGTGGGTGACCTGTTCAAGGTGCTCCCGCAGGCCACCGAGGAAGTGCTCAAGCGCAAGGGCTGAGCCTGGGCAACGGTTGAGCGTGCATACACTCGAGGGGTGACGGCCTACCTCGACCACGCGGCGACCACGCCCATGTTGCCGCCTGCCGTGGCAGCGATGGCCGAGGAGCTGTCGCGGGTGGGTAACGCCTCTTCGCTGCACACCTCCGGGCGCCGAGCCCGACGGGTGATCGAGGAGGCTCGTGAGCAGCTTGCCGCCGCTTTCGGTGCCGGCCCGAGCGAAGTGATCTTCACTGCGGGCGGCACCGAGGCGGACAACCTCGCCGTCAAAGGCCTGTACTGGGCCCGGCAGGCCGGTGATCCGAACCGGCGGCGGATCATCGCCGGGGCAATCGAGCATCATGCCGTCCTCGATCCGATCGAATGGCTGGTCGAGCATGAGGGCGCCGAAGTGGTCTGGCTGCCGGTGGACGACGTCGGCCGGATCGACCTGGTCGTCCTGGAGCAGTTGCTGGTCACCGACCCCGGCTCAATCGCGCTGGTCACGGTGATGTGGGCGAACAACGAGGTCGGCACGGTGCAGCCGATCGCCGAAGTGGTCGAACTGGCCCACGCCCATCACATCCCGGTGCACACCGACGCGGTGCAGGCGGCGGGGCTATTGCCGGTCGACTTCACCGCCGTTGGGGTGGACGCACTGGCGGTCAGTGGGCACAAACTCGGCGGGCCGGTAGGGTCCGGAGCGCTGTTGGCCCGGCGCGGGCTCGACCTGGTGCCGCTGATCCACGGTGGTGGACAGGAGCGAGGGATTCGCTCCGGAACGCTCGACGCCGCCGCGATCCGGGCGTTCGCGGTCGCCGCCGAGCACGCCGTGGCCGACCGTCCGGAGCAGTCGCTTCGGGTGGCCGCGTTGCGCGACCAGCTGGTCGACGCCGTCCTTCGGGAGGTTCCGGATGCGGTGCTGCGCGGCGCCGCTTCGCCAACTCGGCTGCCGGGCAATGCGCATTTCACCTTCCCCGGCTGCGAGGGTGACTCCCTGCTCTACCTGCTGGATGCTCGCGGCGTCGAGTGCTCTACCGGCTCCGCCTGCCAGGCTGGGGTGCCGCAACCCAGCCATGTGCTGCTGGCAATGGGCGTGCCGGAAGCGGTGGCCCGGGGCGCGCTCCGGTTCTCCCTCGGGCACACCTCCACCGAACGCGACATCGCCGCCCTGGCCGAGGTGATCGGGCCGGCCGTGGACCGGGCTCGCGGCGCGGGCCTGACTGGTTCCGGTTCCGGTTCTGGTTCCACCATGATCAAGGAGGTTGCGCCGTGAAGGTGCTGGCGGCGATGAGCGGCGGGGTCGACTCGGCCGTGGCCGCAGCCCGAGTGGTGCAGGCCGGTCACGAGGTGGTCGGCGTCCATCTGGCGCTGTCGCGGAACCCGACCACGTTGCGGGCCGGTGCCCGGGGTTGCTGCACGGTGGAGGACGCCGGGGACGCCCGCCGAGCTGCGGATGTGCTCGGAATTCCGTTCTACGTCTGGGATCTCGCCGAGCGATTCGAGCGGGACGTGATCGATGATTTCGTCGCCGAGTACGAGGCCGGCCGGACGCCGAACCCCTGCGTGCGGTGCAACGAGAAGATCAAGTTCTCCGCGTTGCTGGACAAGGCCGTGGCGCTCGGTTTCGATGCGGTCTGCACCGGCCACTACGCGCAGGTGCTGCCCGGTCCGGATGGGCCGGAACTGCATCGGGCCGTGGATATCTCGAAGGACCAGTCGTACGTGCTCTCCGTGCTCAGCCCGGAGCAGCTCACCCGGGCGATCTTCCCGCTCGGCGATACCCCCAAGGACCTGGTCCGGGTGGAGGCGGCCGAACGCGGCCTGCGGGTGGCCGCCAAGCCGGACAGCCACGACATCTGCTTCATCGCCGACGGGGACACCCAGGGCTGGCTGGCGAAACGGCTCGGCGAGCGGCCCGGCCCGGTGGTCGATGCGGACGGCGAAGTGCTCGGGTCCCATTCGGGGGCCTACGGGTTCACCGTCGGGCAGCGGCGCGGGCTGGCGATCGGCCGGCCGGCCGCGGACGGCAAGCCACGCTACGTGCTCTCGATCGAACCGGTGTCGAACACCGTCGTCGTCGGTGCGCTGGCCGACTTGGAGGTCACCCGGATCACTGGTGGCCGGGTCGGCTGGTGCGCTCCGGTTCCGACCATGGGGGACGCCGTCGGGGTGCAGGTGCGCGCGCACGGCGCCGAGGTGCCGGCCCGGGTGGTCGAGGTCACGCCGTCCTCGGTGGAGGTGGAGTTGGATGCCGCGATTCGCGGCGTCGCCGCCGGCCAGACCCTCACCCTCTACACCGGCAGCCGCGTACTGGGCGCCTCCACGATCACCGCCACCGGCTGACGTTCAGATTCTTCCTGGGGTTTGACCCGGCAACGGGGTCAAATCCTGGAACAGATCGGTCTCGTTCTCCCACGTGAGGCTTCTCCCACTTGAGGCGAAGAAGCGGCTCCGTCTTGGGGGCGATGACGGAGGTCTGGCGGCGCAGCAGGCTTGGGTTATGCGACAAACAGATACCCACGCAGTGATTACTGCGGATGAACTGACCAAGCGCTACCGGCGCACCACGGCGGTGGACGGGCTGTCGTTCGACGTCCGGGCGGGGGTGGTGACCGGATTCTTCGGGCCTAACGGCGCGGGCAAGACAACGGCGATGAAGATGCTCGTCGGGCTCGCCCGGCCGAGCTCGGGGCGGGTCTACCTCAATGGGACGCCGATCGAGTCGACGGTGCCCGATGCCCGGCTGCTCGGCGTGTACATCGAGCCGTGCGGTGCGCATCCGGGCCGGACCGCTCGCGCTCACCTGAACGCGCTGGCGACCCTGGCCGGTCTGCCGCGCGCTCGGGTCGGTGAAGTGCTCGCGATCGTGGAGCTGGAGGCGGCGGCCGGACGCCGGGTCGGCACCTACTCGATGGGGATGCGGCAGCGACTGGGCCTGGCGGCCGCAATGCTCGGCGACCCGCAGATCCTGGTTCTGGACGAGCCGGTGAACGGGCTGGACCCGCGTGGCATCCGCTGGCTACGTACCCTCCTTCGAGATCACGCTGCCCGGGGGCGGACGGTGCTGCTGTCCAGCCATGTGCTCAGCGAGGCGGTGCAAACGGTGGACGACGTGCTGGTCATCGACGGCGGGCGGCTGGTCCATCAGGGCTCGATGATCGAGCTGGCCAGGCGCGGAGAATCCCTGGAAGATGTCTTCTTCGAGCTGACGGGTGGGCTGGGTCGATGATGGCGCTGATGAGGGGCGAGTTGGCCAAGACCCTGAGCACCCGCACGCTGTTCGCTTTCGTGCTGGGCGGGGTGGCGTTCGCCGTCCTGAATGCGGTGATCATCGCCGCCGCATCGGGAACGATTGACGAGGTGGCAGAGAAGCAGGAGGCGTTGTCCAGCTTGCCGATCCTGCCGCTGCTGTGGGGCCTGGTCGGTGCGGCCGGCGAGTACCGGCATCGCACAGCGGCACCGGCCGCTCTGGTGGCCCGGTGCGGACGGGCGGCGCTGCTGTTCGCCCGCCTGGTGGCCTACGCGCTGACCGGGCTCGGGATTGGCGTGGTGACGACCGGCGCCGCAGTGGCCGTTGCGCTGCCGCTGCTGAGCAGCCAGCCCGGCCCCGACCTCGACTCAGCGCAGATCGGCTCGATGGCGGCCGCCAACGTGGCCGCCAGCGCGCTGTCTGCGATCATGGGCGCGGCCCTCGGTGCTCTGGTCCGCAACCAGGTCGTCGGGGTGGTTGTCCTGCTGGTGGTGAACTTCGCGGTGATCCCCTTGATCGCCGGAACCCAGGAGGGGCTGACGAACCTGACCCCGTTCGGGGCCTCGTCGGTGCTCTCAGGCATGACTCACCACACCACGATCACGGTCGGTGCGGCTGCCGCCGTCCTGGTCGGGTGGACGTTCGTCGTCGGGTTCGTGGCGCTGGTGAGCGAACGTCAACGCGATCTTGCATGAGTAGCGTGCTGGCCGTCCTGCGGGTCCACCGATTGGTGCTGATCGACGTCCTGTTCGCGCTGGCCGCGACCGGGTTCGAGATCAGCCGGGTGGTTCAGAACTATTCAGGGATCGTCCCGGTCGCTCCGGTCGCGGTAGCGCTGTCGGTGGTGGCCGGTGGCCTCCTGTTGTTCCGCCGGCGGGCACCGCTGGTGGTGCTCGCCGGCACCGCCGCGCTGGCCGCGGTGCTCATCGTCCTGGTCGCCTATCCCGGTGGGGCGCCGGTTCTGGTGGCGCTCTACACCGTGGCCGAGCGCCTCGAGCGCCGGGTGTCGCTGACCGCGCTTGTCCCGACGATCGTCTTCCTGCAGTTGGGCGAGATCAGCTCGCCGCCGGTAACGATCGGCGCGTGGGCGCTGGGTGCCTATCTGCAGACCAGACAGCGATACATCGCCGCCCTCCAGGACCGTGCGACACACCTCGAACGCGAGCGCGAGCACCTGAATCAGATCATCGTCCAGCAGGAGCGGGCCTCGATCGCTCGTGAACTGCACGACGTCGTCGCGCACTCGGTGACCGTCATGCTGCTCGGCGTCCGGGGCGCGCGCGACGTCCTGCGGACCGCTCCCGACGTCGCCGAGGACACCCTGAGTCGGGTCGAGACCAGCGCCGAGCAGAGCATCACCGAGCTGCGTCGTATCCTCGTCCTGCTGCGCGGCTCAGATGAGTCGAATCAGGCCGCCGAGATGTTCCCCCCGCCGGATCTGAGCCGGCTGGAAGAATTGATCGCCGACTATCGGAAAGCCGGTCTGCCGGTGCGGTTCATGATGGACGGCGAGCCTCGGCCGTTGCGATCACCCGCCGACTGATCGCCCACCTCGCCCGTCGCACCGATCCGCTGGTGCCTGCGGACCAGGTCATCGGGCCGCTGACGGCACGCGAGCGGGAGACGTTGACGCTGGTGGCGCGTGGGCTCTCCAACCTCGAAATCG
>JANNPJ010000392.1:0-22382 GCA_031400005.1 Kineosporiaceae bacterium | reverse complement strand
GACCACCAGACCGTCGTCCCCGTTGTCCACCAGGTCGCCGCCCTCGCCGTCCACCCGGTCGCCGTCCCCGGTGTCCACTGGGTGGCCGTCCCTGTTGTCCACTGGGTGGCCGTCCCTGTTGTCCACCGGGTCGCCGTCTCTGGTGTGGGCTGGGCCGTCGTGGCCGTTCTCGGCGGGGAGGGAACTCCCGTCACCGGTGGGGGTGAAGCCGTCGGGACCAGCCGTGCAACGCGCCCTGCCGGAGTCGAGATGAGAATTGGGCTCGATGCCGGCGTCGGGGTTAAAGGCGTGGCCGGAGCTGGGATGGGAGCCAATACCGTTGTTTTGGTCGAGGTTTGAGTCACAGTCGAGGTCTGATTCGGAGTCGAGGATTGAGTCGAGACCGAGGTTGCGGCTGTAGGGGATCCGGGGTTTGGGTAATGCTTCGGCGTCGCGAGGTTGATTGGTGTCGAATACTGCTTCTCTGGTGGAACATTGGCTGTCGGTCGATGATTGATTGGGGCTAGTTGACGGGCGTGGAGCGGGTAGCGACTGGTCGCCGTCCCCTAGTTCGCGCTCCCACGTCGTTGTCATGTACCCAAGGCTAGACCCGGGAAAATCGGGACACAACCCTGGTTTCATGATCTGTGGATAACTCAAACTGGTTGTATGCGAATCTATTTGAGAGTGAGTCGTCAAGTCACCTGAGCGCTTGTGGTCGATGACCGCATCACGCGCACGGAGTTAACTTCATCAGCAACATTTTTCGTATTGTCACCTGGGAAACAAATTGTGGAGAAATGCTTTTCGAGAACCACATCTAACAGCTACTCCATCGGCCCGGTTGCTCCCCCTCAGTAAGCAACCGGGCCGATCTGGGACTACTGTGGGATCAGCCGACGCCTTCGCCGGACGGCACGTACTTGGTCCGGGCGGGAGGCTTGTCGTTGGTCCAGCCGATGTCGGTCGCTACGGACGTCTGGTAGACATCGGTGGGCTTGAGCCAGGACAGCTCCCCCGCCGGCTTCAGATAGCGCGTCTCGTTGGCCAGCATCAGCCCGGTCTGAGGGCTGATGATGATTCGCTGCTCGAACTGCCCGTTCTCGTTATTGCCCAGCACCGCCACGGCGTTGCCGGTCCGGCCGGTCACGTCCTTGACCTGACCAACGCTTCGGACTCCGGACAACTCGGCCATGATCTGGTAGGCGGACGCACGGACCTGGGGCGTGACCGGGAGGGTCAGCAAGTCCGTAGCGGTGGAGAAGATCCACTCATCCGGCGTCGGTGCACTGCTGCGCTTGTCGCCCTTGAGCGCATCAAGGTTCCGCTGCAGGTCCGTGAGCAGGAACGCGCGAAGGCCGGCCGGGTCCGAAGGCAGTGCCCGGACCTCGCGCATCGACAGTTCGTGGCCGATGAAGAAGACCTTGCCGTCCGGGTTGTAGGGGTCAACGGTCCACTTGGTGGGGGTGGCGGAACTCCCAGCGAAGGTCGTCGGTGCCCCGTCCCGCTTCCACGCGTCCCGGTCAGCAGCGGACAGCGGCCGACGACCCAGCCCCTTGTGGGCGAACCAGCTGGGGTCGGCATCGGATCGCGCCACCCAGCTCTGCTCCCGATCGCCCGAGCGGATCACGTAGCGATCCTTCGTCGGGCCGGCCAGTTCCAGGCTGTACAGGTCGGTGGTGCTGCGCCAGTAGCGCCCCGCCGTGGGAGCGGTCCGAACCTGCTCGGCGGCCACCAAGAGGATCTGCGAGGCGCTCAGTTCGACCGGCTGACCTGGTTGGGCCGGCTGGCCGGTTTTGCTGTCGACCGCTGTGCCTGGCCCGGCGCTCGGCGGAGTCGTGGTGGATCCCCACTGGCCAGTGGTGGCGACCGCGATCGCGGCGACCGCTGCGGCGGCGGTGAGGCCATAGATGATCCGGGTCGGCCTGATCACCCGCCGTCGACCAGCACCGGCCAGCTGTGCGGACTCACCCAAGGCCCGGGTGAGGTCCCGCTGGCGGCGCGCGGGATCGGGATCGGGATCTAGGTGCGCCGGTCGAGCGTTCTCCAGCACGGTCATGATGTCGGGCTTCGGGCTCATCGGAGGATGTCCTTCCGGGCGATCGGGGCAGGAGCGATACGCGGAGTTGGCGCGGTACGCGGGGGCAGCGGGGTGCGCGCAACCGGGTGCTGGCTGCGCTGCTCGACCGCCTGTTCCAGGCGTCGACGGGCTCGGTGCAGGCGGACGAAGTAGGTCGCTGACGAGCACCCAATGACGTGCGCGGCCTCCCGGGCCGTCAGCCCGTGCCAGGCGACGAGCGTGAGCAGTTCACGGTCGTCGTCACTCATTCCGGCCAGGGCACTGAGCACGGCGTCGCGGTCGGTGACCACGTCGGCTGGGTCGGGTCCGGCCGGCGCCTGCGATTGCCAGGCGCGCAATTCCGCCTCGATCGACTCCTGCCGCGCGGACTGCCGGGCTTGCTCCCGGATCAGGTTGCGGGCCACTCCCAGCAGCCAGGGCAGGGCCACTTCCGGGAGTTCACCGAACCGTCGCCAGGCGACCAGGAACGTGTCACTGACGATCTCGTCGGCTACCTGCCGACCGGCTCTGCTCACCGCGTAGCCGTAGACCTGTCGCTGATGGGTGTCGTACAGCGTGGTGAACCGCTGCATTGCTTCGATCTCTGTCACCGGATGCGGCTCCTTCGATGGACGTCGTGCCGTCACCCAGTAATGAGCCTCCCGGACCGATTCTTACTGGCCAATTCTCGGGGCCGGATTCTGTGCGCGATGACGGCGACCTCTCGACCACATCTCGACTTAGACCAGTACTAGACATACTCGAGTTCCGAGCCTAGGTTGAGGTCATGCCCGAACACGACCCGCAGATGCTCAAGGGCGCGCTCGGCCTGCTCTTGCTGCACTTGGTTTCGACGCAGGAGGACTACGGGTATTCGATCGTCGTCCGGCTGCAGGACTACGGCTTCAGCGAGCTGTCGGAAGGCACCGTCTACCCAGCGCTGTCCCGGCTGGAAGGCCAAGGACTGCTCGCGGCGCGCCTAGTGCGGTCGACCTCCGGGCCGGCCCGCAAGTACTACCGCCCGACCGCTGCCGGGACCACCGAGATGGAACGCGCGGGCCGGATGTGGCACCGACTGGTGTCCACCGTTGCCCAGATCGTCCCGCCGCCCGAGCTCGCCGAAACCACTCCACCCGAAAGGGCAACCCAATGATCGTCGCCGGCCCGACCGAAACGCTCGTGATCTTTTTGCTGCTCGCCGTCCTCCTGATCCTGGCCCTGACCTGGACCGCTCGACCCTGGCGCTCGCAGCGGGTGAAACTGGTCGATCGGTTGAAGATCGGCGCCGCGATCGTCCGCTATGACTTCTGGCTCGAACTGCGGGGCGTGGGCCGACACCGGCGGCGGGATCTGCGGGAGGAACTGCGCGCCAACCTGAACGACGCCGCCGAGCGGGTGGGGACGGCGCAAGCCCTCACCGCCCTGGGATCGCTGCGCCGGATGTCGGTCGAGGCGACGGCCGGGGCAGCAACGGGCCCTCGCTGGTCCACCGGCATCTCGGTCGCCACCGGCGCTTTCCTGGTCGTGGCCTTTGCGGAACTGTTCGCGCTGATCTCATGGATCAGCGGGGCCGAAGCCTCGGGGGTCGCCCGGGTGCAGGGCTCCCTACCGTTGTTCCCAGGCTCCCAAGTCACCTGGGACAGCACCGGCGACGGCTTCTCGGTCGATTTCGCACTGGGCTGGCTGGTGTTCGCGGCGATCGCGATTGCCTTCATCCTGGGCAGCCGCCCCTGGCTGGCGCTGTCCCGGCGCCGTCACGTTGACCAGGCGGTGCGCGAAAGCTGACCGCAGGACCTGCTGCTCAGGGCAGGAGCCGGGCCAGGAGGTGCTGCAGCGCCCGTTCCTGGTGGCTCGGCGGAAGCTGATGCCCGCCGAACCGATGGACGGCGATCTGCTTCGTCGTGGTGATCTCGTTGTAGGCGGCGTACACCGTGGACGGCGGGCACACCTCATCCATCAGGCCGACGCTGAACAGGCAATCGGCCCGGACCCGGCGGGCCAGGAGGGCGCAGTCGACGTAGCGCAGGGTGTCCAGGGCGGCCGGGACCAGGTCGCTGTGCCGGGAGAGGAACTCGGCGATCTCGACGTAGGGGCGGGCACCGGTCAGCCCGACCGCCCGCTGGATGTCACAGAGGAACGGGACCCCGGCCTGGCAGACGGCGACCAGGTCGGGCTGCAGGGCCGCCGCGGCGATCGACAGGGCACCGCCCTGGCTGGCTCCGGTCACGGCGATCCGCGTCGGGTCGACACCGTCGAGTCCGGCCGCCACGTCCACCGCCCGGGCGGCGTCCACAAACAGCCGGGTGAAGTAGTAGCTCTCCGGCGTGGCGATGCCACGGGTCATCACCCCCGGATATTCCGGGCCGTCGCCAGTCCGGCCGGGGTCGCCGGTGGCGCCGACGCTCCAGGCACCACCCTGACCGCGGGTGTCCATCACGAACGAGGCAAGTCCCACGGCAGGCAGCGCGAGGTGCTCGACCGGCAGCCCTCGCCCGCCGCCGTAGCCGATGAAGGTCACCACGACCGGCAGGGCGCTCTGCGCTGCTCCGGCCGGGCGCAGGTACCAGCCGCGGATCCGGTCGCCACGGGCGCCGGAGAACTCCACGTCGAACACGTCAACCGGCCCGTAGGCAGATGGTTTGTGCCGGACCAGGGTGGTCGGTGTGGCCGCCGTCCGGGCCTGCTCGAGCTGGGCCTGCCACCACCCGTCCAATGCGTCGGGCTCCGTGGTCGCCGTCCGGTAATTGATCAGTTCACTCTCGGACAGATCGAACCACGGCATGCGCGAAACTGTAGCGATCTCCTCTGTGCATCCGGCATACGTGATCTTCGATTCATTGTCATCCGGCTGTCATCGCCAAGCGCCATGGTTGGTGCGACTATCGGATCGTGTCAGATGCCGCAGCCCAGACAATCTCCTATCCCGCGCCCGGCGCCCGGCCCCGGCGCAACGGCCTGGAGGCGATCGCTCCCCACGTCATCGTGCTGTTCGGGGCGACCGGTGACCTGGCGCGGCGCAAACTGCTGCCGGGTCTCGCGCACCTGGTGACCTCCTCGCTCGCCCCGCACTTCCGGGTGGTGGGGACGTCGCTCGAGGAGTTCGACGACGACGCATTCCGGAATTTCGCCGAGACGGCGGTGCGTGAGTTCGGCACCCACCCCATGACACCGGAACAGTGGGACACCTTCGCCGCGAACCTGGTCTACGTGTCCCAGGGCGCCGGACCGGATGCGCTGGCCGAGGCGGTCGCGAATGCGGAGTTCCAGCTCGGTCCGGACGCCCAGCGATTGCACTACCTGAGCGTGCCGCCGAAGGCCGCGCTCCCGGTGATCACCATGTTGCGGGACGCCAAGCTCGTCGACCGCGCCCGGGTGGTGATGGAGAAGCCATTCGGCACCGACCTGCGCAGCGCGATCATCCTGAACGACCAGGTTCACGAGACCTTCCACGAGCGGCAGATCTTCCGGATCGACCACTTCCTCGGCAAGGAGGCGGCGCAGAACATCCTGGCGTTCCGTTTCGCCAATGGACTGTTCGAGCCGATCTGGAACCGCAACTTCATCGATCACGTCCAGATCGACATCCCGGAGACGCTCGGCCTCGACCGCCGGGCCAACTTCTACGAGTCCACCGGCGCCTACAAGGACATGGTGGTCACACACCTGCTGCAGGTGCTGGCGTTCGTCGCGATGGAGCCGCCGACCGCGCTGGAGCCGCGGGCGATCAGCGAGGAGAAGAACAAGGTCTTCCGCTCGATGCTGCCGATCAAACCCTCGAACGTGGTGCGCGGCCAGTACGGCGGGTACCACTCCGAGGAAGGCGTCGCCCGGGACTCCGACACCGAGACGTTCATCGCCCTGAAGGTCGGCCTCGACAACTGGCGCTGGGCCGGGGTGCCCTTCTACCTGCGCACCGGGAAGAAGATGGCGCAGGGCGCGCGGATCATCTCGATCGCCTTCAAGGAAGCACCCCGGACGATGTTCCCGGCGAACTCCGGGGTGGGCTCGGCCGGACCCGACCACCTGACCTTCGACCTGGCCGACTCCTCGAAGGTGTCGCTGTCGTTCTACGGCAAGCGACCCGGGCCAGGGATGAAGCTGGACAAGCTGAGCATGCAGTTCTCCACGCAGGAGACCGAACGGGCCGGTGACGTGCTGGAGGCGTACGAGCGGCTGATCCTGGATGCGATGCGCGGTGACCACACGCTGTTCACCACCGCCGAAGGGATCGAGAGCCTGTGGGATCGCTCCACCCCGCTGCTCGAGGACCCGCCGCCGGTGAAGCCGTACGCGCCCGGCACCTGGGGGCCGAACGCCATCCACCAGTTGATCGCACCGCACGCCTGGCGGCTGCCGTTCGAGCGGGAATGGCGGGAGAAGAAGTAAGAGACTGGGGCCATGCTCCAGGAGGCCGAGGCCGCGCTCGACCAGCGGTTGCCGATCAGTGCGGCATTGTCCGAACTCGTCGAGCGGTTAGCCACGGCCGGCAGCGCGGTGCTGGTGTCGCCGCCGGGCACCGGGAAGACCACGTTGGTGCCGCTGGCGCTGGCCGACCACCTGGCCGGGACGTCGAACCCCCGGGTGATCGTCGCCGAGCCGCGCCGGGTGGCGGCCCGGGCCGCGGCCCGGCGGATGGCGTGGCTGCTGGGTGAGCAGGTCGGCGGGCGGGTCGGGTACTCGGTGCGGGGTGATCGGCGGGTCGGGCCGAGTACCAGGATCGAGGTGGTCACCACCGGTGTCCTGGTGCAGCGACTGCAACGGGACGCCGAACTGCCGGGCGTCGGTGCGGTGATCCTCGACGAGTGCCACGAGCGGCATCTGGACACCGACCTCGCGCTGGCGTTCGGGATTGAGAGCCGGGCCGCACTGCGCCCCGATCTGCTGCTGCTGGCCACGTCCGCGACCGCTGAGGCGGATCGGCTGGCCTCCGTCCTCGGCCCGGACGCCGTCCATCCGGCGCCAGTGATCGGCGCCGACGCGCCGCTGTTCGACGTCACCCCGATCTGGTGTCCTCCGACCGGACCGGTTGATCCGCCACGCGGGCTGCGAGTGGACCCGCGCTTCCTCGACCAGGTCGCCGCGGTGGTCCGCCGGGCGCTCACGGAGACGACAGGTGACCTGCTGGTCTTCCTGCCCGGGGCCGGTGAGATCAACGCTGTCGCTAATCGACTCGGTGACGGGCGAACACGTGACTCGGTGGCGCTGCTGCGCCTGCATGGTCGGCTGTCATCCGCCGATCAGGACGCCGTGCTGCGCCCCGGTCGATCCGGCGACCGGCGGCGGATCGTGCTGTCCAGCGCCGTCGCCGAGAGCAGCCTGACCGTCCCGGGGGTGCGGACCGTGATCGACGCCGGGCTCGCCCGCGAACCCCGGATGGACCTGGCTCGTGGCCTGAGCGCGCTGGTCACGGTGCGGGTGTCCCGGGCCGGTGCGCACCAGCGCGCCGGTCGAGCCGGTCGGGAAGGTCCGGGCCAGGTCTACCGCTGCTGGTCGCAGGCCGAACACGGGCGGCTGCCGGCCCATCCGGAGCCGGAGATCGCGATTGCCGACCTGACCGGGTTCGCGCTGGCCCTGGCGCAGTGGGGAGATCCGGACGGTGCCGGGCTGGCGCTGCTGGACGCTCCCCCGGCGGCCGCGATAACGGTGGCCCGGCAGACCCTGCAGGCCCTGGACGCGGTGGACGGCGATGGTCGGGTGACGGCCCGCGGCCGGCGACTGGCGACCGCCGGGGTGCATCCACGGCTGGCCCGGGCCCTGCTCGACGGCGGGCGACTGGTCGGAACCCGGCGGACGGCGGAACTGGTGGCCATCCTCGGTGACGACTCGCTGTCGGGTGGGACCGACGATCTGGCCCTGGCCTGGCGGCGGCTACGCAACGGCGGCGACCCTGCCGCGTCCGGCCGCTGGCGGGAGGAGACTCGACGGCTGCAGCAGACCGCCGATGCTGGCGCCACCGACCCGAAGGTAGCCGACCCGAATGCCGTCGCGCACCGAAGCAGCTTGACGTCGAAATCGAAGACAGTTGCGGCAGAACGCGTTACCGATGACTTAGCGGCCGGGATCGTGGCCGGTCTGGCGTTCCCGGAGCGGCTGGCGAAGTCGCGCTCGACCGGATCCGGGTCGGGCTTTCTGATGGCGATCGGGACGGCGGCCGAACCGTCCCCGGGATCCGGGTTGGCCTCGGCCTCGTGGTTGGCGATCGCGGTGGCTCAGCGGCAGGCCGGTGCCCCAACCGCGCGTGTCCGACTGGCGGCGGTGATCGATGAGGCCACCGCCCGCGAGGTCGGGGCTTCGCTGCTGCACACCGACGACGAAGTGCACTGGTCGGACGGCGACGTGGTGGCCCGCCGGATCGAGCGACTCGGCGCGATCACCCTGACCGAGCGAGCGCTGAAGGATCCGCCCCAGGCGTTGGTGGAGGCGGCGTTGCGCGAAGGCGTCCGGAAGGCCGGCCTGGATCTGCTGCGCTGGACTCCGAGCGCGGTCAGCCTGCGGAGCCGGCTCGCCTTTTGCCGATCCCTGCTCGGTGACCCCTGGCCGGAGGTCGGTGACCGGGCACTGCTGGCCCAGATCGACCGATGGCTCGGCCCGGAACTCAGCCGGGCCCGGCGACGGGCGGATCTGGCCGCGATCGACGTCACCACTGCGCTCCGCCGCCTGCTCGACCACCGGCTGATCGCAGTCCTGAATGATGTTGCACCAGAACGCATTCGGGTGCCGAGCGGCAGTTCGGTACGACTGGACTACGCCATCGACTTCGACGATCCGGGTACCCCGGTGCTGGCGATGAAGCTGCAGGAGGCGTTCGGCTGGTCGGCCGCACCCGTGATCGGCCGGGACCGGGGCGCCGGTGGTGTTCCCGTCGTCCTGCACCTGCTTTCTCCCGCTCGTCGTCCGGTGGCGGTGACCTCGGACCTGACCTCGTTCTGGACGAACACCTACCCAACGATCCGGGCGCAGTTGCGAGGCCAGTACCCGCGTCACCCATGGCCAGACGACCCAACCACCGCGGTCGCGACCGCGAGGACCACCCCCCGCTCCCGCTGACGCACCGTCATATCCGCGCCGCGCCGCGGATCGAGGCCGAGCGACGGGCCGACTTCGTCCCGTCATTTGACCCCCGCAAGGGGTCATCCCGCAGGAGCAAGTGGTCGCGAGATCAGCGGTGCTGGCCCACATTCCGTGATGCCCTCGACCAAAGGACGGACGTGGAAGGGTGGTGGGGCCACTCGGGCACGCAGATCAACAGCAAACCTGCAGGATGAGGCGGGCACCAGGCCCGTCGCGCGTGCTGGAGTGGCCCCTCGATGCCCGGTCTGCAGGTCTGTGGATCAGAATGTGGGCCAGAACCAGATCAGCGCCCGGCGAGCTAAACCGCCAGGCGAGCGGGCAGACCACCCAACCACCCCCAAAGCGGACTCCCCGCGAGCGAGGACGGTGGCGCGTCGACGTGTGGACTGAGGAGACGCAGCCCCGCCGAAGGCGCGGAACGGTCGACGAGGGAAGACGTCGACATCAGCGCCGCAGGGCTCGCGAGCAAATCCTATAGAGTGGCTCCTTGTGCCTGCTGTCGTTGATGACGTCCTCAGCTCGGAACAAACCTACCTAGCGAACGCTCGCGCAGATCTCGACCGGATGCGCCAGCGCACCCTCTCTCTCGAAGTTCAAGGCGGGAACAAGGTTTCCGCTGAATACCTTTCCGCCGCGCTGTACCACCGGGCGAAGGCGCTCGTCGATGACCCGTCGACGACGTTGTTCTTCGGCCGTACCGACCACAGCGACGGTAGCCGGTGGTACATCGGACGCCGACACGTCGGCGACCCCAACGGCGATCCGGTGGTGATCGACTGGCGGGCCGAGGTGGCCCGAGCGTTCTACCGGGCCAGCCGGACCGATCGGATGGGCGTCGATCGACGGCGCCGGTTCGGGATCGAACAGGGCAACATCACCGCGTACGAGGACGAACACCTCGCCGATCCGAGCGAGCAGGCTGGCCGCTCGCAGATCCTCGCGCACGAGATCGAGCGTCCCCGAATGGGGCCGATGCGCGACATCGTCGCCACCATCCAGCCAGAGCAGGACGTAATCGTCCGGGCCGGGGTGGAGACCTCGGTCTGCATCCAGGGTGCGCCCGGGACCGGGAAGACCGCCGTCGGGCTGCACCGCGCCGCCTGGCTGCTGTATGCGCACCGGGAGCGACTGGCCCGCGCCGGGGTGCTGGTGGTCGGGCCGAACGAGTCGTTCCTGGAGCACGTGAACGCGGTGTTGCCGAGCTTGGGTGAGGCTCAGGTGCGGCATTCGACAGTCGAATCGCTGGTGATCACCTCGGCCGGTGGCAATGACTCGCTGCTGACCGTGCGTGGCAGCGATCCGACGGAGGTGGCCGGCCTGAAGGGCGACGCCCGGATGGCCCAGGTGCTGCACCGGGCCGTCTGGTCCCGGATCGTGCCGCCGACCGACGCTCTGCTGCTGCCGCGCGGTTCGCGGCGCTATCGGATCCCCGGATACGCGGCCGCCGAACTGGTGGAGGAATTGCGCACCCGCGGCGTCCGGTACGCGGCGGCCCGGGACATGCTGCCGCACCGGCTCGCGCACGCCATCCTGGTGCTGATGGAGGAGGCCGGCGACTCCCCCGACGACCGAGTTCAGGACGCGGTTGCCCGGTCCAAGGAGGTGCGCCGCTACGCGGACTCGGTGTGGCCGGTGTTAGATGCCAAATCCGTTCTGTGGCGGCTGTTTTCCGATCCTGAAGCACTGTCTGCGGCGGCAGACGGGATCCTTGACGACGCCGAGCAGCAGGCCCTGATCTGGCCGAAACCGGCCCGCAGCGCCGGTACCGTCCGCTGGTCGGCCGCGGACGCCGTTCTGCTCGACGAGATCACCGATTTGCTGCGCCGGGCACCAAGTCTCGGCCACGTCGTGCTGGACGAGGCGCAGGACCTCTCACCGATGCAGTTGCGCGCGGTGGGACGGCGCTGCTCGACCGGGTCGATGACCGTGCTCGGGGACATCGCGCAGGGCACCACCCCGTGGGCGACGCCGTCCTGGGACGTCACCCTGGAGCACCTCGGCCAGCCGGACGCCGTGATTGACGTCCTCGACCGGGGTTTCCGGGTGCCGGCCGCGGTGATCGATTACGCGGCGCGGTTGTTGCCGACAATCGCTCCCGGATTGAAGGCCCCGACCTCCGTCCGGGACGATCCGGGCAGCCTGGAGTTCGTCTCAGTACCGGCCGAGGCGGCACTCTGGCCGGCTCTGGTGGACGCCGTGGAGTTGGCGTTGCTTGAGCCGGGCTCGGTCGGCGTGATCGTGCCGGATTCCTGGGTCGGGCAGGCCGTAAAAACTCTGGTGGACGGCGGTATTCCGACCCTTCAGCTGGGACCCGGAGCGCCGCCGCACGAGGACGACGCGCTGCTCGCCGTCCGGGTTTCGGCGATCCCGGCGACGACCGCCAAGGGGCTGGAGTACGACCGGGTCATCGTCGTCGAGCCGACCACGATTGCGGACGACGAACCGGACCAGCGCACCGGTTTGCGGCGCCTGTACGTCGTCCTCACCCGAGCCGTCACCGCCCTGACCGTGATCCATCACCGACCGCTACCCGCCGAACTGGGCTAGGGATCACGAGCCGGGGCATGGGGGATAGTCAGGAGTGCTGTCGCCCCAGAGCACGGACCCCACGGGCGAACCACGCAACTCGACCCGTGGGGACCGTCCGGCCAGGCCACCAGCCCGCGGCGGGGTCGTGCAGATGTACCGGACGACCACCTGCTCGGGGTCGAGGAAGCTGACAGTACGGTCTGCGGCATTCATGATCGCCAGGCTGCCGTCGGCGTCCCCGAGGAGGTATCCCACCTTCGTCCCACCGTCGCGCAATATCACCGCTTGCTCGGGCAACCAAGGCCGCTGCAGAATGATCGGCGTCATCACCAGCGCCGTCAGCAGGACCGTGGCCTGAACCTTCAGCAGTCTGCTGCGCCTCAATTCGGCCTGGACGTCGGTGCCCAGCTGGTGTTTTCGCAAGTACCACCCCACACCTGCGGCGCCGGCGACGAACAGCAGAGCAAGGATGAACAGCACCTGCGCGGTCAAGCAGAGCGTCGCACCGACGCACACCCACAGCGCGACCTGAGCTCGGTCCGGTGCCAGGTCGAGCAGGTTCGGGTCGATGAAGACGACGACCGCCAGCACGCACACCGCGAGGACGAGCGCGAAGGGCAGCAAGGTCAGGGCAGTTCCGGCGACTGCGGCCCCTGTCCCGGACACCTGAAGGATGGTTGCCGCCGTGTTCACGTCAAACCTCGAGATAGACAGCAGTCGCGCCGCTGTGAGTGCCGCCGAGAAAAGCACGGCCGCCAGCGCGGCATGCCCTTTGAGTGACATCCCTCCCCCTCCCCGCGCAGTATGGCCATTCTTGTGGTGGCCGCCCGGTCTTGTCCCTAAACTTCCAAATCAAGGGGACGGGATGACGACACGCGGGGAAGCCAGGATTGGTCTCAAGGCCTGGATGTCTCTGGGCATGGCCCTGATCACCCTGCTGGTCCTGGCTGTCGCGGCTGGTCTGCTCAGTCAATCGTCCTCCCCGCAGTCCAGCGATCCGTTTCCGATCGATCGGGCGTCCATTCCTGTGGACGGGACTGGCGGCGGGGTCATACCCAGCCGGCCTCCTGATCGATCAGCTCTGGAGGTGGCCAAGCGAGTCTGCCGCAGGGATCTTCCGGCCGTACTGGCCACCGCCCGGCTGGCCGACACCCCCGCGGAAGCGGACGATCTTAAGAGAGCCGCCGACCGGCTCTCGCGGGCGATCGACGACCTCGCCGGCTCTGATAAATCCGATAGCTCCAACAGTTCCAACCAGGACGAGCGCTGGGACGCGGCCCTGGCTCCGGGCCGCCAAGCGGTCAAGGATTGGCGCTCTGCCGCACGCCCGTCATCAGATGCAGCCAGTTACGAACGGCTCCGACTGTCCGGGCTCCGCGAAATGGGGTTCATGCAGACCCGCTTGGCCGACCTCGGAGCCATCCCGTGCTAGTCGACAGCCAAATAGGCGGCGACCACCACGTCGGCTGCGCCGCCGCGAGCTCGTCGCCACCAGGATCGCTAGCTGTATCCATTAATTGCTGATCAACGCACCGAAAGTGGTCGCAGATAGCGATCTTTCAATGTTTCGCCAGTACCTACCCTTGCTCGCCGAGGCGCAGAATCCGCTCGCCCAGTTCGGCATCCGTCCGGTTGGTGGTGACGACGTCCACCAGTGAACAACCCTGGCCGAAGCCCACCGCAAGGTGATATGACCGCTGTAGGTGTTTAGTGATGTTCCGCGGGACCGGTCTGGGCCGCGGTTCGCCGGGTGCTGCCGCATGGAGGTCACGATGCCGAGGTCTGTCCTGAGCACGCTGGGTGCGATCGCCCTGGCTGTACCACTGGTCACGGTGCCGGTCGCGGCGTCCACGGCTTCCACTGCGGGGTCGCGTCCGGCTGCCCCACCGCCGAAGCAAGCCGAGGCGATCGGTTCCGGCGGCGCGGTGGCCAGCGTCGATCCGGATGCCACCGCTGTCGGGATCGACGTGCTGCGCCGGGGCGGCAACGCCGCGGACGCCGCGATCGCCACCGCCGCGGCGCTGGGCGTCACCGAGCCGTACTCCGCCGGGATCGGCGGTGGCGGTTTCCTGGTGTACTACAACGCCCGAACGCGCAAGGTCAGCACGATCGACAGCCGGGAGACCGCCCCGGCCAGCTTCACCCCGACCGTCTTCACCGACGGCAACGGCACCGCCCTCGACTTCGCCAAGGTGGTCAGCTCAGGCCTCTCAGTCGGAGTGCCCGGCACCCCGGCGCTCTGGGACTCGGCCAGCAAGCGGTTCGGCAGCTGGAGCCTGAACCGCCTGCTGCGCCCGGCCGAGCGGCTGGCCCGTGACGGGTTCGTGGTGGACAGCACATTCACCGCCCAGACCGCGGCGAATGCCGAGCGGTTCCGGTTGTTCCCGGAGACCGAGAGGGTCTACCTGCCCGGCGGCCAGCCGGCCGCAGTGGGCTCGACGTTCCGCAACCCCGACCTGGCGAAGTCCTACCGGATCCTGCGCCGGGACGGCGTCAAGGCGCTCTATCGCGGCGAACTCGGCAAAGCCCTGGTGCAGGCGGCCCGGACGCCCGCCACCCGAGCCGGGACGACGGTCTACCCCGGCCAGATCACCGAGGCGGACCTGGCCGCCTACCGGCTGCGTTCGCCGTCCCCAGTGCGCAGCCGTTACCGCGGCCTGGAGATGTATGGGATGCCGGTGCCCTCCTCCGGCGGGATCGCCGTCGGCGAGGCGCTGAACTTGCTGGAGGCGTACGACCGGAAGACCGAGACGCCGCTGTCCGCAACGTCGCAGGGCCAGTACCTGCACCGGATCGGGGAGGCGAGCGCGACCGCCTTCGCGGACCGGAACCGGTACGTCGGTTCCGTCCCGGGAGTGCCGACCGGCGAACTCCTCTCGCAGCGGTTCGCGAACGAGCGCGCCTGCCTGTTGTTCGATCCGGCCAAGGCCCAACCGCGACCGATCCCGTTCGGCACCCCGGACGGTGACTATGACTGCGCGGCCTCACCCACCGCCCAGCCGGCCGCGGCCGACGACCATGGGACGACGCACCTGTCCGCCACCGACAAGTGGGGAAACGTCGCGTCGTACACCCTGACCATTGAGCAGACCGGCGGGTCCGGGATCACCGTGCCGGGTTACGGCTTCCTGCTGAACAACGAGCTGACCGACTTCAACTTCGTGCCGCTGCAGGCCGGGGTGCCGGATCCGAACCTGCCGGCCGCGGGCAAGCGGCCGCGCTCGTCGATGAGCCCGACAATCCTGCTGAAGAACGGCCGGCCCTGGCTGACCGTCGGCACACCGGGTGGCGCCACGATCATCACCACCGTGCTGCAGGTCGCCACCGGCCATATCGATCGAGGTCTGTCCCTGGTGGATGCGATCGCCGCGCCGCGCTTCTCCTCGCGCAACGGCGCCGCCTCCGAGGCCGAACCGGCGATCGCCACCGGTCCGCTCGGCACCGAACTGCGCGCGCTGGGCCACACGATCAACGCCAATCCGGAGATCGGGGCGGCCAGCGGGATTCAGTTCCTGCCGAACGGCCGCCTGATCGCCGCCGCCGAGGCCAGCCGGCGCGGTGGCGGGGCCGCCGCGGTGGTGAACCCACGCTGAGCTCTCAGCCTGGCCCTTGCCGGGGCGGCCCGATCAACGGGACGACGCGGTTGCGACGGCGCCGGATCAGCCAGCGGACCAGCCGGTAGACCGCCCAGGCAAGGATCACCAGGAAGACCAGCACCAGGACGGGGGCGAAGATCGCCGCGAGGCTGAGCCCGACCGAGGCCAGGTCCTCCAGCATGGAAACCACCGGAGCGCCGGTGCCGGCCGTGCTGACATTCACCGCCGGACGCACGGCGGCCTTGGTCGCGTGGGTGAGCCCGGCGACGATCATCCCGAGGAGGACCCCCACCCAGGGGTTGTGCTGCATCCAGGCACTGTTGTCGAGGTTTTCGGCGCTCGACGTGGCGCTGAAGATCAACCCACCGACGGTGGGCCGGATGAAGGTGGCGACGGCGTCGTTGATGTGGTCGACGACGGGGATCTTGTCCAGCACGAACTCGGTGAACAGCAGCACAGCACCGACCCCGATCGCCCAGTCGCTCTGCACCCAGGCGTAGTCCGGTGGGAGCACGATCACGTCGGTGACCCGAGCGAGCACGGCAACCAGCAGGAATGGGATGTACGCGTTCAGCCCGGCGGCGGCGGCCAGTCCGGACCCGGTCAGCGCAGCAATCATGACCGCTTTCTACCAGTCAGCCGCGAGGGCGCTCGCCGAAGCCGCGCACGTAGGGCAACTGCACCTGCTCGCTCAGCCGCCTGGAGCGCTCGCGCAGCCGCTCGGCCGCCAGATGGCTGGGCCCCTCATCCTGCTCGGCGAGATGGCGTTCACGTTCGCGGACGTACTCCTCGACGTCCAGTTCGCGCAGCACCCGCTGGACCGTGGCCAGCAGTGAGACGTTCAGCTCCCAGTAGACCGGGTCGGCGCGAGGGCCGAGCAGCAGCAGGTCACTGACCCGCGCACGGGCCTCGCGCAGCGCGGTCAGCGCCGCTGCCATCTCGCCGGACTCGGTGACGGCGTCGTCGTCCACCTGTCCACGCACCATTCGGCCGAAGGAGCCGAAGCAGTCGGCCAGATCGCGCAGCAGCAGGGCGAACGCCTGCCGCACGTCCTCGGAGTACTCCCCCTCCTCGGCAGTGCCGGTGGTGCCTTGGTGATCCCGCACGCCGTCCACGATCGACCGGAACATGCTGCGGACCGCCACCAAGGAGTGCTCCAGCGCTTCCAGACCGTCACGCAGGCTGGTCGACGTCCGTGGGGTTCCGAGCGCCCGCAGGTTCAGTTGGCGGCCCTCATCAGCATCGGTGATCTCCTTCTCGATTCCGGGGACATGCCGGGTGAGCCGACGGGCCTCGTCGAGCCACTGCTCGGCCCGACCCTGCGCCGGCCCGGCGGACAGTTGCTCGGCGGCCTCGGTCAGCACCCCGGCGATCCGGTTGGCGAAGACCTCGACCCGGCCACCGGCATCAAGCGTCCGCAGCGCGGGCGGGAAGATCACATTGACGCCGGCCCCGACAATGGCACCGACCAGCGTCTCGGACAGCCGCCCGGTGGCGGCGTCTGCGGCCGCGTTCGACCCGACGGCGAGCACCAGCATGGCGCTGATCGGGACCTCGATCAGGTTCGGCCCCAGCCGCAGCAGCTGCCCGATCACGATCGAGATCGCGATCAGCGCACCCAGGCTCCACGCGTTCAGCCCGACCACCGCGGAGAAGACCACCGCGAGCAGGACGCCGGCCATCACGCTGATCACCCGCTCGACGCCACTCCACAGCGTGCTGGACAGGGTGACCTGGACAACCAGCAAAGCGGTCAGCGGAGCGAGGAGCGGGGTGGTGTTCGGCGAGAGGGCATGCGCGACGACGTAGCTGGCCACCCCGGCACCACTGAGCCGGAGGGCCCGGAAGCAGGCAGCTCGCCCTCGGGTCCGAACCCGGGCACGGGTATCGGTCAGCACCGACCGGACGAACTCCCACACCGACGCCAGGAGATTTCCCACTGGGCGATCATCCCAGCCGGGCGGTACCTGCCTTAACGGTACCCGCCCGTCACCTCGTGCCTGGTGTCAGCCGGCGCCAGCACCGCCGCCGTTACCAGCACCACCGCCGACGCCACCACCGCCGACGCCACCACCAGCTGAGGTGGACGTGGGCGCGGGTGTTGTCGGCACCGCCGGAGGGGTCGTCGCAGGCGGCGTCGGGCTGGGCACCGGCTCGTCGGGCTTGGTCGTCGGCTGCGGGATGGGGTCCACGGGGTCAGGTTCAGGATCCGGATCCTTCGTGGCGGGCACGTTGGGAAGCTTGACGCCATTGGTCGAGCTCGCGGTCGGGGTCGTTGTCGGTCTGACGCCCTTCCCGGTCGGGACCGGGAGCGGAACACCGGAGGCAATGGGCGTCGCGCCGAGGCTCGGCGTCGCCGTCGACGTCCCCGTCGGCGCCACGAGCGGCGGCGCCTCACCGTCCGACTGCTGCGGCCCAGGCACGTTTCCGGTCCCCTTGGTGCCTCTGGTGGCGGGGTTACCCGTCTCCTCAGTTCCCGATGTCCCAACGTCGCCGGGGTCGTCCTCGCCGAGGGAGGGAATTATGACCGCTGCAGCCGTGGCCATGGCGATTATCCCGGCCGCCGGCAGGGCCAGCCAGGGGGTGAGATACCGGCGCCAACCCGCGGGCTGCCGGTAGCCGTTGCGATCGTCCCGGCGCGAGGGCGTGCCGCCATAGCCGATCGGGGCCGGCGGACGCTGCATCGGGCCGGTCGGAAGTGGCTGGTAGTCCTGCCGGTAGTCCTGCTGGGCCGCCGGGTACTGCATCGAGCCGGTCGAGAGCGGCTGGTAGTCCTGCTGGGCCGGCGGGTACTGCATCGGGCCGGTCGGCGGCGGCTGGAAATGGGGCTGCGGCGATGAATACTGCATCGGACCGGTCTCGGACGGCGCGGCCACGGCGAAGGACTGCACGGTGGCACCGGATCGCTGGTTCTGCCAGGTCCCGTCCAAGATCCCGGGGCAGCGCGCGTAGATCTCGTGCGGCGTGGGCCGGCGCTGCGGATCCTTCATCAGGCAATCGGCGATCAACTCTCGCAGGCCCTCATCACGGATCCCGGACAGATCCACTTCGGCGTGCACGACGCGGTAGGTGATGGAGATCATCGATCCCTCACCGAACGGCCGCTGACCGGTGGCGGCGAAGTAGAGCACGGTGCCGAGCGCGAAGACGTCGCTGGCCTCGGTCACGTGCTCGGCCTGGGCCTGCTCGGGAGACATGAACCCGGCCGAACCGGTGACCAGACCGGTCATCGTCAGGCTGCTGGCACCCGAAGCCTGCGCGATCCCGAAGTCGATCAACCGTGCTCCGCCGGCGCCCATCAGCACGTTCGACGGCTTCAGGTCCCGGTGGACGAGCCCGACGGCGTGAATGCTGATCAGCGCGGCTGCCATCCCGGACGCCAACCGCACGCAGCTACCCAGCGTCAGCGGGCCACCATGCTCGATCAACTCGGTAAGCGTTGGACCTTCGACGTACTCCACTGCCATCCATGGCGGCCGGGCGTCCGGGTCCGCGTCGACGAGCGCGGCGGTGTTCTCCCCGGTCACCCGTCGGGCGGCCATCACCTCGCGCTCAAACCGGCGACGGAACTGCACGTCGTCCGACAGGAACTGATGAATCATCTTCAGGGCAAACTGCTCACCTGAAGCCGAACGGGCAAGGTAAACCCGCCCCATTCCACCAGCGCCAAGCCGGGCGACGATTTCGAACTGCCCAACCTGACGCGGATCGTCAGCCGCTAGGGCTTCCATCCGACACCTCCAGAAGGGCATACGTTTTTTTTGCTCGGAACGTTCACTACCGTCGCCCTCCAGGCGTCAGCGCACGCTGAAGTTGAGACATGTTGAAGATCCACGTTCCGTTGCCCACCCCTGGACCAGATGTACTAAACCGGATGCACCAATCGTAGGATCCGCGCAAAGAGTACAGGCCCATCCGGACGGGGGCGATCAGGTCACCCACATTCACCCTTCTGGCGCAGAATCGAGATGTTTCATCGCGGGATGCACGACTCAGGCATATTGTGCCACCGCCCGGCTCTAGATCGATCCCCGCGTCGGCAACCCAGGCCCTAGGGCGCGGGGCGGACAGGCTCTAAGGTGCGGGGATGGTGCTGACCACTCCGTTCCATCCCCGGCTCAGCGAGTTGAATACCACCGGGCTGTACGGACACTGGGCCGGATACCTGTCGGCGCTGCGGTACGACCTGTCCGCCAAGCACGAGTACTTCGGCATCCGCAACAGCGCGGGTGTGTTCGATACCTCACCGCTGTACAAGTACTGGATCCGCGGCCGGGACGCCGAAGCGTTCCTGGCCGGCGTGCTGACCCGGGACGTCCGGCGCTGCCTGCCGGGACGAGCGCAGTACACCCTCTGGTGCGACGACGCCGGGTACGTGCTCGAGGACGGCGTGCTGTTCCGACACTCCGCAACCGAGTTCCTGCTGACCTGTGCGGAACCGAATCTCGGCTACTTCGCCGGCCTGATCGGTCGACTCGACGTCCAGCTGGAGGACGCCACCACGGACTTCGGGATGCTCGCCGTCCAGGGTCCGCGCTCGCGCGACATCCTCGCCCAGCTCGCGCCGGAGGTCACCGGGCTGGCGTTCTTCGACCTGGTCCAGACCACGATCGGCGCTGCTGCGGTGACGATCTCCCGCACCGGTTACACCGGCGACCTGGGCTTCGAGGTGTTCGTCCGCACGGACGACGCGATCGGCGTGCTGGACGCCGTGCTGGCGGCCGGCGTCCCGTACGGACTACGCCCGTTCGGCGAGCAGGCCCTGTTGATGGCGCGGATCGAAGCCGGCCTGGTTCTGATCAACGTCGAGTTCTCCTCCAGCCGGTTCGCCTTCACCGACCAGCAGCGGGTCACCCCGGTCGAACTCGGGTTCGGCTGGATGCTGCGCGGGATCGAGGCCGACGATCGGCCGTTCATCGGCCGCACCGCGATCCGCCGGGAGATCACCGACCGGACGTCCCGGTGGTCAACCGTCGGGCTCCTGCTGGATTGGGCGGACTGGAACCGGCTCTACACCGAGGCCGGCCTGATTCCGCCGAAGGACGAGACCCCACTGCCGTACGAATCGATGCTCTACCGCACTGGGGCCGGAATCGGGGCGGATGGTCCCGGTGAACGCATCGGTTACGCCACCAGCGTGATGTACTCCCCCATCCTGCAGCGGCACATCGCGATTGCCCGGGTCCGCCCGGACCTGGCCGCGGTCGGAACCCGGGTGCACCTGGAGCTGACGATCGACCACGAGTACCGGACCGTCGCGGCGGACGTCGCGAAGCTCCCGCTGTTCAACCCCGAGCGAAAGACGGCGTAATGACCACAGGGCCGAGCACCTCGGGAACAACCAGCTACGACGCGATCATCATCGGCGGCGGGCACAACGGTCTGGTCAATGGCGCCTATCTGGCCAAGTCAGGGCTGCGCACGCTGATCATCGAGCGCCGCTCGGTCGTCGGTGGCGCGGCGATCACCGAAGAACTGGTACCCGGTTTCCAGTTCACCACCTTCTCCTACGCGCTCAGCCTGCTGCGGCCGGACATCATCCACGAGCTGGACCTGGTCACGCACGGCTTCCTGCCGATCCTGATGCCCTCCTCGTTCGCCCCGATGGAGAACGGCGATTACCTGCTGATGGGGCCGGACCGCAACCAGAACATCAAAGAGATCATGCGGCACTCCCCGCGTGACGCGGATGCGATGGACCGGTACCAGCACGACCTCCAGCGGGTCTGCCAGCTGGTGAAGCCGCTCTTCGACCGGGCGCCGCCGAACATCTTCGGCACCTCCGCCGAGGACCTCGCCGACGTCCACTGGCTCGGCTCCCTGCTCGGCTCGGCCAGCCAGAAGGTCCTGCACGACACGGTCCGGCTGCTCACCGGCAGCGCCGCCGACTTCCTGGACGGCTACTTCGAGAGCGACATCCTCAAGGGCTACCTGGCGTCGTCCGGAATCATCGGGTCCAAGGTCGGCCCGATGTCCCAAGGTTCCGGCCTGGTGCTGCTGTTCCACTCGCTGGGTGAGCACGACGGGCACTTCCGCTCCTGGGCCTTCCACAAGGGCGGGAACGGCGGCTTCACTCAGGTGCTGGCCAGGGCCGCGCAGGCCTACGGCGCGCAGATCCTGCTCGATTCCCAGGTCGACTCGGTGATCACCAAGGATGGCCGGGCGGTCGGAGTCGCGCTCGCCGACGGTACCGAACTGCGGGCCCGAACCGTGGTCAGTGCGCTGGACCCGCGGCGGACCTTCACCGAACTGGTCGAACCGCGCGAGTTGCCGGCCGACCTGGTGGAGAACATCAATCGGATGAAGTTCCAGGGCACCTCCGCCAAGGTCAACTTTGCGCTGGACGGCGTCCCACGGTTTCCGAGCCTGGGTGATCGGACCGACCAGTACCGCGGCTTCACCAACATCGGGCCGTCGATCGAGTACCTGGAGCGGGCCTTCGACGACGCCAAGTACGGCTGGTACAGCAAGCGGCCCTACCTGGACTGTGCGATCCAGTCGCTGGTCGATCCGGACATGGCCCCTCCCGGCAAGCACGTGATGTCGTGCTTCGTCCAGTACGCGCCCTATCACCTGAAGGGCAGCGACTGGGACACCGAGCGGACCGGTTTCGGCGACACCGTGCAGGCCACCCTGGAGTCGTTCTTCCCCGGCTTCGGCGACCTCGTGATCCACCGCGAGGTGGTGACCCCGCTGGACATCGAGCGGGTGGTCGGGCTTACCGAGGGAAACATCTTCGCCGGTGAGTTCTTCGCCCCGCAGATGTATTTCTTCCGGCCGGCCCCTGGCTGGAGCCAGTACCGGACCCCGATCGAGGGCTACTACCAGTGCGGCTCCGGCACCCATCCGGGTGGCTGCGTGATGGGCGCGCCAGGCAAGCTGGCCAGCCAGCAGATCATCAAGGACCTGCAGAACAAGGCCTAGCGCTTGCGCGAAGTCCGGCTCAAGCCGCGGGTCATCGACATCATCCGCCGACCGTAGCGAGGTCCAGCCACCGCCGGCTCCGGTGCGGTCGGCTCGTGGCTCGGCTCGGGTGGGGACTCCACCGGTCGGAAGATCTCCGGTAGCGGCTGCTGGACTGGCCGGGCCTGGTCCTCATACATCCCGATTTCCGCACCGCTGACCCAGTACTCGCACAACCAGCTGTG
>JANNPJ010000369.1:0-12995 GCA_031400005.1 Kineosporiaceae bacterium | reverse complement strand
CCCAAGTTGGGTCGGCGATGCTGACTCCCAAGTTGGGTCGGCGATGCTGACTCCAAGTTGGGTCGGCGATGCTGACACCCAAGTTGGGTCGGCGTATACAAGCCTGGTGCAGGTCTCCAGGTTGGACGTGACACCGTTCGCCGAGTTCATGATCATTCTTTGCGATGTCCCGCTGTGCCGGCGCAAGTCCTTCTTCCACGATGGCACGCTCGCGCAAGGTAGACGGGTGCCGCATCGACGAATCGGTCCAGGGCGGTAATCAGACCCGAACCAGCCTTTTTCCGGATCGCCTTCCAGGAGCCTATCCAGTGTCTGCCGTTGGCGGTGGGTCCAGATGCGGTGACTCCATGTGTCCCTGGTCCGGTCCGGGTGAATCCGGGGGTGGCGTGTCCAGTCGCAGCGGATCTGGGCTTGGCGGGTACGAGCCTGACGCGGTTGAGGGGGGTGGGTCCGGGTCTGCCGGGTCCAGGCTTGGCAGGTCCGAACCTGGCGAGTCCGGGTTTGGCGGGTCCGAACCCGGTGAGTCTGAACCTGACATGCCCGAGGATGTCGAATCCGCGACCGGCGAGCTTAAACCCGACGTGCCCGAGGGTGGCGAGCCTGACCCCGGCGAGTCCGAACCTGACGTGCCCGAGGGTGGCGAGTCTGGGTTTGGCGGGTCCGGGTTTGGCGGGTCCGAACCTGACGTGCGTAGGGTTGGTGGATTCGGGGGTGGGTCTGGACGTGACTTGTCTGGTTGTAGCCAGGTGGGTGGGGTCAGGGTGGGGTCCTGCGGCAGGACCAGGCGCATTTGATGGCCGAGTGTGCGGGCGTGATCGGTGCGCCGGTGCAGGGTGTTGCGGGTCCAGCGGCGCAGTGGGTCGATCCAGGACGGTGGCCGTGCCCAGGGCACTCCCTCGATCATGGTCAGGTCCCAGACTCCGAGGTGGATCAGGGTGTGGTCGCGTCCGCAGACCAGGGCCAGGTTACCGATGTTCGTTTGGCCTCCGTGGCGCCACCAAATGACGTGGTGGGCTTCGCACCAGGTGGCGGGAGCGCCGCAGCCGGGAATGACGCATCCGCGGTCTCGGGCGTTCAGTGCCCGTCGTTGGGCTCGGCTGACGGTGCGGGTATCACGTCCTAGGTCCAGCACCGCCCCGGTTTTCGACAGCAGGACCTTCTGCAGTAGGGCATCACAGGCGAACCGGCCCAGCAACCGCGGTCCGATCGAACCCAACCCGTCACACTCGGCGCCCCGCCTGCGTGGCTCCGCACCGCGCACCGGAGAGAAAGCCTCCCCGCCCACCGTGTCAGCTACGGCCTCGGCCACAGCCCGGCGCTGGTAGCGCTCGCCCTGGTCGTGCCCATCCTGGTCGTGCCCGGCGTCTTGGTCGTGCCCGGCGTCTTGGTCGTGCCCATCGCCCCGGTCGTGCCCGTCATCTTGGTCGTCCTGGTCGTATCGACCGGAGTTGGTGCGGGCGCCTTCAGCGGCGAGGGTGGCGCTTTCGGTTTCGAAAAGAGCGCTTTGGGCAGCCACTGAGTCCGCATCCGGGCCCGTGGTCCCGTTCTCGGCGGATCCAGGCGACCCCTCTGGTTGAGCGTTCTCTTGGCGCTGCTTCGGCGAGGGCGGTGCAGTCACGTCACCGGGAGCGGCAGTCTTGGACCGGGGTGTGGATGGCTGGGTCTGGCAATCCTCGGGCTCGCGACTGTCGGGGCTGTCGTGGTCGGTGGCGGTGCGGAGGGCTTCGAGGAGGTCGGGGACACCGGCGTGGAGCACGATCCGGGGTGGCTCACCGCCTATGGCTGTGCCGGCCTGGTCTGAGCCCAACGCTAGCCGGGAGATGATCCCCATCGCGTCTGCTCGCCGCTGTGCCGCGGTGCGGGTGTCGCGGATCGTGACTGACCCGCCGCCCTCGCATGCTTCTTCTACCGTCGGATCCGGAGCCGAGAAATGCTCGATCGCGGTCCGAAACCACATCCCCGACACCGGATCCAACTGGAAACGCCCCACCACCATCCCACCGGCGTCGGTGCTGTGACTGGCTCCGCGCCGATCCACCGCGTCCGGATCGAACCCATCGTTGCCGTCCGGGTCCAACGCCTCCAGCAGATGCCGAGCCAGATTCTTGGTGGCATTCGGATCCACCTCCCGTGACTGACCAGCGAAAAACGCATCCACCGCCACCCCCGCCAGCACCTCACCCTCGCTGGCGGTCTCGCCAGCAGCGGCGGCAGTCGCTGAATCGCCGCTATCACCAACGGAGGTGGAACCACCGGACGCGGAATCACCGGGCTCGGGACCGCCCGTTTCCGGGTTGCCGAACTCCGGGCTGACTGGTTCGGGGTCACTAGGTTCCGGGTCACCTGATTCGGGGTCACCTGATTCGGGGTCACCTGGTTCGGGGCTGCTGGGTTCGGGGTCGTCGGGCGCTGGCAGTGGAGCGGACAACACCCGATTCGGGAGCTTGCGGACCGCCCGTAACGCGACGTCCACATGCTCACGCGAGACCTGCCCGGCCGCGAATGCCGCACCCATCAAAGGCATCCCACCTTGACCGGGATCGGCATCGCTGGCCAACGCGTGCGCGGCCCGCAGATCAGCGGCCGCCTGCCCGGCCGAGCGCAGCAACCCCGACCGCAAGAACGTCGCCCCCACACAACCGGCCCGCGCGCCGGGAACCGCCCCCGGACGCGAATCTAGATCCGCGACTAGCCTCAACCACATCGACTCCAACGACTGCAGCACCGTGAAACACTCACGCACCCCGTCTCTACTGCTGGCATCCGAACGTGACCACAACACCGCCTCCCGCAGATCCGACACCGCCGCCCGGATCGACGCCAACGCCCGCAACACCCCATCTTCAGGAACCCCGCCATCAGCCACACCGACGCCACCATCGGTGACCCCAACACCGCCGGCACCGGACTCACCGACACCATCCGCGCCAGACCCACCGACGCCCTCGCGCCCGAACCCCTGATCCCGATTCATACCTGAACCCTAACCGCCACCACCGACAAGCCCGGAAGTTATCCACAGGATCGAAGATCATGCACAGCAACAACTTTCAGCGACGATGAGTCACGGGCAGCAATCGGATGGATCAACTAGGTTGGGCTGCTAGGCAACTGGGCGACCGCAGAGCTGAATCCCTTTTTGCACAACTGATTGTTGGCAGAACTGATTGTTGGCAGTGCGTTGCAACATCGGAGTCTCAGTGCAGGAACACCTGTTTCAGCCAAACATGTTTAGGTGAAAGATATTCCGGTAGATTGATCGCCAAGGCGAGCATGATGCCGTGACCCTAAACGACCGGGCCGACACCTTCGCCGCGGTCATGCGCGCTACCCTGCTCAACGCCTCGACCGGCCGGTTCGTGGACGGCGCGGGCACTACCAACAGCGCCCAGCACGCGACCGCCTATCCGTCGAATTCGGTGTCGCCGGCGCTCTGCCCGACGCCGTCCGGAGTAAACTTGGTGACACCCTCGCCGCGGGTGGGATGAAAGTGAGCTGTACGGGGCGCAGTTCCTGCTCGACGCGCTCTTCCGGCTGGGTCGCTCCGACGCGGCGCTGGCCTTGCTCACCTCCACGGCCACCAACTCCTGGCTGCACATGCTGGACGGTCTGAAGGCCACCCTGGTCACCAAGGCCTGGGACCCGCGCTGAAGTCCAACATGACCTTCTCGCACGCCTGGCCTCCGCCCGGCCAACGCCGTTGCCTGGCACATCCTCGGCGTCCAGGTCATCGGGGCCGGCGCGACCGAGTTCCTAATCCGGCCGCGGACCGGCAACTCACCCTGGCCGGAAGGCACGGTGGTGAGGGCACGGTGGCGAGGGCGTGAGGGCGAGGGCGTGAGGGCGAGGGCGTGAGGGCGAGGGCGTGAGGGCGAGGGCGCGGTGGCGGTGGTGAGGGCGCGGTGGTGGTGGTGAGGGCGCGGTGGTGGTGGTGAGGGCGCGGTGCCTTCGATCCGCGGCCCGGTCTCACTTACCCTTCGGCGCGCGGCGGCTGCCCACCGGCTGCAGCTGAACTTGCCGCCGAACACCCGCGCCACCGTCGAAGTCGAAATTGGTAACGCAGACCCGGCGGCGTACACCGTGAGCGTGGCTGCGCCCGGAGACCGCGGCAGGATCTCGGTCACGACCGCCACCGACCTGACCGGAAACGGTGCTGACCGGAACGGTGCTGACCGGAACGGTGCTGACCGGAACGGTGCTGCGGATCGGCCCTATCGGGTCGGGCACTGCCACGATCGAACGGGTGCGGTAGCCGCCGCGGGAAGGCGTCAGTGAGAGCTGTTGTGACGGACATCGCAACACGCCATGGATCGGGGCTGTCCTCGCCGGAAGACCATGATTATCTGTTGTCATGACATGGCCACGGATGGATGGGCTGCGGACCTTGGAGCTGGGGACGCCAGGTGAACTGCGGCAGGAACTGGTGGGCTTGGTGCTGTCCGGGTCCAAACGGGCCACGGCGGGCCTACTCAGCGACTATGAGATCGAGGGCGAGGCGCTGGAGACCGTCGGCGAGCGCCTGGTTCTGATCGGCGATCATGGCAGGCGGGTCGGCCTGGTGCAGGTCACTGGGTTGGATGTGGTCCCGTTCGCCGAAGTGACCGACGACTTCGCCAAAGCCGAGGGGGAGGGGTTCGCCGGCCATGGCGACTGGGCGACGGCGCATCGCGCGTTCTGGGAGCGAATCGGGCGCCGCATCGACGACCGCACCCCCATCGTCTGTTTGCGCTTCAAACTTCTCTAGCTAAGAGGAGGTCTAGCTAAGAAGCGGTTCAGCTCAGACAGGTTCAGCTCAGAAGGGCTTCTGGTTAGAAGAGGTTCAGCTGGCCAGCATCGGCCAGCGCGGCGGCGCGCTTGGCCGCCGCCGACATCGGGCTCGGCAGGGTCTTGGGCAAGGTGATCAACCGCCGCTCGCCGGCCCCTTCGGGGCGGGGGCCCTCGCCGTAGGCCCGTTCCGAGTACCAGGACGGCGGATCGGCGCCGGTCAGTGCCCAGAGCGACGGTCCGAGCCGGATGTCCCGGGCTGCGAGCGCGGTCTGCAAGACCGTGAGGTCGAGCGGGATCCGCATCTTCTGCAGGGCCGGGATCTTCAGATCGTCGCGCATGATCATCAGCCGCTGGTTGCGGGCGACGTTGGCCCGGGCCTCGTCGGTGGCGAGTTTGGCCGTTGCCGCCTTGCCGATCACGGCGACCACTTCTTCCTCCCGGCCGTCGTCGATCGCCGCATACGCGGCGTCCACCCCGGCGAACACCGCGAGTAGCTTGGCCGCGGTCTTCGCCCCGATCCCGAGCGCACCGGGCAGGTTGTCGGAGCTGTCGCCGCGCAACGCCGCGTAGTCCCGGTACCGGTCGGCTGACACCCCACAGACCGCCGTCATCTTCTCCGGGGTGAGCAGCGGAGACCCGTCGATCCCACCGTTCAGCACCTGCAACACCGAGGTGCACTCGTTGATCAAGGAGAAGGAGTCGCGGTCACTGGTGACGACGGCGGTGCGCCAACTGTGACGCCGGGCCAGCGCGGCGGCGGTGGCCAGGACGTCGTCCGCCTCGTACCCCGCCGGAACGACGACGGTGATTCCGGCGGCAGCGAGCAGCCCGGGTGCGTCGTCCAGTTGGAGTCGCAGGTCCGGTGGCTTCTCGACACGGTGCGCCTTGTACTCGGGATAGTCCTGCTTACGGACCGAATCGCCGAGGGAGTCGAAGCCGATCACGATCGCGTCCGGGGTCAGCCGGGCGGCAGCGGTGGCGATGAAGCTGATCAGGCCCTTGAGCGCCCAGATCGGCCGACCATCGGAATCGCGCAGCGCGCTCTGCTCCATCGCGTGATGGGCGCGGTGCAAAAGGCTGTTGCCGTCGATCGCGAGCAGCAGCGGGGAAGGCACCCGCCTAGAATGCCCGTTCGATCCGTCTCATGCACGCATCCGCACCGATCAGTTGACCTGCTGCATCGGTCGGGGTGCTCGGGGCGGTACGGTTCGAGGGTGACTGAGGCCAAGAAAGACGCACAGGCCCCCGCGGGCGCTGTTCCCCCGGTTCCTGTAGATCCGGCAGATCCAGCAGAGGTGGACGCCGACTCGGCTGACTCGGCGGTCGAGACCGACCCACGCAAGCGGTTCCGGGAGGCGCTGGATCGCAAGAACGCGACCCCCGGCACCCACCCTGGGTCGATGGCCGAAGGTAGCAACGACCTGAAGAGTTCCAACGGGAAGCGGCAGCGTCAGTTCCGGCGCAAGTCCGGCGGCTGATTTTCTGCACATCTGTTGCTGATGATCTAAGCAAAAACTCAATCAGTGATTCAAGTAACTGTTCGAGTAATGCGAGCCAGTGACGTTTCTGATGGGTAACCTTGGCTGAATGAGTGAACCGCGATGGCTGGACGATAACGAGCAACGGGCCTGGCGCCAGTTCGCCGCGGTGATGACCCTGCTACCGGCAGCTCTGGATGCGCAGTTGCAGCGGGACGCCAGTCTCACGCACTTCGCCTATTTCACCCTCGCGATGCTGTCCGAGGCTCCCGGCCGGGCGCTGCGGATGAGTGAGCTCGCCGCCCGGTCGAGCTCCTCGCCGAGTCGGTTGTCGCACACCATCTCCCGGCTGGAGGGGCGCGGCTGGGTGCGCCGGCAACGGGCCACCGAGGACGGCCGCGGGCAAGTCGCCGAGCTGACCGATCAGGGCTACGAGGCACTGGTCAAGGCTGCTCCCGGGCACGTCGCCGCCGTCCGCGAATTCGTTGTCGATGCGCTTACCGAGGAACAGATCGGCCAGCTGAACGAGATCTGCCGGGCGATGCTGACCCGGATCGACCCCGATGAGACATCCATCTCGCCGCTGACCGAGGAGTCCGAAACCGCAGTCTGAACCCGGGGCTGCCACTAGGGCGTCAGGTCGCGGATGGTGCGCTGGATCCGCTGTTCGGAAATCGGATAGGCGGTCTTCATCCCGGAGCCGAACAGGCTGACCCGCAGTTCCTCGATCATCCAGCGAATCCGCTGCACGTCCTGGTCCAGTTCGCGGCGCCGGGCCGGGGTCAGCGCGGCGACCGTGGCGTCCAGCTCCTGCTGGACGTTCTGCACACTCCACAGCAGCGTCTGGTCGCGTTGGTAGCGCTCCGGCAGCTTCTCCAGCCGCCGCTGCATCGCCCGCAGGTACCGGAGCGCGTCCGGCAGTCGGGTGGCGCCGGTCGCGGTGACGAAGCCGGGATACACCAGGCTCGCCAGTTGGTTCCGCAGATCGGCCAGTGACGCCAGCAGGGCCGGGCTGGACGTCGAACGCAGCCCTAGGTCGACGTCCCGGGCCAAGGCCAGGACATCGGCGGTCGTCGTCACCACGTCGGTGACGGACCGCTCGATCGAGGCTCGGACCAGTCGCTGCAGGGACTCAAAGCCGGCCGCGTCCCAGACCGGCCCGCCGGCCTGGTCAACCAGGGCATCCACCGCACAACCGAGGCAGTCGTCGAAGAGCGCCGACGGTCCCTTGTGCGGTGCGTTCGCCAGGGCCAGCTTCTGCTGATTGGTCAGTCGCCCGAGCACCGAACGGGCCGGGGAGTTGATCCCCAGTAGCAGCAGCCGCCGGGTTCCGGCGCGCATCTCCCGACGCTGATCGGCGACCGAATCCAGGACCCGGACGTCGACCGTCGTCCCCCGGTCGACCAGCGCCGGGTAGCCATGCACGGTCAGCCCGGCCAGCGTCCGCTCCACCGTTCTGGGTAGATCGCCGATCGTCCAGGACGTCAGCCCGGTCTGCTCGATCTCCGCTACGGCATCGGAAATCGCTTCGCGCAAGCGAGGTTTCAGTGATTCACGGAGGGCGTCGAGGTCCTTGCCGGCACCCAGCACGGTGCCGTCCTCATCCTCCACCTGGAAGGTCACCCGTAGGTGGTCCGGCACCCGCTCCGGCGCCCAATCGGTCCGGCTCACGCTCACGCCGGCCAGCTCGGCCAGTTCCCGCTCCAGGGCAGGCAGGAGCGGTTCGGTGCCGGGTTTCAGCCCCGCCCGCTCCAACCCCGCCCGCTCCAACCCCGCCTGCTTCAACCCCGCCTGCTTCAACCCCGCCTGCTCCAACCTGGCCAGCACCTGCCGAGCCCGCTCCGGGGCCGGGACCAGCATCCGGCGGACCTGTTTCGGCAGCCCGCGGATCAGCTCGGTCACCAGTTCTTCGCGCAGGCCCGGGATCTGCCATTCGAAGTCCTCGGCATAGACCTCGTTCAGCACCGCGAGCGGGAGGTGCACGGTTACCCCGTCAGCTGCCGCGCCCGGCTCGAACTGGTAGGTGACCGGCAGTTCCAGCTCGTCGATCGGCCAGGTGGACGGGTAGTCCTCCTCGCTGATCTTCGGCGCTTGCGGGCTGAACAGCATCGACGTCCAGAAGCTGAGCAGATCCGGACGTTCCTTGCGGACCGTCTTCCACCAGCTGTCGAAGTGCGCCGTGGAGACGACGTCCGCCGGGATCCGCTGGTCGTAGAACTCGAACAGCGTCTCGTCGTCCACCAGGATGTCGCGCCGGCGAACCCGATCCTCCAGGTTCTCGACGTCCTCCAGCAGGCGCCGGTTCTCATGGAAGAACGGATGGTTCGTCCGCCAGTCGCCTTCTACCAGGGCATGCCGGATGAACAGCTCGCGGGACAGTTCCGGATCGACCCGGCCGTACTGCACGGTCCGTCCCGGGATCACCGGAATCCCGTACAGGGTGACCCGTTCGGTGGCCACCGCCGAGCCGCGCTTGCGCTCCCACCGCGGTTCGCTGTAGCTGCGCTTGACCAGATGCTCGGCCAGTCGCTCCACCCAGAGCGGGTCGATCCGGGCCGCCGTCCGTCCCCACAGTCGGGTGGTCTCGACCAGTTCGCCGACCATCACCCACCGGGGGGTGGCCCGAACCAGGGCCGATCCCGGCTGGATGGTGAACCGGGCGCCGCGCGCGCCGAGATACTCCCGGGTCTCGCCCTCTTTCAGGCCGATCTGGGACAGCAGCCCGGTCAGCAGCGAGATGTGAATCCGGTCCGCGGTGGCATTGTCGACCGGTTCGCCGCCGTCCACCACCGAGTCCTCGTCGTCCAAAGTGTCAGTTTGTGCAAGATCACGGGAGGATTGGCGGGCAGAAGGGACGACACTGGTGATGCCGGCGCCGCGCAGGATCGACCGGAGTTGGCCGTGCAGGTCCTGCCACTCCCGGATCCGCTGGTGATGCAGGTATTCGGCGATGCACTGGCGGCGGAAACGGCTGGACGACACATTCGACTGCAGGGTGATCAGGTAGTTCCAGAGGTTCAGGTAGCTGAGGAAGTCCGACCGCGGATCCTTGAACCGGGCATGCGATTGGTCGGCCGCCTGCTGGTGCTCGGTCGGTCGTTCGCGCGGATCCTGGATCGACAGCGCGGCCACGATCACCAGGACGTCGGGCAGGCACCCGTTGCGATCGGCCTCCACCAGCATCCGGGCCAGCCGCGGGTCGACCGGCAACTGGGCCAGGGTGCGCCCGAGCGGGGTCAGCCGCTTGCGCGGGTCCTCCTGGGTCGGATCCAGGGCGTTCAGTTCGTGCAGGAGCGCGACGCCGTCCTTGATCTGCCGCGGGTCCGGCGGCTCCAGGAACGGGAACGCCGAGACCTCGCCCAGCCCGAGCGCGGTCATCTGCAGGATCACCGAAGCCAGGTTGGTCCGGAGGATCTCCGGATCGGTGAACGCCGGGCGGGACTCGAAGTCCTCCTCGGAGTACAGCCGAATGCAGATACCGTCCGACAGCCGGCCACAGCGGCCCTTGCGCTGGTTCGCCGAGGCCTGCGAGATCGGCTCGATCGGCAACCGCTGGACCTTGGTCCGGTAGCTGTACCGGGAGATCCGTGCCGTTCCCGGATCGACGACGTACCGGATCCCGGGCACGGTCAGCGAGGTCTCGGCCACGTTGGTGGCCAGCACGATCCGGCGGCCGGTGTGCGGGGCGAAGACCTTGTGCTGCTCGGCTGCGGACAGCCGGGCGTAGAGCGGAACGATCTCGGTGAACTGATCGACCGTGCGACGCAATGCGTCGGCGGCGTCCCGGATCTCCCGCTCACCGCTGAAGAACACCAGGACGTCGCCGGGCCCGGCTTCCTGCAGTTCCGCGACCGCCTCGCAGACCGCCTGGATCTGGTCCCGGACGACCTCGACGCCTTCGTCCTCGTCCTCGTCGAGTTCGTCGTCGTAGGCGGTGATCACCAGCGGTCGGTAGCGGACCTCGACCGGATAGGTCCGGCCGGAGACCTCGACGATCGGGGCGTCGTCGAAGTGCCGGGAGAACGCCTGCGGGTCGATCGTCGCCGAGGTGATGATCACCTTGAGGTCGGGACGGCGAGGAAGTAGTTGCTTGAGGTAACCGAGAAGGAAGTCGATGGTCAGACTGCGCTCGTGCGCCTCGTCAATGATCAGCGTGTCGTACTTGGTGAGCATCCGGTCGCGCTGGATCTCGGCCAGCAGGATGCCATCGGTCATCAGCTTGACCAGGGTGTCGTCGCTGACCTGATCGTTGAACCGGACGGTGTACCCGATCGTCTCGCCCAGCGGTGAGCCGACCTCCTCGGCGATCCGCTCCGCCACCGAGCGGGCCGCCAGCCGGCGTGGCTGGGTATGGCCGATCAGACCGCGCACCCCGCGGCCCAGCTCGAGGCAGATTTTCGGCAGCTGAGTGGTCTTGCCGGAGCCGGTCTCACCGGCCAGGATCACCACCTGGTTGTCCCGGATCGCCGCCAGCAGGTCGTCCTTGCGCTGGCTGACCGGCAGGTCCGGCGGGTACTTCAGTACCGGTACCGATGCCCGGCGGGTAGCCATCCGGATCCGCCCGGACTCCACCTCGGCGGCAATCCGGTTCAGCTCCTGCTCCGGATCGGCGGTTCGGGAGTCGGGCGACTTCCGCCGCGAGTCACCCCGACGGCCGCGGTGCAGCAGCCCGTCGAGTCGGCGGGACAGACGAAGCTCGTCGCGTAGCGACAGGTCGGGCAGGGCGGCCCGCAGCTCGTCTATCGAAGATTCCCAGGATTGCGTGCTCATCTAACGGCACAGCCTAGACAAGGCCTCGAGAACGCGCGTGCCCGACGTCTTACCGCTACCGTTTGCCGCTTCAACTATCGCCGAGGAGGCGCAGCATGACCGCCGCTACCAAAATCACCGGCACTACCACACTCACCAGTACCCCCAATCTTCAGCATGAAACCGCTAGCGCGCCCAGCCGGCGCAAGGTGTTTGCGATGTGCTCCCTCGGCCTGCTCGGGGCAGCCGGCCTGGCCGCGTGCAGCAGTGACTCGGACACCGGGGAAACCGGGTCCACCGCGCCGACCGAGGCGGCAGCGACCGAGGCCGCCGCCCCCACTGAGGCGGCAGCGCCCACCGAGGCAGCCGCCGCTTCGCTCGTCGCGCTGTCCGACGTCCCGGTGGCAGGGGCAGTCAGCCTGGAGGTAGGCGGCAAGCCGGTGATCGTGTCCCAGCCCACCGCCGGCAAGGTGGTCGGTTTCTCCGCTCGCTGCCCGCATCAGTTCGTCACCGTGACGGTGGCCGGCAAGGAGCTGAAATGCCCGGCGCACGGCTCGACGTTCGACATGGAGACGGGGAAGAACCTGACCGGACCGGCCGCGGGCAAGCCGCTGCCGCCATTCGCCGTCAAGGTCGTCGACGGCGAGGTCGTCCAAGCCTAAGAGTCCAAGCCTGAGGGACGACGTCCCGCCTGAGGGGCGACGTCCCGCCTGAGGGGCGACGTCCCGCCTGAGGGGCGACGTCCCGCCTGAGGGGCGACGTCCCGGGGTTAAGAACGAGACGCGGTCAGGGGCGGGCGGTCGAGATAATCGAGTCCAAGGGCTCAAGGCCGTCCGCGCCTCCGCCGACGAGGCCTGCGCCGTCCAGGCCTTCGCCGTCCATGTCGTGGTCGAAGAGCGACGTGACCGAGCCGTCCTTAAAGACCTCGTGGATGGCCTGCGCCACCAGCGGTCCGATCGACAGCACGGTGAGGTTCGGCAGCAGTCGCTCGGGCGGGATCGACAGGGTATTCGTCAGCACGATCTCTCCGGCCCCACACTCGGCGAGTCGCTGAGTGGCCGGATCGGACAGGATGCCGTGAGTGGCCGCGATCACGACGTCACTGGCGCCCGCCTCGAACAGCTTGGCGGTGGCTTGGTGATTGTTCCGCCGGTGTCGATCATGTCGTCGACCACCACGCAAAGCCGGCCCTCGACGTCACCCACGACCCGGTTGGTTACCACCGTGTTCGGCTGCAGCGGGTCGCGGGTCTTGTGGATGAACGCCAGCGGTGCCCCGCCGAGCCGGTCGGCCCAGCGCTCGGCGACGCGCACCCGGCCGGAGTCCGGGGCGACCACGGTGATGTCGTGCCCGGCGTACTTGGTCGCGATGTGGTCGGCGAGCAGTCGCTGAGCGAACAGGTGGTCGACCGGGCCGTCGAAGAAGCCCTGGGTCTGGTCGGTGTGCAGGTCCACGGTCATCAGCCGGTGGGCGCCGGCCGTGCGGAGCAGATCGGAGATCAGCCGGGCCGAGATCGGTTCCCGGCCCCGATGCTTCTTGTCCTGTCGGGCGTACGGGTAGAACGGTAAAATCACCGTGATCCGGTCGGCAGAGGCGCGCTTCAAGGCGTCGATCATGATCAGGGTCTCCATCACCCAGGTGTTGATCGGCGCGCCGCAGGACTGGATCACGAAGGCGTCGGCGCCGCGCACCGACTCCTCGAATCGGACAAAAATCTCACCGTTGGCAAACTCGTACGCCGACTGTGGGGTCAGCGACGTGCCCAGGTACTTGGCGATCTCTTCCGCAAGCTCGGGGTAGGCCCGCCCCGAGAAGACCTGCAGATTCTTGCGGCTTGGGATCGAAATGGTGTTCACGCGCGGATCCCCTCCAGGGTGTCGTCGCTGAATGCTCGCAGATGCAGGCCACCGCCAAGCCTTTGGGGGATTGCCAACGCCCCCGGCGGCTGGTGTTCTGGAACGACGACCGCTCCGGATTCCCCGACCGGTCCAGGGGATGACG
>JANNPJ010000345.1:0-8516 GCA_031400005.1 Kineosporiaceae bacterium | reverse complement strand
CTACGAACCGGTGTGGGCGATCGGTACCGGCGAGGTCGCCACCCCGGAGGACGCCCAGGAAGTCTGTGCGGCGATTCGGGCCCGGTTGGCCGGAATGTACACACCGGAGATCGCCGGGGCTCTGAGGATCCTTTACGGGGGCTCTGTGAAGGCGGCGAACGTCGCCGGCATCATGGCTCAACCGGACGTCGACGGCGCTCTCGTCGGCGGTGCCAGTACTGATCCCGGGGAGTTCGCTTCGATCGTCCGTTACCGCGATCACAAGACCGGGTAACGGTGAACTGACCGGCTTTTGACACCGTGTGTCGCGCCCTGGGGAGGACAGTCCTGGCGGCGCGACACGCGGAACGGTCCGAACCCGCCCGGGCATCGCTTACTCTGTGAACCTGACGCTTCTTCCGATCGATGAACGAGGTCCGCGTGTCCGTGCTTCGCCTGACGCTCCAGATTCTTCTGGTCGCCACAAGTTTGATCTTGACGTTGCTGATCCTGCTGCACAAGGGCCGCGGCGGCGGGTTATCGGACATGTTCGGTGGCGGAATGTCATCGAGCATGGGCAGTTCTGGTGTTGCCGAGCGCAACCTCAACCGCTTCACGATAGGTATCAGCGTCATCTGGGTGACAGTGATTGTGCTCCTCAATCTGCTGACCCGGTTCTTCCCCGACGCGTCCTGAAGCACAACCCTGACCCGGACGTCGTCCGGGCATCGAAGGAGGATTCACGGTGGCGAGTGGCAACGCGATCCGCGGCAGCCGAGTCGGAGCGGGCCCGATGGGAGAAGCGGAGCGTGGTGATACCGCGCCTCGCTTCCGAGTCTCGTATTGGTGCGCCAACAAGCATGAGACCACCCCGAGCTTCTCTGAAGAGGCCGGAGTTCAGCCGCCGGAAACCTGGGACTGCCCCCGGTGCGGGTTCCCGGCCGGGCAGGACCAGACCACTCCTCCGTCTCCGCCCCGGAACGAGCCGTACAAGACTCACCTGGCGTACGTGAAGGAGCGGCGCAGCGACGCCGATGGTCAGGCGATCCTCGACGAGGCCTTGGCTTCGCTGCGGGCCCGCAAGATCATTCGCTAGGGAGCACCTGTCGGTCCCCTGCTGTTCGACGAGTTCTGCTGTTCGACGATCGCCCTCCGCCTAGCTGTCGGGGGGCGATCGTCGTCCATCGGCAATTCTGCCGCCAGCAGCAGAGCTTGGTGTCGCGCGGACGGGGACGGCAGAGTCACTGGCATGAGACTTCTGGTGCTGGGTGGAACGGGGTTCGTCGGCCGGGCCGTGGTCGAGGCCGGTCGCGCTCGAGGTGCTCAGATCACCGTCTTCAACCGCGGTCGGCAACTGCCACCGGTTGGGGTCAGCGCGCTGGTGGGGGACCGGACCGCGCCTGGTGGGCTGACGGCGCTGGACGGCGACGCGCAGTGGGACGTCGTGGTGGACACCTGGTCGGCAGCGCCGTCCGCGGTCCGGGACGCCGCCCGGCTGCTCGCCGGGCGGGTCGGGCAGTTCACCTACATCTCCAGTCGTTCGGTGTACGTGTACCCGCCGGATCCTGGGCTGGCGGAGAATGGCCCGGTCGTGGAGTCCTCGCCGACGGCGAGCGCCGAGGTCGATTACGCGCAGGCCAAGCGCGGCGGGGAGCTGGCCGCGCTGGAGATCTTCGGTGATCGGGCTCTGCTGGTGCGGGCCGGGCTGATTCTCGGCCCGCACGAGGACATCGGCCGGTTGCCCTGGTGGTTGCGGCGGATCGCTCGCGGTGGCCCGGTGCTCGCTCCCGGGCCGCAGGATCTGGGGTTGCAGTACATCGATGCCCGCGATCTCGCCGAGTGGACCCTGGATGCGGCCGGTCGTGGTCTCGGTGGTCCGTTCAACGTGGTCAGCCCACCGGACGTGACCACCATGGGGGAGCTGCTGGAGATTTGCGTCGCGGTCACCGGATCCGATGCCGAGCTGCGGTGGACCGCACCGGAGATTCTGCTCGACGCCGGCGTAAAGCCCTGGATCGACCTGCCGATCTGGCTGCCGCCGGGGAAGGATCATGACGGGATGCACGGCGGGGACGTGTCGAGGGCGGTGCGGGCAGGGCTGCGCTGTCGGCCGATTGGGGAGACCGTCGCGGACACCTGGGCGTGGTTGCAGAGCCTGGACGGCGAGCCGCCGCAGCGCGCCGACCGGCTCCGGGTCGGGTTGGACCCGATCGTCGAGGCTCGGCTACTGGGCGTGACCCGTCCCGGCTAAACCGTTCCGAAAGGGTCAGATAGCTGGTGATGAGGTGAACGCGGCTCGCGCGTAGCCATTGCGGAGCATCACAAATCATTTCGGTATATCCAGAATAATGCTACGATGACATTCCTGTACGCCGGTCGTCTACTCGTCCACAGCTCACGCGACAGGGGAGTTATCTACAGAATGTTTCCGGGGACGCTACGAGTCGCCACGGAGCGACACGCTTGCGAGATGGGCGATGCGAATGAGTTGTCGGACAAGGTCTTTCATCTCTATGACGCCGCGATGCGGCTTTGGGCGGAGCAGAGTCTGCCCGAGGTTGCGGGATGGCTTGATCCGATGGTGAAGGGAGTTCCCGTTGAGGTGTTTGAGAAGCTGGCCACGCGGTTCGCCGTCCCGGTGATGGAAGCGGACCTGCTCATCAAGGCTGGCGAAGATCACCTGATACATGTTGAGTACCAAACCTTTCCGGACGACAGCCTGGTGCAGCGAATGTATGACTACCGCGGCCGGATCATGCGCGCCTACTCGGGAATGCGTCTGACTCAATACATTATCGTGTTGGGAAATGGCATGTTCGACGGATTCGACGTGCTGGACACCCGCGGATTCGCCATCGATGTGCGAGTCATCTACCTCCGGGAGCACGATCCGGGTGAGTTCCTCGCGGATGCGATACTGGCCCCATTTGCCGTGTTGGCGAAGGGTTCTCGTGTGGTTCGAGAAGAATCGCTAGCGAAGGCTTTTCGTTTGCTAGCCGAGAGTCAGCATCCCCGACGTCGGGTGCTGCTGCAGGTTACTGAAGCTCTGGCAAGGATTCGTTTGGACGCGTCGACGATCGCGCGGATCGAGAAGGAGAACGGAATGAGTATCGAGCCCATGGTCGACTTCTACTGTGACACGGAGGTCGGTCACCGCTTGCAGGACATCGGCAGGAAGGAAGGCATAGAGAAGGGCTTGGAGCAGGGAATGGAGAAGGGCAGTGAAGCGGTGCTGTTAGCTCTGTTGCAGTGCCGGTTCGGTGATGGAACGAAAGTCCAGGATGCCGCCCGGTGGTTGGCTGGTTGGAACGATCAGGCTGCTGCCGTCACGGCGATCGTTGACGCTGCTGATCTGCCCTCGTTGCTGAGCGTTGAGTGTCCACCGCCCCAGCCTGACCCAGCACAGGCGTGACCAGAACCCACCGCGGCCCTTCGAAGGTCACCGGGTCAGATCAGGCTTTGCAGTCTGCCTAGTTCTCGCGGGGACAGCGGCCAGGCCTGACCATCAGGCAGGGGTTTGTTTCCTCACTCGCCGTGTCCCGTGCGTTTGTGTTGCTTTCACGGTCGATGTGGGTGAGAGGCATGGACGGGGCTGGCGGTCGGCTGTGTCTCTTTTGGGTGGCTGCTGGGTCAGATGGTAAACGTCCGTCAGACCGACCAGATCGCCTACCGAGACACCCTGGCCTGGGCGCAGCGCACGAAGAACACTGGCCTGGCCGCGATGCTGACCACCAGCGGCCCCGGATCGTTCAGGGATGGCACCGAGATCTCGTCCTCGTGCCAGCGGACCAGGGCGAGCCCGACCAGCTGGTCGAGAGCCGATCGCGCCTCCGCCTCCCCGACGCCTGTCACAAGGCGAGGCGCAGTTCATCCTCACCAGTCGTCGGGTTGCTGGGAAGCTGCTTTCGATTCCCGGTTCGGACGAAGCCGAGACGCTGGTAGAACCGCCGGGCTCGCTCGTTGCCATCGGCGTTCCACAGGAACAGCTCTGCCGCTCCGTCTCCTCGCGCCCAGTGACAGACCGCGTCGACCAGCGCTGCGGCGACACCGCTGCCGCGAGATTGCTTCTGCGTCCACATTGCGAACAGGATCCGGCCGGTGGGCCGATCGAGCTTCCCCCCGCCCACCAGGCCTACGGACGCCGCATCGTCCAACGCGATGAACCAGACCAGTTCGGTTGCCCGAGAACGCCATTCTATTTCATCAAATCGCGATTCTGCGGCATGGCTCGAACCGAACGCGTAGGGCGCGTCTGCCAGGGCTGCCAATCGGGCGTCCCGCAACATCTGCCAGTCCTCAGAGGTGACTCGCCGGACCTCGACGGTCAGCCCCGGAGCAGGATTCCCATTGGTCATGTCGGCCACCCTATTCTCCTAGCTCATTGCGCCGGCTGCGGGTCCAAGAGTCCTTCCAGACCGTCAAGGATGAGTTCCAGGCCGAACGTCACTTCGACGATGCCGTTGTAGCGGCCCTCTGTCACGTGTGTGGCCAGCTCCGTCAGGTGCGGGTACGCGTTCGGCGGGAGCTTGGGTGCGTGCTCGCGGGCCGCCTCGCCGTAATCCTGCGATTCGAATGGGGACATCAGCTGCTGCATGGTGTGACCGTAGATGTGGCTGTCCATCGCGTTCCAGGCGTGGTCGGCGAGTTGGACGCTGAACCCGGCTGCCCGCAACGTACCCAGCGTGGCGTCGACGTAGGCCATCATCGCGGGGCCGGTGTTGATCCGGGACATGAGCAGGGGGCACGCCACCGGTGGCGCATGAGCACCTGGTGCGCCGACATTCCGCGGCGGCGCATGGCGCTCTTCCAGGAGCTGCGCGGGTGCGGCAGCGCGATCTCGTCGACGACGAGATCGACGACGTCGCCAACCGGTGGGCCAACCTGGTGGCCGCCGTCGTGATGACGCTTGTCCAAACGGCGACGCTCTTCCTTGGCACGCCGACCCCGTACTACGCATTCTTCAGCGTCCTGGAAATCGGCTGTCCGCCGCCATCGCGTGGCAAGCATGGTCCTGGCGGGTGCCGGAACCCGCCGCCCTGGTGGCCGTCTAGCGATGGTCGATTGACCTGCGTGACTCGCGTCAGGCGGGATCAGATCAGGACGTTGCGAGGACCAAAAGTTCATCGGACCAGACGCCACCGGATTCACGGCGGAGTGTACGTACGTGTGTCCGCCGATTCGGGTGAGCCACCCGTGGTTGGCGGCCGAACGGCGTTTCGTTATCTTTGAGCACATGGCCAGTGGGCCCGACATCCCCATATTTCAGCAGGTCGCGATTCCCCAGCGTCCGAGACTCCGGTCTGAGGCGATCCTGGAAACGGCTCGCGATCTTGCCCTGGCCCGAGACGTCCGCTCGGTCAGCATGACGTCCATCGCCCGGGCGGCGGGGATCCCCCGTACCACCTTGCTGCGGTTCTTCGCGAGCCGTGAGCAGATCTTTCTGGTGCTCGCCTCCTGGGCATGGCGAGATTGGGCCGAAGCCGTCGAACAGGTGCTCCCGGCCGTCCCCTCCGACAGCCGGGAACTTGCCGTCGTGCTCACCCAATCCCTGGCGGAGCGTCCGCTGTTCTGCGACCTGTTGGCGCAGGCCCCGCTGAACCTGGAGCACAACGTCTCGCTGGAGACCGTGCAGGAGCACAAGCTGCAGATGCTGGCGGCATCGGCAGCCGCGGGGGACGCTGTCGCGGCCGCGCTGACCCGGCTGGGGCTGTTCGTCGGCCCGGAGACCGGTCATGAACTGGTCAGCATGATCATCGCCCAAGCGGCGATGATCTGGCAGATCTCACATCCGACGCAGCGACTGGCGGAGCTGTACACGCAGGACGCCCAACTCGGATCGGCGGCTATCGAGTTCGTCCCGCATATGGTCCAATTCATCAGCCTGCTGATCATGGGCCACGGCGGCGACTGACCCAGTTGGCACGTTGAACTCGGCGAGATATTCCTGCGCCCACGCTGTCGATGGCGTATTCGGTCGTCGGCCCGTACGTCGACGATGGGCCGCCGCAGTACCCGTCACCGGTCGGCGTCCGATTGGCGCTGGGATGGAAAAGGGGCATCCCCCGATGCGAGGGGCGCCCGCTCCTTTGTCATGGTCGGGCTGACCGGCCTCATTCAGCTGTCGGACCGCAACCGGGCGCCCACGGGCTGCGTATCTCCCAGCGTGATCATCGAACGCAACGGGATCTTTGCCGGCTTGCGTCGGGTGACGTTGCCAGCACCCACCGCGGCCCTTCGTAGGTCACCGGGTCAGATCAGGCTTTGCAGTCTGCCTAGTTCTCGTGGGGACAGCGGCCAGGCCTGAACGTCGGCCAAGGTGACAGCTACCCGTCCCTGGAAGTCGGTGATCGCCGTCCGGTCGTGCACGTCAACGGTCCGGTCGAGGTCGAACATGACGTCGGCCCGGGTGAGCGGAAGGTCCGGATGGGCCAGCCAGCGGCGCAAGAGGCCCCGCTCGAAGGCGGCGGCGAGCCGGTGGTGATGCCACACCTCAACGCTGTCGGGATGAAGGAGCAGGTCTACGGCGACTGCCTGACCGTTCCCTGTGACGACGTCGAGGGTGAGGCTGTCGCCGGGCTCGATGGCGGCATCCCCCACGAGCGGTGCACTGGACTGATGTTTGGCCATAGCCAGGAAACGGATGGCGCCAGCCTATGGTTCAAAACCTGACCATGCCCTGGCTTGAGAGGCGGACACATCCGGTGAAACAGGATGGCGCTGGCTGATGGTTCACACCAGCATGGGTGGATGACTACCTCAACGGAAGCCTTCACCACACCTCGCCTGGGGGTGGCCTTCGTTCCGACCGAGCCGCCGGAGCGTCTTCGATCCCTGGCTCGCGCCGCCGAGGAGGCGGGGCTCGACGAACTGTGGGTCTGGGAGGACTGTTTCAAAGAAAGTGGTATCGCCAGCGCAGCAGCGGCGCTGGCCTGGACCGAACGGATCAAGGTCGGGGTCGGGCTGCTCCCCGTTCCGCTGCGCAATGTCGCCCTGACCGCGATGGAGATCGCCACCCTGGACCGGATGTTCCCTGGCCGATTCGTCGCTGGGATCGGGCACGGTGTCCAGCCGTGGATGGGTCAGGTCGGTGCTCGGGTCGAGTCGCCGATGACCCTGTTGCGCGAGTACGCCGATGCCTTGCGGCGGCTGCTCCACGGTGAGCGAGTCAGCGTCACGGGCCGTTACGTCAGCCTCGACGAGGTGGCTCTCGACTGGCCGCCGCTCGTCCCACCCGCCCTGATGATCGGTGCCGTCGGCCCGAAGTCGCTGCACCTTGCCGGTAAAACAGAAGTGATGATTTATCCGCCCAGTTCGGCGGTGGCAAAGATCGGGTTGGCCAATCCACCGGTGCCAGCCGAAGAAGCTCCACGAATAAGAACCGTCGCGCCTTGAATCAATCCAGCGGCCCCACCACCCGCAATGACCGCCAAGGTCCACTTCAGAAACGGGCTCACATCAGTTACCATCGAAGCCGTGACGATAGTGCCGGCGACAATGGCTGCGGGTGTGGCCACGGTGTCCAGAAAATTATCCACCCAAGGGATGTAATATCCGCCAATCTCGAGAGCGGTCGCGACGCCAAAAGCAATGAGCGCCGGGTCAGAGCCAATCCACTGAAAGGCTGGGGCGAGCGAGAGATGACCCGAATGAGAAGCGATGCTCATCAGCAAGAACGGGACGAATATTCGAAAGCCGCACGCGGCGCTCAAGCCGATACCGATGCAGAGACTCAGCACAATTTCCATAATTCTTGAAAAATTTAGGTTGCTACGACACGCAATCAGACAGTTCATTTCTCGAACTGTCCCGCTAATTCGCATAATAGCTCAAAGCCCGTGGAAGTCTAGCGGCTTAAAGAACCAAGATGACCTGAACACCACGCCGTTCGTAGCTGGGCCTGTGAAGGCGAGGGCTGATCGTGGCCAAGACCGCGCCTTCACAGGCGCAGCTACAAACGCGAGGCCGCCCAATCCTGATCTCGACTTGCTCTGAAGCGCGAATGTGTTACGTTCCGCAGCCCTGTGAATATCGCACAAGAAATACAGAAGCGGCGAACGTTTGCCATTATCTCGCATCCGGACGCGGGCAAGACCACGCTGACGGAGAAACTGCTTCTTTACGGCGGCGCCGTGCAACTCGCCGGTTCTGTTACTGCCCGAAAGCATCAGCGGGCCACCACGTCCGATTGGATGGAGCTGGAGCGCAAACGCGGCATTTCGATCAGCTCCACGGTCCTGCAATTCGATTACCAGGGCTATCGCGTCAACCTCCTCGACACCCCCGGACACAAAGATTTTTCCGAGGACACCTACCGCGTCCTCACCGCCGTCGATGCCGTGGTCATGGTCATCGACGCCGCCAAAGGCATCGAGCCGCAGACCCGCAAACTCTTCGAAGTCTGCAAGCGCCGGGGCGTGCCGATCTTCACCTTCATGAACAAGTGCGACCGCCCGACCCGCGATCCGCTCTCTCTCCTCGACGAACTCGAGCGCGTCCTCGGCATCGGCGCCTTCCCGGTCAACTGGCCGCTCGGCAAC
>JANNPJ010000319.1:0-9380 GCA_031400005.1 Kineosporiaceae bacterium | reverse complement strand
GCCGTCCCCAATGATCAGACGGTGGCGCTGCTGAGCCGGTTCGATCCGGACGGTGCCCGCCATGCCGAGGTGGACAGGTGAACCCGTCGGTCGGCGGCAACAGGTCGGACGGCGGGAGCGGGTCGGACAGCGTGCCTGACGAGGTGGGTGGGCCTGGCTGGCTGAACACACCCGTCTGCGCGCTGCTCGGGGTTCGGTATCCGATCGTGCAGACTGGCATGGGTTGGGTTTCCGGCGCCCGGCTCACGGCCGCGACGTCGGAGGCCGGCGGGTTCGGCATCCTTGCCGCGGTGACCTTGGATCCGGGCGCGATGGTTGCCGCGGTCCAGCGGGTCAGGAAGCGAACTGCCGCCCCTTTCGGCGTCAATTTGCGACCCGACCAGCCGGACCTGGCCGAGCGGATCGACTTGCTGGCTGCCGAGGGCGTACCCGTGGTCAGCTTCGCCGGCGGCCCGCCGGCAGACGTGATCAAGCGCTTGCATGACGCCGGGTTGCGCAGCATCGTCACCGTCGGTCGTCCGCGGCACGCCGAGAAGATGCTGGCCGCCGGCGCGGACATCCTGCTCGCGCAGGGCGCCGAAGGCGGAGGCCACACCGGTGACATCGCGACCTCCTTGCTGCTACCAGCCGTGGTCGACCTTGCACAGGGCCGGGTTCCGGTGCTGGCCGCCGGTGGCTTCTTCGACGGTCGGGGCCTGGCTGCGGCAATCGCCTGGGGGGCCGACGGGGTGGCGATGGGAACCCGCTTCTTGCTGACCAAGGAGAGCCGGGTGCCGGACGCGGTCAAGCGCCGATACTTCGAGGCCACCCTGTCCGACTCGGTGGTATCTCGGGCGCTGGACGGCCAGCCGATGCGAGTGCTGCCGAACGAGGCCTTCACCGCGGCGGCCCGAGCGGCCGAGCAGGGCGGTGCCGCCTCCCGATGGCGACGGGCGGTCAGTGTGGGTCGCAATGCGGCGACCGTGCGCCGGATGACCGGGCAGACCTGGCGGGAATTGGCCCGTGAGGGACTCGCGCTGCGCAGCCGCGAGGGCCTCACCCTGGAGCAGGTCTCCCGCGCGGCGGACTCGCCGATGCTGATCAAAGCGGCCCTGGTGGACGGCGATCCGGTGCACGGTCTGCTGCCGACCGGACAGGTGGCCGGATACCTCAGCGACGAACCAACAGTCGCACAGTTGATGGTGGACATTGTGGCGCAGGCAGAGCTAGCCGGTCGCCGGTTTCAGGTGTGATCATGGATCTCAGGTATTCGGCTCGGGACGAAGAGTTTCGCCAGGAGGTGCGGGCGTGGTTGCGGGACAACGTGCCCGACGTCCCGCTGCGCTCCGGTGATACCCGCAGCGGCTTCGCGGAGCACGTGCAATGGGAACGGCACCTGTTCCAGGCCGGCTGGTCAGTGGTCTCCTGGCCGAAGGAGTACGGCGGTCGGGAAGCTGATCTGTGGCAGTGGCTGATCTTCGAAGAGGAGTACAACCGGGCCGGTGCCCCACAGCGGGTGACCCAGAACGGGATCTTCTTGCTTGCACCGACGTTGTTTCGATTCGGGACCCAGGAGCAACGGGATCGGCTTCTGCCGCGAATGGCCGCCGCTGAGGATCTCTGGTGCCAGGCGTGGTCCGAGCCCGGCGCCGGCAGCGACTTGGCCGCGCTGACCAGCCGCGCTACGAGGGCTGCTGGGGCCACCCGCGACGATGCCGCCGGTGGTTGGCACTTGAGCGGACAGAAGACGTGGAGTACTCGAGGCGCTTTTTGCACACACGCGTTTGGCCTCTTTCGCAGTGCCGATCCGGCCGATCCGCAGCGCTCACGCCATCGCGGCCTGACCTATTTCCTCGTCCCGCTGGATGCCCCGGGCGTGAGCGTGCGTGGGTTCAGCAGACTGGACGGGGATGAAGGCTTTGCCGACCTCTACTTCAGCGACGTCTTCGTTCCCGACCGCGACGTTCTCGGTGACGTGCACGACGGCTGGCGGGTGGCGATGGCGACCACCGGCAGCGAGCGTGGCCTGACCTTGCGCTCGCCTGGACGATTTCGCGCATCCTTCGAACGATTGCGTGACCTGGCGACCGCTCGTTCGGGTGGAGTGGACGAGCGGCTCGCCGATCGGTTGGTGAGCTGCTGGCTGGATGTCGAGGCATACGCCCGCTACACCGAGCAAACGGTCACCCGGATCGTCGATGGTGCCGAGTTGGGCGCCCAATCGAGCCTCAACAAGCTGCACTGGTCCGAATTGGACGTCCGATTGCATGAACTGGCGCTGGAGATCCTTGGCCCGCAGGCGCAGCTGGACGGCGCCTGGACCAGAGCTCATCAGTTCTCGCTCGCTGGGCCAATTTATGCCGGTACCAATGAGATTCAACGGGACATTGCCGCGGAACGACTGCTCGGGCTGCCGAGGAGTCGATAATGCGTTTCGCCTTCACCGAGGACCAGATCGCCTTCGCCGGTGGGGTCCGCGCCGTTCTCGATGATCGATGTCCGTCGTCCGTCGTCCGGGCCGCCTGGGACGGGGACCGTGCACCGACAGAGGAGCTCTGGCGGCGGCTGGCCGACCTCGGTCTGCTCGGGGCGCTCGTCCCGGAGGGTGATGGCGGGCTCGGGCTTGACGAGGTGGACCTCCTGCTCTGCCTGGAAGAGAGCGGACGTGCAGCGGCCGCCGTGCCGCTGGTGGAGACGGCGGTGGTGGCGGCCCGGTTGCTGGCCGGAACCGCGCACGCCGAACGACTGCCCGCACTGGCCAGCGGTGAGCTGCGGGTGTCGGCGAGTTTGGACGGCGCAAACCTGTTGCCCTGGGCGGGGTTCTGTGACTGGGCGCTGGTAGGGGATGGTGCAGCGGTGTATCTGGTCCCGGTGGGGGAGTGCGCGGCAGAATCGGTGCCGACCGTCGATCGGGCTCGGCCGATAGCTCGACTGAGTGTGCCGACCGGCCAGACCCGCCTGGCGGGACTGGCTACCACCGAGTTCCTGGTCAGCGATGATCCACGACGCATCGGATCGGCTCTGCGGGCCGGGACGTTGGCTACTGCGGCGCAGCTGATCGGGTTGGCCGAGCGGATGCTCTGGATGACGGTGGGCTATGTCAAGCAACGTGACCAATTCGGCGTCCCCATCGGTTCGTTCCAGGCGGTGAAGCACGCTCTGGCGGATGCTCTGCTCGCGCTGGAACTGGCCCGCCCATTGGTTCATGCTGCGGCCTGGGCTCAGGTTCACGACAGTCCTAGCGCGGATCGCGAGGTTGCGGGCGCCAAGATTCGGGCCGGGGAGGCGGCCGGACTGGTGGCCCGGACGGCGCTGCAGTGCCATGGCGGAATGGGGTATACGCAAGAGTACGACCTGCACCTGTGGCTCAAACGGACCTGGGCACTGCAGGCAAGCTGGGGTCAACCCGGCGAGCTACGTGCCCTGGTCGCGCGGTCGCTGGGGATCGCAAAGCCGACCGGATAACCGGCGGTCGGAGGGAATTCGGAGGAAAGCATGACCGGTAACGACGAGGACGTCGTCCTGTACGAACGGCGCGGAGCCATCGCTGTGATCACGATGAACCGACCGAAGTACAGCAACGCCCAGAACAGCGCCATGACCTACGCTCTCGATGCGGCGTTCTACCGCGCGGTGGAAGACGACGAGGTCGCGGTGATCGTGCTGACCGGCGCGGGTAAGCATTTCTCCGCTGGACACGACATCGGTACCCCCGAGCGGGACATCGATCAATCCTTTCCGCGAACCGCATCCCTGTGGTGGGACCACGTGGGTAAGGAGGGCGCCGAGAACCGCTTTGCCCGGGAATCTGAGGTGTATCTGGGCATGTGCCGGCGCTGGCGGGAAATCCCGAAGCCAACCATCGCGATGGTGCACGGCGCCTGCATTGCCGGTGGCCTGATGCTGGCCTGGTGCTGTGACCTGATCGTGGCGGCGGAGGACGCTTTCTTCGCCGATCCTGTGGTCCGGATGGGAATCCCGGGGGTGGAGTACTTCGCGCACCCGTGGGTGATGGGCCCACGCCACGCCAAGGAATTCCTGTTCCTCGGCGAGCGGGTGGCCGCTGACCGGGCGTATGAGTTAGGCATGGTCAATCGGGTGGTGCCCCGGTCGGAGCTGGAGGAATTCACCCTGGCGATGGCGGCCCGAATCGCCACGATGCCTCGGTTGGGACTGGCGCTGACGAAGAAAGCGGTCAACCAGAGCGAGGATCTGATGGGCCTGCGGGCGGGTATGGATTCCGTGTTCGGCCTGCATCATGTCGCCCACGCGCACAATGCCGAGGTGAGTGCCGACCCGTTGGGCGGTCAGGACGCCAGAAGCATGCGGGACGCCGGTAAATAGCAGCACCTTCGGTTCAAGGGCCTCGATCCAGGGAAAAGGGGAGTCAGATGAAGTTCACCATCGCGGTGGCGATGAACCCGTTGGACCAACTCGTTGAGATCGCTCAAGTAGCAGAGGAGACCGGTTTCGCCTCGGTGGCGCTGCCGGACTCGCTCTTCTTTTCGGAAACGGTGTCCGTCGACTATCCGTACACCCCGGACGGGAGCAGATTTTGGAACGCCGAGACACCCTGGGTCGACCCGCTGATCGCGGCCGCCGCAATGGGGGCGGTCACCCAGCGAATCAGGTTCTACACCTCGGTGCTGAAACTTGGATCGCGCAACCCGGTGCTCCTCGCGCGACAGGTCGGTTCGGTCGCGAACCTGACCGGAGGCCGCTTCGGGCTCGGGCTCGGGGTCGGTTGGTCGCCCGAGGAATTCGAATGGTGCGGGGTGCCGTACGCCGATCGAGGCAAGCGGGTGAACGAGGCGATCGAGGTGCTCAGGCTCATTCTCGACGGCGGAATGGTGGAGTATCACGGGCAATTCTTTGACTTCGCCAAGCTGCAGATGAGCCCGGCGCCCGCTCAGCGGGTGCCGTTCTACGTCGGTGGTCACACTGAGGTGGCATTGCGCCGGGCCGCCAGGGTGGGCGACGGCTGGGCATCAGCGATGATGAAGCATGCCGATCTGCGCACCACCATCGAACGACTTCACGTGTTGCGTAAGGAGTATGGCCGGGACGGTGAGCCGTTTGAGATTCAGGCCGTCTGCATCGACCGCTTCGGGCTGGACGGGTACCGACAGCTCGAGGAGATCGGTGTCACCGACGTGATCACCGTGCCGTGGCTCTTTCAGGGCGTCGGGTTCGAAGCGGAGATCGGGCCGAAGAAGGACGCCGTCAGGAAGTTCGCCGACGAGATCGTCTCGCAGTTTTCACCGTGAGGAGGCGGGGCACAGGTCAGCTCGGCGGCCGGATGACCGGTGGTTTGATCCGGTCGAGGAAGACAGGCTCGGATGTGCCTGCCCTCCTCGACCCTCCTCGACCAGCCGATCCTTTCGGCCTATCGGGTGGCTCCGGCGATTCCAGCCGTGGCTGTTCTGGCACCGGTAGTCGCCGACGCGGTGTGGCGGGCGCTGCGCAGGAGGCTGATGCTGACGGCCAGGGTCCACCAGCTCCACAGGGCGCCCATGCTGGCGGTGGTGCCCCAGCCTTGGGCGCTGTAGAAGTCGGCGGCGTCGTCGCCGAAGTACACCGCTGGCAGGAAGGCGAGGTTGATCGCGGCGAGGAGGTAGGCCGAGCGTCCCACCCAGCGGGGGAGTAGGCGCAGTCGGGATACCGCGATTCCGAGGGCGATCAGGAACAGGGTCATCAGGAGGCGGGAGACGCCTCCTTGTAGGAGGTACTGGGCGGCGGCGAAGGGTCTTTCGGTGGTGGTGTCGATGTCGTGGTCCACTGAGATGGCCGCGCCGACCTCCATGGACTGGGGGACGAAGACCATTGCTACCCAGAGCACGCCCGCGAGTTGGACGATGCTGGCGATCCAGTCGTAGGCCGGGTTGACCTGGCGGATGAGTTGGCGAAGCCCGATGAAGTAGACAATGTAGATGGTGCAGCCGGTGATGCCCAGGAGACTGCGGGTCAGGATGTTCCCGTCCGGTGGGGTCTCGTAGATGAAGTACAGCGGTACCTGCGCGATGATGAAAAGGCTGGCGATGAGACCGAAAAGACCGGTGTACTTACGGATCGTGGCTTCAGGCACGACGGTTCGCTCCCGTGTTTGATTGTGGATTTCGGGGTTTACTGCCCCCGGGTTCGATGCCATTTGGATCTCGTGTGCTTGTCCGTCACAGCGAGCCATAGATCAACGGTCATCGTCACGCCACAAATCTAGGAACGGTATTAGCCCTCTGTAAGCTCCAATTTCAGGCGATCTTATTGGGACAAGGGGGCACAATCTTTCGGTGATCATGCACGAAGTGACAGTGAGCTCGTCCGGAAAGTGTCACTTCGTGCATGATCACGGCGAAGATTGTTACCCGAGATCGGTCGCGATGATCTTGGCGAGGTTGCGTTCGGCGAGGGCGGTGATGGTGACGAAGGGATTGACACCGGTGCTGCCGGGGATGAGGGCTCCGTCCACGACGTAGAGACCCGGGTAGCTGGGCAGTCGGCCGTAGTTGTCGGTGGCCTGGTTGAGGACGCACCCGCCGAGTGGGTGGTAAACGAAATCGTCTCCCCAGGTCTTGTAGATCCCGAAGAGGTCGGTGCGATAGATGGTGCCCGCCTTTGAATTGATCTTGTCGAAGACTCGCTTGGCGGCATCGATCGATGGCTGGGTCTGGCCGGCCTGCCAGGTCAGGTCGACCTTTCCAGTGGTGGAGTTGAACTGGAAACTAGCCCGATTCGGATTCTTGGTGATCGCCAGGTAGAGGTTGATCCATAGTTCGGTACCGGCCGGGAATGGAGCGATCTCCGCGAACACCGGTCCGTTCGGGTCGGTCCAGTTGTCGATGCCCATCGCCGGCATGCCGGACTGCACCGCGCCGGTCAGATCCCAGCCGGCTCGGGCGACCATGACGTTGCCGTTGTTTCCCCAGTTCTTGCCGACGGCAGCGGGCAGGTTCGCCAGCTTCCCCTGGGCTTGCATGGACACCAGAAGCTTGCTGGTGCCGATGCTGCCGGCGGCCAGGAACACGCGGTCGGCGACGACGGTCTTGCGGGCCACCACGGCGCCGCTGGTATTGATCTGGGTCATCTCCACCGAGTAGCCACCGCCGGTCGCGGCCGGTGCCACGCTGGTGACGGTATGCAGGGGGGAGATCGTCAGCCGACCAGTGGCGGCGGCAGCAGCCAAGTAGGTTTGGTCCAAAGTTCGCTTGCCGTAGTTGTTGCCGTAGATCACCTCGCTGGCCAGCGCGGACCGTGGAACCGCTTTAGCCTGCTCCTGTTTCATGTAGTTGAAGTCGTACACGTTCGGCACGAAGGTGGTGGAGAAGCCCGCATTGTGTGCCGTCTTTCGGCTGACCCTTGCGTATTGGTAACACTCGGCCGACTCGAACCAGGCCGGATCGATGGAGTTGACGCCGAGCGCGGCATTGGCGCGGGGGAAGTAGGTCGTGTACATCTCGTCCGCGTTGACCGACGGCAGGATCTCCTCGAAGTAGGAACGCCTCGGTGTCACCGCCATGCCACCGTTGACCAGCGATCCGCCACCGACGCCGCGCCCCTGATAAACGCGGGTCGCGGCGAACTTTTCCGAATCCAGCACCCCGGCGTAGGACGAGATGCTCCGGTTGACCTCGAAACCGGAAAGGTAACCTACCGGCTGGTCGGTCTTGGTCCTGAACCAGAACGAGCGTCCGTCAGGATTAAGCATGTCGCAGAAGATTTTTCCGTTGGATCCGGGGGTGGTCCAGCTCTGTCCCATCTCGATGACGTGGGTCTGGATCCCGGCCTGGGTGAGTCGTAGCGCTGCGACGGCTCCGCCGTATCCGCTGCCGATGATGAGAGCCGGCACCCTGTCGCCATCAGCGATCGCCTTGCCGGCCGCAGCGGCTGTGGCAACGGTAGGCGTGGTTAGGCCCAGCGCCGAGGCGCCGATGACAGAACCGGTGCCAAGCAGGAATTTGCGGCGGCTGAGGCCACCTGTTCGGACCGGGTTGATCGAGCGTCCAGCGTCATTGCTGTCCACAATGGGGGTTCCCTTCGACAAAGAACGAACCTGTTTTTGGGCATGGTTAAAGGCGATTGATTGATCAGGTGTTCATGAAAGGCGAGGTCGATGGATCAGGCCGGCGCAACGCTGAGCCGACGATCGATAGGCAGCCCTAGTGGAGGGTCCGGCCGTAGCGCAGCCGCAAGGTTTTGCGGACGACGGTGAACTGGTCCGGCGTGCGGGGGAACGACTGCAAGTCTTTACCTAGGTTGAATCGCTTGCGGGCAGTCGACTTGGCGTAGCTGAACTCTCGTAATCCGGCGTCACCGTGGAACCGGCCGAAACCGCTCTCGCCGACGCCACCGAACGGGATGGAGGACAGGCCGACGAAGGTCAGGACGGCGTTGATGGTGGTACCGCCGGCTCGCAACCGCGAAGCGATGGCCGGTCCATGGCTGGCCGAATACACCGAGGATCCGAGCCCGAACGTCGTCCCATTGGCCCGGCGAACTGCCTCATTGAGGTCGGGAACGGTGTTGATGACCAGGACCGGACCGAAGGTCTCCTCCTGAACGGCGGAGCAGTCCTCCGGGACGTCGACCAGGACGATGGGATCGATGAACGGCGGCCTGATCGATTCCAGGCCACCGACCAGCGGCTGTGCTCCGGCTTCGAGGGCAGCGCTGACATGTCGGCGAACAAGCGCGATTTGAGCATCGACGGTCATCGGGCCATACGCGCTCAATTCCTCGACACCGGCGGTTATTTCGCCGATGCGGTCGCGTACTCTGGTCAGGAACTCGTCGCGCACCGACTCCACCACGTACACCCGCTCGACGCCCACGCACGCCTGGCCGCCATTGAACAAGCCGCCCCAGATCACGCCGGTGGCAGCGGCGTCGAGATCGGCGTCCGCGGCGATGATGGTGGCATCCTTGCCACCCAACTCCAGCACGACGGGGGTCAGGTTCTGCGCGCAGGCGGCCATCACCCGTCGTCCGGTGGGCGCTGAGCCGGTGAAGGCCAGCTTGTCGACACCGGATGTGCATAGCGCCGCACCGGTCTCGCCGTACCCGGTGACCCAGGAGACGAGGCCGGCGGGCGCGTCCGGGTTGGCTCGCCGGAAGGCCTCGATCACCATGATTGCCGAACCTGGGCTGAGTTCACTGGGCTTGACCACCACCGCGTTTCCGGCGGCAAGTGCCGCGGCCATCCCGGACAGGGTCAGGTAGACCGGCGCATTCCACGGGGTGATCACCCCGATCACGCCGAGCGGATGGTAGGACAGGCGGGCATCGAAATTCGGCATCGCGATGCCGGGTGCGACCCGTCGGCTGCGCAACACCCGCTTGGCGTGCGCGCTGGCCCAGCGGGCGTCCTCCAGGCCGGCGAACAACTCGAACTGAACGTCCGCCCTGGG
>JANNPJ010000264.1:0-6590 GCA_031400005.1 Kineosporiaceae bacterium | reverse complement strand
TCCACGACGGAAGCGTAGCACGACGGCGTCGGTGAAGCGGGCTCCGATCCGGGCAACGGCCGCGCCATCGGGAGCATTCGGAACTTCGGCTTCTTCATCGGCGACATCTCCGATCCGGACTTGCACAACGTCTACGAGCTGTTCGCCGCCGTGGTGGTCAGTTTGGTCGCCACCGTGCTGAAGTTCGGCGATAGAACCCAGATCGGCGCCGTTCACCTGGCCACCAGCCTGGTGGCGGATCTCCAGCTGATCGCGGCGGCAGTTGTCTGGGCGATGGCCGAGCAGTCCTCTCCAGGGAGCATCAGCGCGCACGCCACGGCCAGCGTCGTCTCCCTGTCCGGAGGTGCGCTGCTGGCCAACCTGGTGTCGGTGGTGCTGCTCGTGGTCGAGACCGTGTCGTTCCGGCGTCGATGAGCGCGTGGATGACAGTGTCGATGAGGGACGACGGCACGGCGCCGCGATGAACGTGTTGCTGTTCTGGCGGCGGTTGTTCGGAAACGATGTCGAACCGGTCGGCCATCGATGGACGGCGTCCGAGTCCGACTCGCCGTTCCAGGCCGAGGCCACGATCTTCCTGGTGCTGCGCCGGATGCGGGGTCCACTGATCATTCTAATCCTGATCTTCGCGGTGACCGTGCTGGGGCTGGTCCTGATCCCCGGCCGGAATGCCGACGGCAACGTCTATCGGATGAGCTTCTTCGACGCCTTCTACTTCGTGAGTTACACGGCCTCCACCATCGGGTTCGGCGAGCTGCCGCACCCCTTCACTCAGGCCCAGCGGCTGTGGGTGCTGATCTCGATCTTCGTGACCGTGATCGGCTGGGCGTACGCCATCGGCACCCTGCTGACCCTGATTCAGGATCGGGCCTTTCGAAACGCCCTGGCGATGCAGCGATTCACCCGCAAGGTGGCGCGCCTTCGGGAGCCCTTCCTGCTGATCGCCGGCTACGGCAACACCGGAGAACTGCTCGGCCGTTCCTGGGATGCGCTCGGCCGTGGGTTCGTAGCGATCGACATCTCCGCTGAACGGATCGACTCCCTGGACGTCGTCCAGTACAACGCGGATGTGCCTGGCCTGGTCGCGGATGCCTGCAATCCCGGTCACCTGGAGGCGGCCGGCTTGCACCACCCGTACTGCGAGGGTGTGGTCGCGCTGACCAATGACGGCGAGGCGAACCTGGCGGTGACGATGTCTGCGGCCCTGCTGCGCCCAGAGTTGCCGGTGATCTCCCGCACCGTCTCGCCGGCGATCGAGGACCGGATGCATGCCTTCGGCACACCTACGGTGGTCAATCCCTTCGACCTGTTCGGCGATCACCTGCGGCTGGCGGTCAAGGCTCCGGCCAGTTACCAGTTGCTCAGCTGGTTCGAAGGCGGCCCGGGCACACCGCTTCCGGTGCGCGGCCAACCACCCGCGCGCGGTCGCTGGGTGATCTGTGGTTTCGGTCGGCTCGGCCAGGAGTTGTACGCCGACCTGAAGGCGGACGGGCACGCGGTGACGATCATCGACTCGGACCCAGCGCACAGCGCCGATCCCTCGATCGTGATCGGTGACGCCTCCGAGCCGACCGTGATGGCGAAGGCCGAAGTTCAGGACGCCGTCGGCTTCGTCGCCGGCACCAACAACGACACGACCAACCTGTCGCTGATCGCTGCCGCCCGGCGTCTGAACCCGAATCTGTATACGGCGGCCCGGCAGAACCAGCCGGCCAACGCGTCGCTGTTCGCCGCGATGGAGCTCGACATCCTGCTGGTGCCGAGCGAAGTGGTCGCCCGTGAGGCGTACGCCCGGCTGAGCACGCCATTGCTCTGGCGCTTCCTTCAGGAGGTGCCCCGCCAGAGCGAGGAGTGGGCGCTCGATCTGCTCGATCACCTGACGGCGCAGTGCGGGCAACGGATGCCGGAGCTGTGGAAGATCCGGTTGAACCCGACCGAGGCACCTGCCCTGACCCGATGGTTGCACTCGGGTGACGTGTACCTCAATGATCTGTCTCGTGATCCGCTGGACCGGGATCAGCGGCTTCCGGCCACTCCGTTGATGTTGCTGCGTGGCGAAACGACGACGCTCTGCCCGCACGGCGACATCCAACTCGCCGCAGGTGACGAGGTGCTCTTCGTCGGCCTGGGGCTGGCCCGCCGGGCCATGGAGACCACGATGGAGTCCGAGGCCGGCGGCGCCTACGTGGTGACCGGAACCCGGTTGCCGGCCGGTTGGGTCTGGCGGCGCCTCACCCGGGTCAAGTGAGGCTCGATCGCCTTACGCAAGGACACTACGTGGATGGCTTCCACAAGGCACGATGGGTACCGTGCTCCTGTTGCTGCCCGGTGATCCGATGCGCCCACGCCGCGTCGACCCGCACTTCGAGCCCGAGGCCGAGGCCGCTCGGCAGGTGGGGCACCGGGTCGAGGTTGTCGATCACGACGCACTGACCTCCCCTGGTGGCGCGGCCGCCGCGGTGTCCAGGATCCCGGACGGCGGGAAAGCGGTCTTGGGGGAAGGGCTTTCGGGCGAGGACGCCGTCTACCGGGGGTGGATGCTGCACAGCGAGCAGTACCGGGATTTCGCCGCGGCGCTGGCCGACCGCGGTGTGGTGCTGCGGACCACTCCGGATCAGTACCGGCGGGCCCACGAACTGCCCGGCTGGTATCCGGCGCTGGCCGGGCTGACGCCGCCGTCGGTGTGGACGTCGGGTCCGGCCCGGGCGGACTTTGACCGATGTCGCCGGGAGCTGGGGTCCGGTCCGGTGGTGCTGCGGGACTACGTCAAGTCGATGAAGCACTATTGGGACGAGGCCGCGTTCATCCCGGAGGTCGCCGTTGCGGACGCCGCGTGGCGAGTTGCCACTCGGTTCCTGGAGCTGCGAGAGGACGCCTTCGTCGGCGGATTCGTGCTGCGCCGGTATGAGGACTTCGATACCGCGGAGGTGCGCACCTGGTGGGTGGCCGGCCGCTGCGTGCTGGTCGGCGCCCATCCGGACACCCCCGACCAGTCACCGCCCGATGATCTTGACTTGAGCGCGGTGGCGCCCGTGCTGGCCGGGTTGGACCTGCCCTTTGTCACCGTCGATCTGGCGCATCGCTCGGACGGGACCTGGCGGGTGGTCGAACTCGGTGACGGCCAGGTCAGCGACCGACCGACCACCCTTGAGCCTGCCGAACTGATCGCCGTCCTCGCGTCCGGCTCCGGTCCGGGGCGCTGACCTGCTCCGTCAATCCATTGCTTCACTGCTGAGCGATCTCTCCAGATCAGCCAACGGAACGGCTGCCGCTCGAGGACGCCGAGCGGAGGACGGAGCTGCTGGTGGACCGGCTCGCCATGTTCTGAGACACCGTTCCGGTGGGCTAGGAAGCTGGTGCGCCGGAAGGTGACGACCGGGCGGCGTAGCGCCAGAAGTCGTGCATCACCGGCGGCGAGGTCGGGCTGGTCATCTCCGTCTGCGTCAGCAGGATGCTGATCAGGCCGGTGGCCGGACAGACATGTGCGGCCGTGCCGGTTCCGCCGACCCAGCCGTAGCGGCCCAGGATGTTCCACTCCTCGATGCCGGCGACGTCCACGGAACCGCCGTACCCCCACCCCTGACCCTCCAGAAACAGCGTGGCCTCTTCCCTTTCGGCCGCGGTGAGCTGATTGGTGGTGATCAGCCGGATCGACTCGGCGGAGAGCACCCGGCGGCCTCCACCCGGGACGACGCCGCCTGCCAGCAGCATGCGCCCGAAGGAAAGCCAGTCGTCGGCGGTGGACAGCAACCCGCCCGCCCCGGAGGGAAAGCCCGGCGTGCGATCGGGTTGCTCAGCGGCCACCCGCACCAGGGCGCCGGTTTCACTGTGCTGGTAATGCCCGGCCAGCCGGTCGAGGGACGGTGCCGAGAAGCCGGTGTCGATCATGCCCAGTGGTTCGAACAGGTGCTCGGCCATGAACTCCGGCAGCGGTTGGCCGGCCACCCGGGCGATCAGCACGCCAAGGATGTCATAGCTGGTGTTGTACAGCCAGCCGTCGCCGGGCTGGTGCAGCAAGGGGACCTGGGCGAGCCTGGCCAGCCATTCCTCCGGCGGCAGGTCCACCGGCCTCGGCCCCTGGCCCAATTCGGTGAACAGCGGCTGGATCGCGGGCAGCGAGAAGTCCGCCGGAAAGCCCCAGCCGGTCCGGGAGGCCAGCACGTGCCGGACGGTGATCGGGCGGACAGCCGGGACGACGTCGTCCAGTGGACTTGCCGGGGTCCGCGCGACCTGTGGTGAGGCGAGTTCCGGCAGCCAGGTGCCCACCGGATCGTCCAGGCCCTTGGGGCCGTCCTCGACGAGCACCAGCCCCGCGGCCGCGGCGATCGGCTTGGTGATCGAGGCGACCCGGAAGATGGTGTCCCGGGTCATCGGGGCGCTGCCCTCGAGGTCCAGGCTGCCGGCGACGCCGACGTCGACCCGATCCTCCCGCGCGACCAGGGCCACCGCTCCAGCCACCTCGCCCTTGGTGACATAGGTATCAAGCACGCTCTGCAGCTCAGCCACGCGTTCATCCTCCGTGAGCGAATACGCCGCGCATTGTCGCGACCTGGGATCAGACTGACCTGGGATCAGACCGTCGTGGCGGCCGAAAGTCATCGCGAGACGTCAAGATCGTCGATTACCGAGGGCTCTTGGTGGCGCGCAGGGAGTACATCAGCGGGATCTGAGGCCGGCCGACCGGGAAGCGGTACTCCCCGGTGTCGGCGGACCGTTCCAGAACGGAGCACTGGGGGAACAGCGTGAACGGGTGCTCGTGGAGAAACTCGATCCGCAGTCCCGCCTGGGCGAGGGCGGTGATGACGTCGCCGAGCGGATGTTGCCACTGCACCGACACGGTCGAGCTCAGCGGCGGGCCGTCGGTGTACGTGTAGGCGAAGTCTTCGGTGATTCCGCTGGTGTCGAAGTAGTCGTGTGCCAACTCGCGGCCGTCCTCAGCCAACGTGTGGGTCAGTGGATGAAACTCGGCCAGGTAGAGCGATCCGCCGTCGTTCAAGAGCTCAGCGACCACAGCGGCCCACTGGGCCAGGTCGGGTAGCCAGACGAGGGCGCCCAGGCCGGTGTAGACCACATCGAACCGCTCGTTGGCCAGCGTGGCGGCGACGTTATAGACGTCCGAGACGACGAACCGGGCCCGATCGTCCAGACCGGTGTCTTTGGCGAGATCCCGGGCGATGGTGATCGCTTCGGCGGAGAAGTCGACGCCTGTTACGTGGGCGCCGCGGCGTGCCCAGGAGAGGGTGTCTTGGCCCATGTGGCACTGCAAGTGGACCAGGCGCTTGTCGGTGACATCGCCGAGCTCGGCGATTTCGAAGGGCCGCAAGGCGCACGCCCCCGCCCGGAAGCCGGGCAGATCGTAGAAGTGGCTGGCCGAGTGGATCGCGGCCCGCTCATCCCAGTTGTCCCGGTTGAGCTGAAGCCAGTCGACGTTCTGCACGGCGGTCACCCTAATGACCCGTCGGAGACGACGCACTCGAATACTTTGCTTGTTCTGAGACCCCGAATCGGCAAGCCGCGATGAGTCGAGGACCTGACAGCAGTCTGTCTCGATGTCATCCCTTCCCCGTCATGCCGAAGCTGACCTCCAGTCCGAAGCGGAGCAGAAGACCGCCGAGGAGGTGTTCTTCCTGCGGATGCTGAAACCGTTCACTCGTTACCTGCCCGACGCCGAGCAGCTACGCAAAGCTGGCCCGCGAATCGTGGTGGCCGTCGGTGCAGCCTCCAGTGACGAAATCGCCAAGCGCTCGACCCTCGCGCTCGCCGAGCAGCTCGAAACATCGGCTCAGGTGTTCCCGGGCCATCACGGCGGCCCTGTCGACGAGCCGGAAGCCTTCGCCACCGCCGTCCGCCAGGCGCTGACCGGAGACTGACCCGCCGGGAGGCTTCGCCGTAAAGGTGTGACCGGATGATCCGGGCGGATGCCATTCTCGGATCATGGTGACGGCGTCTGGGGTGCGGATCGGTTGGGGCTGCCGGCCGTCTCGACGCCCTGTGCGCCGGGGAAGAGCGCGGCTTGGCCGCGCTTGCCGGGAACACGCTCGTCCATGGGGATATCCGCGCCGACAACCTGTTGATCACCACGAGCGCCGACCCCACCGCGAACACGAGGAAGGGCCGGGACGGCGCCGGGTCTCGGAGCGGAGACCACAGCGCCGTGATGGTCGTCGACTGGCCGCATGCCGCTCAGGGCGTGGCCTGGTTCGACCGGGTGCTGCTGCTGATCAATGTCCGGCTTTACGGGGGCATGACACTCAGGCGTTGCTCGCCGAACTCGCCCTCCGCGCCGGGGCCGATCTGGATGATCTGGTTGCGGTGCTCGTCGGCTGTGCCGGCTACTTCGCCGATGCCGCCCGGCTGCCACCTCCGATCGGGCTGCCGACCGCCCGGGCGTTCCAGCATGCCCAGGCCGAAGCCGTCATCTCCTGGCTGGCGGAGATCGATTTCGCCGGGCGTCCGACTCGATGTGATTGACCGTATCGATGTGACTGACCGTGCGCCTCGCTAACCAGGCGTTCGATTGACGGCGAGAACCGACTGGCTGTGCCTCTCTGGTTACTGTGCGTGCGCTGCCTGCGAGGTGAAACACGTCGGGG
>JANNPJ010000263.1:0-6736 GCA_031400005.1 Kineosporiaceae bacterium | reverse complement strand
AGCACCGGACGGCAACGTCATCAACATCGTCGGCCACCCTGACTGAAGCGGCGACGGTGGACGACGCCGGGACGACGCCTCGTAATCGGTCTCCTCCAGTGGCGCCCTCGTAGGCGATTCATGGAGTTTTCGCTGTGGCCTGTGCGAGCAGCCCGTCAACGAATGCCCGCAGCCCTTCGGGGTAGATGTCTCGCGCGGCCAGGGACGACCATCGGTCACCGATGGCGGCCAAGTGCGGCTGCTGAGACGCGTCGAGCCTGCCTGCCTTGATGCTGATGCCCGCGGTCTCGCTGAAGAAGGCGTCGCCGCTGGCGGGTCCGCCGTCGTTCTGTCGGCGGCCGGAGCGGGCGCGAACGAGGACCTCGCCGACGGTGAAGTACCAGAGGTTGCGGAAGACGTCGACAGCCTGTTCAGGTGTGCATCCGTAGTCGATGGCTCCGGCCACAATGTTTTCGACGATCCACTGAGCCGAGTCGCCGATGCGGCTGAGGAAACCGTCCGTGGTGATGACCTCAGCCGCCCATGGCCACGCAGCGAGGGCGTCGTGCATCACGGTGGCTGCGACGACGATGCGGTCACGCGGCGTGCTGGGCAGGTCCGGCCGCGGGAACTGCTCGACGTGTTCGTTGAGTAGTTGCACCAGCAAATCCTCCCGGTCCTGGACGTGGTGGTACAGCGTCATCGCGCCGACGTCGAGCTCGGCGGCGAGACGGCGAATGGTCAGCTTCTTCCAGCCATCCCGGTCCATGATCTGCCGCGCCGCGGTCAGGATCTGCGCACGAGAGGTCCGCGATGGCCGGCCCGTCCGGCCGCGCGAGGGGTTGGGTGGGGGCACCTCCCCCATCGTGCCGTCTCACCATCCCGCCCGCGAACCTGTGGGCGTTTTGGCCTAAATGGTCGACAACCCAGGAGCTCGAGGGTACTTTTCGTACACGTACCAAAACTCAATGCGCGGCTGCCCTGCACGCGAGAGCTTCGAAAGGAGAGGGATGACGACCACTGACCTTGCTCAGGAAAGGAAACACTCCACGCCGCCATCGGCTGCCGATCCCGCGCCGGACCGGATAGTGGCACAACTGATACACCGACACATCTGGAGTTTCTCCGCGGTTGTGCTCTTGCAAGTCCTCGGCGCTGTCGCGGGTCTTGCACCGCTGCTGGCAGTGGTCGAGTTAGGTCGAACTCTGATCTCGCCCGGCCCCATTGACCAGCGTCAAGTCTGGATCGCCGTGATCGCTGGTGCGGTCGGCTTGTTCGTCCGACTGCTGTTCACGGCCGCGGCATCTGGAATCGGGCACCTTGTCGACGGCCAGGTGCAACTGACCTTTCGACGAGCTCTGGCAGCGCGACTGGGGTTGGCACCGATCGACTGGCTCTCCCGGCGCCGGACCGGCGAGTTGGCCAAGGTCGTGGGCGAAGACGTGAGTGCCGTGCACCCATTCATCGTCCATACCCCCGGCGATCTCGCTTCCTCATTCGTGGTTCCATTGGTGTCGCTGATCTACCTGTTCACCATTGACTGGCGACTCACGTTGATCACGCTGGTCCCGGTGGTGCTCGCCATCGCGCTGGTCCCGGCGATGATGACTCCAGACCGGCTGCGCGAACAGCAGGAGTTCGATGCGGCGATGGGTCGGATTGCGAGTTCGGTGGTCGAGTTTGTCCAGGGTATCTCGGTGGTCAAAGCCTTTGCTGGAACGGAGCGCGCCCACCGTACATTCCTCAGCGCTGCAGATGATTTCGTCAGCATCTTTGTTCGGTGGGTGCACGGTATCTCCGGGATCGCCGCAGGGATGCACGTGGCGCTGTCGCCGCCGTTCGTGTTGCTGGTCGTGCTGATCGGCGGCGCGACGCTGATCACGACAGGCGACATGGCGCCTGCCGACCTGTTGCCCTTCGTGCTGCTCGGACTGGGCCTGACCGCTCCGGTAGCGGCGCTGGGCCACGGCTTCGACGACATGCAGGCCGCCCGGCGCGCGGTCGAACGAATCCGGGACGTGCTCGCGGTGCCGTCGCTCCCGGAGCCTGAGTACCCGGTCGCGCCACAGGGCCACCGAGTGGAACTTCGTGCCGTGCGATTTGGCTACGTTGCCGATCACGAGATCCTGCGTGGGATCGACGTGGAGCTGGAACCAGGAACGGTCACCGCAATAGTCGGCCCATCAGGAAGCGGAAAGTCCACCCTGGTCAAGCTTTTGCCGCGGTTCTTTGATCCAACCCACGGTTCGGTCACCCTTGGTGGCGTCGACCTGCGTGAGCTTGACAGCCGGCAGCTTTATCGGATGGTCTCCTTCGTCTTCCAGGACGTTTGCCTGCTGCGCGCATCGGTCGCAGAAAATATCGCGCTGGCGGTTCCGCATGCCGACCTCGACGACGTGATTCGAGCCGCCCGGCAAGCGAACATCCACGATCGCATCCTTCAGCTGCCGCGTGGATATGAAACGGTCATCGGTACTGATGCAGGACTGTCAGGTGGTGAAGCACAACGGATTTCACTCGCCCGCGCACTGCTCTGCGAAGCTCCCGTGCTGGTGCTCGACGAGGCGACCGCTTTCGCCGATCCGCAGACCGAACAGGCGGTGCGACAAACGCTGACAACGCTGAAGGAGGATCGAACGGTCCTCGTCATCGCCCATCGTCTGGAGACGATCGCCGCCGCCGATACCGTCCTGATGCTGGAGAACGGAACAATTGTCGAGCGTGGTAGGCCCGCCGAACTGCTGGCGCACAAGGGAAAGTTCGCCGCGTTCTGGCAATCCCATGGATCGAAGGGCGCCGACAGTGAAACCCACAGTGACGTAAGGCAAGGAGACGAGATCCGATGATCCGAATGCTGCTGCGTGTCCTGGGACCCGAGTACGCCCCGCCGGTGCGCCGCACCGTCGCCTTGATGACGACGACCGCAATTGCCGAGGGGTTGTCTTACGCACTGCTGGTTCCCGTGCTGCGGGAGCTGTTCGGGAGCACTCCCGCAGAGGCCTGGCCCTGGCTGATCGCGTTCGGGGTCGCAGTCGTGATCTACGCAGTGCTGCACTATCTCAGCAATGTGTCCGGCTTCCGGGTGGGGACCACTTTGCTGCGGGGTATGTATCACCGTCTTGGTGACCACCTGGCCCGGTTACCCATCGGCTGGTACAACGCCGACCGGGTCGGGGAGGTGTCGGTGTTGGCCAGCCGCGGCCTCCTGCAGGCTATGGGCGTGGCGGCACATCTGCTGGGACCGCTCATCTCCGCCTGGGTGACTCCCCTGACGATCGTTGCCGTGATGCTGTTCTTCGACTGGAGAATGGGGCTGGCCGCGCTGGCTGCCGCGCCGATCGTTGCGGCGGTGCAGATCTGGGCGGGACGTTCGATGGCCGCTACCGATACGGAGCGCGGCGAACGCGACCGGGCGGCAACCGGACGGGTCATCGAGTATCTTCAGGCTCAGCCGGTGCTGCGAGCAGGCGGGCGGACCGTCGAGCGCTTCCGGTTACTTGACGACTCGTTGCAGGAGGTCCAGCGTGCTTCCCGTCGTTCGACACTGTCGGTACTGCCCGGCGCGGTAGGTTTGGCGCTCACGGTGCAAGCGATGTTCACCGGTTTGCTGGTCCTTGGTGCTTACCTCGTGATCGGTGGAAATATCGGTGCAGCAGAGGTTTTGGTCATCATGGTGCTGGCCGCTCGCTGTGCGGATCCGTTGCTGTCGCTGGCGGAGTTCAGTGCCAAAATGCGCGGCGCACAGTCCGAACTGGCCAGGCTGGACACGGTGTTGCGTACCCCGCCGCTGCCGGAGGCTCGCGAACCAATCCAACCGGTAGGCCATGACCTCGAGTTCGAGTCCGTCACCTTCCAGCATGGCGACTGCACGGTGATCGACAACGTGTCGTTGGCCGTCCCACAAGGCCAGCGACTTGCGGTCGTCGGACCGTCGGGTGCGGGTAAGAGCACTTTGCTGCAGTTGCTCGCACGGTTCTACGACGTGGACGCCGGCGTGGTGCGGGTGGGTGGCGCGGACGTGCGGGCGATCAGCGTCGAGGTGCTGATGGCGCAGATCGCCATCGTCTTCCAGGACGTCTATCTCTTCGACGACACGATCGAGGAGAATGTGCGGCTCGGCCGCCCCGATGCAAGTACGGCCGAGGTCCGGGCGGCAGCATCCGCGGCCCGGTTGGACGACGTGATCGAGCGCCTCCCTGGAGGATGGGCAACGAATGTCGGCGAGGGCGGCGCGCTGCTGTCAGGTGGTGAGCGTCAACGTGTTTCGATCGCGCGAGCGCTGCTGAAGAATGCGCCCATCGTTTTGCTGGACGAGGTGACCTCCGCACTGGACCCGGTCAACGAGAGGGCCATTCACGAGGGAATCGAGCGCCTGTCGGCGGGCCGGACGGTGGTGATGGTCGCGCATCGGATGCGAACCGTCCGACGCGCCGATCGCGTCGTGTTTCTGGATAATGGCCGGATCGTTGAGCAAGGCAGCCACGAGGAACTCTTGCGCCGCGGTGGCCGCTACGCCGGTTTCTGGGCCCTTTCCATGACCCCGCTAGCCAGTGCTGGCTCCTCGTAGTTCCTCACTCGTAGCGAGCTTCGGCGATGACCTGCTGCCGGAGCTGCACCAGGGCACGCAAGGCATGGCTGTACATCAGGACACTCTTCTCGCTGTGCGAGTTGATCGCTATCTGGAGCTCCTTGAAGGCCTTGGCCGTGACTTCGTCCAGGTCGCTCCGGTTGATGCCGTTCATCGTCTGCCTTCCCGGTCAGTGATCAGGACGTGGTGCACCGAGCCGATCCCGGCGTCCCCTTGGTCTGACCGCTGACAAGGAACCGTAGTACGGAATTCCATACCTTTACAAGAGATCCCCTGAAACTGGACAAGCTAGGCAGGAGCAACCGGGCTACGCTCGTACCGGGGGTGACTCCAGATCCAGCCAAGGCCCTAAGCTACGCAATCACGTAGCAGGCGGCTACGGTCGGATAGCTGGCTCTGGCCAGGATGGAGTCGCAACGTGGTCGACACGGATCCGTCATCGCAAGGCCCGGCGCTGGAGGAACTGAGCCGAAAGCTGGACTCGGTACTGGCCCTACTGGAAGCAAATGCGCCCACCGCGCAGACTGCTGCTGCGCGCGAGAAGTTCTGGGCGCTGGAGGGCCTGCGCCAGCGCATCGACCACCCGGACGGCGCCGTCATGCTCGTCGGATCGGTGCAGTTGCCGACCGGCGAGCCGTTCGAGTGGCAACTGTCGGCCACCACGGATCGGCTACTCTCGGCCGATTGGTCGGACTTCGCCGACGCCATCGCTGCCCTCGCCCATCCCGTGCGGTTGCTCCTCCTGCAGCAAGTAGCGCAGGGAAAGCGCAGCACGGCCGAGCTGAGCTCGATCGAAACCCTAGGCACGAGTGGCCAGCTCTACCACCATATTCGGCCGCTTCTGGCCGCGGGATGGTTGCGCAAAGGCAGCCGCGGCCACTACGAGATCCCCGCAACCCGGGTCGTGCCGTTACTGGTCATTCTCGCGTCGGCAGAACGCTGACCGACGAACACCGATCCATACCACCCCTCCACGGACGGAACCCGATGAGCCACGACGTACGATCGCGCCCTTCCGCAGGTGTTCGATGGACAAGCCGTCTCTCGCCCTGCGCTGCGCTTCTGGCGCTCTCCCTGTTCGCCAGCGTCCGCATCCTTGAGGTGCCACCGCTGGCCCGGCGCCTGCCCCGGGTCGTCGACGAGGTGGTCATCCCGCTGCTGTCACTGCTCGGTCTGGTGTTCCTCCTGCTCGCGCTGGCCGGGTTTCTCCTCCCGCGCCGTAACCACCTCCCACCCCGTCCGGTGCAGTCACCCGTACGCGGCCGGTGGCAGGCACTGAACAGCCCGGCCAGCAAGGTACCGAGCCACGGCATGCACACCTTCGGCCAGACCTACGCGATCGACGTCGTGTACGAACCGAAGCCCGGCAGCCGCCCGGCCTTCGGCAAGGGCTTTGGCCTACGCCGACCGCGCGACTACCCCGCCTTCGGCCAGCCCGTGCACGCCCCCGCCGACGGAACCGTGCTGGTAGCCAAAGATGGTGCCCGAGATCACCTCAGCCGCAGCGCCTGGCCGATCCTGCCCTACTTTCTGGTGGAGGGCTCGCTGCGTGAACTCGGTCAATTCTTCGGCACCGGCTGGCTCTTGGGAAACCAAGTGATCATCGACCTGCACGACGGCAGCTACGCCTTGATGGCCCACCTGCAGAAGAACTCGACCACGGTCACCGCCGGCGACACCGTTCAAGCCGGTCAGATCATCGCTGCGTGCGGCAACTCCGGCAACTCCAGCGAACCACATGTGCACTTCCAGCTCATGGATCACCGGCGCTCCACCTTCGCGGCTGGCCTGCCGTTCACCTTCACCAACGTGCAGGTCGAAGGGAATCCTCAAGCAGCGGTTCCAGCGAATACCGAGTTTTTCCAAGGCATTCCAGTCGAATCAGCACCAGCCTCTCGGCGGCTGGCAGCGAGATCCCGGTGATAAGACCTGCCCAGACACACCTTCCACGGACGGAAACCCTGATGAACCACGACGTACAATCGCGCCCTTCCGCAGCTGTTCGATGGACAAGCCGTCTGTCGCCCTGCGCTTTCTTCCTGGCGATCACCTTGTTTGCCAGCGTCTACCTCCTTGAGGTGTCACCGCTGGCAGGGCGCCTCCCCCGGGTCTTCGACGAGGTGGTCAGCCCGCTGCTGGGAGAGATCGGTCTTGTGCTCCTCCTCGCCG